>CP009217.2:1525619-1851238 GCA_000746585.2 Rickettsiales bacterium Ac37b
TTGAGCAGCAGTTTCTGTGATTTCAACAATTACTCTATTTGCTAAACTTGAATCTTGAAGTAATTTTTTGGTCTTTTTTAACCAGTTTTCATTATGGATACCAAGGGCAGATAAATTAAATGCTAAATGGATATTGGGGCTAGTTTTTAATTCTTCTACTACCATTTCTAGCACTGCTTCATCTATAAAACTAATAAATCCCATTTCTTCAGCTTGTTCTATAAAAGGGCCTGCAGAAACAATGCGTCCTTCATTGTTAATTATTCTTAATAAACTTTCATAATGGGTTACATTACCAGTTTTACTTTCTATAATAGGTTGAAAAGCCAATCTCAGTTTTTGCTCTAATAAAGCTTTTTTTATGCATGATGTAAGAATTAGGGATCTTTTGAAATGCTCTTTATTATTTATAAATTCTTTATATGAAGTATAATATTTTGAGTAAGTAAAATTATTATTCGTATTTAATACAGTATATGCTTTATTTAAAGCCTCTATGGCACTACTCGCATCGTGCGGGATAGATATGCCGCTAATATTTGGAGTAAAATGTAAAGGTTTTAAGTCATTATTATAAGAAAAAAGTTGTATATAGTTATATAAAGCATAAACATACTGACCTATCTCGTCTAAGTTAGTATGTATAATTATGTAAATGTAGGAATCGTTTACATTGATAATAATATTACTTGGAGATTTAACGCTATTATCATCTTGTTCTTGGTGTAATTGATTTAATTTTAAAAAAAGATCTTGTTTTAGCATGTGTAGAGCGTTATAAACAAATTCTTTATTATAGAGTGTAATTAGAATAGGCATGTTTTTAATTTCTATGACTAATAATGAAGAAAAGTTGTGATTATTTATATCAAATTCAATTACGTTTTGTAATTGTTGTATAAAACTTTTGTGGCATTCCAGCATAGAACTTGCCTTGCTATTTGAATTATAAAAATTACTCTGTATGTAAGATATAGTATTATTCTAAATAAACTACAACTTTTGATTTGTATTTTATGATTATTAAGTTAATTTTATATTAAATTTTAATAGTAAAAGTATATTATTAATATATTTTTGTTATTATCAAAGTATATTGACTATAGATATAATATGAGGGGTTTTATGTGGTACAATAATAAAAAATTGATATTATTTTTTATCGTAATGCTTAGTGCTTGTGCTCCAATATACGGTACTAAATATAATTATATACCTCCTGAATATCCTGAAGGTAGAACTTGTGTGAGTATGTGTTTAATGCAGAAAGGGCAGTGTTTTAATAATTGTAATAATACAGAACAGATGTGTATAAGTAGTGCTCAAATTGTAGAAATGGCAAAGATCGCTACGGAGAATAATAAAAATTCTGAGAAATATGGACGTTATGATTATTATCATAATTATAATAGAAATTATGATTATAGATGTGATAGTAATAAAACTAATTGTGAGAATTTTTGCTATAATGATTATAATTTATGTTACCAAAATTGTGGTGGAATGGTTATTGAAGATAGGTATTGTACAGCTTTTTGTAAATAGGGATTTGTAATTTAAAATTATTAGAGAAAATATATTATGTCAATTGTTACGCGTTTTGCTCCAAGCCCCACAGGTTTATTACATGTTGGTAATATACGTACTGCATTAGTAAATTTTTTATATGCTCGGAAGTTTCATGGCAAGTTTATGCTACGTATAGATGATACTGATTTAGAGCGTTCAAAAAAGGAATATGAAGAACAATTAAAGATAGACCTGAAATGGCTTGGGCTAGAGTGGGATTTTACTATAAACCAATCTTCCAGACTCAAACGCTATGAACAAGTGAAGGATCTCTTATTGCAGCAAGGTAAATTATATCCTTGTTATGAAACTAGTTTTGAGCTTGATATGAAAAGGAAAATACAATTAAACGCAGGGTTACCTCCAATTTATGATCGTGCTGCTCTTAAATTAACTGAGAAGCAAAAGGAACAGTTACATCAGGAGGGAAAAAAACCGCATTATCGCTTTTTGCTTGATGAAAGCAAGGAGACGAGTTGGAATGATTTAGTAAAAGATAAAATTGTTTTTGAAGGAAGGTATGCAAGCGATCCTGTATTGATACGAGAAGATGGAAGTATGACGTATATTTTGTCTTCGGTAGTTGATGATATAGATTTTGCAATTAGCCATATTATACGTGGTGAAGATCATGTGACGAATACGGCTGTACAAATACAAATTTTTGAAAGTTTAAATGTTACTCCGCCTAATTTCGCTCATTTAGCTTTAATTAAAGCTAAAGAAGGAGAAATTTCTAAGAGACTAGGTGGATTTGATATTAAAGGATTACGTGAAGCTGGTATTGAAGCTATGACTATTAATAGTTTCCTTGCAAAATTAGGTACTTCAAAATCTATAGTGGGTCGATCTTTATTACAAGAATTAGTTGATGAATTTGATTTAAGTAATTTCACTTTATCTCCAACTAGTTATCAGCAAGAAGATTTGCTTAAATTAAACCACAAATTATTAAGTATATTATCTTTTGAACAAATAAGATCACGAGTAGATGAATTAGGTCTTCATGATATTGGTGAAGATTTTTGGTTATTAATACGTGATAATTTAGAAAATTTGAATGATATAAAAGAATGGTGGAATATTTGCAAGCAGCCATTGACACCAATTATAGAAGATAAACTGCTAACTGATGTGGCAATTAAGTTATTGCCAAATGAAGATTTAAGTATAGATAGTTGGTCAAAATGGATGAATATTCTACAAAATGAAACAAACAAAAAAGGAAAAAATTTATTTTTACCAATTAGGCTTGCTTTAACGGCAAAATCACAGGGTCCAGAATTAAAGTATTTACTACCTATACTTGGCAAAGACAAAATTATTGCACGTCTTAGTGGTAAAACTGCTTAATTAGTTACAAAAATATTGAAATAGTACTGCATTTAAACTATTTTTATATTGAGAGATAAGGTTTTATATTTTATAAAAAATTTGAGCAAGATATTAGTATCTATAGAGTTATAGTAAAAAGTTAGTCGTGAAAATAATATAAGGAACGATGCTATATTTATTCCAACTTAGTTTACTATAAATGTATATTTCTAAATAAAAGGATTATATTATGAAAAATGATGAAGGTAAGGCTTTAAGTGGCAGCTTACTAAAAGGTAAAAAGGGCTTAATTATGGGTGTTGCAAATGATAAGTCTATAGCTTGGGGAATTGCATCCTCAGTAAGAGCTCAAGGAGCAGAGCTGGCATTTACATATCAGGGAGACTCTTTAAAAAAGAGGGTAGAACCTTTAGCAAATCAACTTGGATCAGATATGATTTTTCCTTGTGATGTTTCTGATATATCTAGTGTAGAAAAATTATTTAGTGAGTTACAGCAGAAATGGGGACAGCTAGATTTTCTTGTGCATGCTATAGCATTTTCTGATAAGAATGAATTACGTGGACGTTATGTAGATACTACTTTAGAGAATTTTCTTATGACCATGCATATTTCTTGTTACTCTTTTACATCTGTAGCCAAATATGCAGAACCTTTGATGAAAGAAGGTGGTAGTATGTTAACACTTACGTATTATGGAGCGGAAAAAGTTATGCCACATTATAATGTTATGGGAGTAGCAAAAGCTGCATTAGAGACAAGTGTACAATATTTAGCGGTAGATTTAGGTAAAAAAAATATTAGAGTAAATGCAATTTCTGCTGGTCCTATTAAAACTTTAGCTGCTTCTGGAATTGGAGATTTTAGATATATATTGAAGTGGAATGAGTATAACTCTCCGCTTAGGCGTAATACTACTATTTGGGATGTAGGTGGAGCAGGTGTATATTTGTTAAGTGATCTTGGTAGTGGTACTACTGGTGAAACTTTATATGTAGATTCTGGTTATCATGTGATTGGAATGAAACAGGTAGATGCTCCTGATATTAGTACTGTACTTGAAAGTAATTCTTAGATATACTTAGTCTAATTTATAATTTTTATGTAGGATAGGGTTGCCTGAAAGTATTACTGCTGATTATTTATTTAAAATAATTCTAGTATTTTGTAGAGTTGGCGCAAATTTAATGGTTTTGCCTGGTATAGGTGAATTATATGTAATGTCACGTTCTAGGTTACTTTTCGCAATAATATTAAGTATAATTATATACCCTATAGTAAGCGTATATCTTCCTAAAATGCCCGAAGATATTATAAGTCTATTTTTAATATTATTTATTGAAATTCTAATGGGGGTATTTTTAGGCCTTATTGTTCGTATATTATTTAGTGCATTACATGTAGCAGGAATGCTTATTACTACTCAATCTGGACTAGGTATGGCAATCATGTTTGATTATAATCAAAGAGACCAAGGTGCGGTATTTGGTACTTTCTTAAGCAGCTTGGCTATTGTTATGGTATTTCTAACCAATATGCATCATGTGTTTATAGAAGCTATTATAGATAGTTATCAACTATTACCTTATCAAATATTGATAGTAGATGATATGCTGAATGCTATTATTAAAGCAGTAGCTGAGAGTTTTGAAATAGGCGTTAAGATAGCTTCTCCTTATGTTATAGTTAGCTTATTAATTTTAATAATTAGTAGTGTACTATCAAGATTGATGCCAGCAGTACAGGTTTTTTTCTTGATGACCCCTGTGCAGATGTTATTGAGCTTTTTTATATTCATTTTGACTCTTTCCACTTCTATATTATGGTATTTTGATTATTTATATGCTGTGATGGTAGAATTTACTTTATAATCACTTTTTCACCTGTGCTTTAGGTAATTGCATGGTTCAAAATAGGTGAGAAGTATAATGACTAAGAGGGTTGTTTTGAACTATGCAATAACGCTTCATAGCGGAATTAGTTAAATTTATTAAACCATTATCCAATTAAAGATTTCAATTTACTATATTTGACAGTGTATGCAATAAAAGGTTGATCTACCACCTTGTTTAATACGTTCTATTACGCCAGAACATACCATGCAATTTTTACCATATCTATTATAAACAGTAAATTTATTTTGAAAATTACCTGTTTTCCCACTTGCATCAGTATAGTCTCTAAAAGTTGATCCACCTAGATTGATAGCCTCTATTAATATATTTTTAATCGTTGTTATTAAGAGGGAAAGTTCTTCTAAGGTAAGTGTATTGCTTGCTCTTCTTGGATTTATTTTTGCTCTAAATAAAGCTTCATTACTATAAATATTTCCTACTCCCACTACTACACTATTATCCATCAAAGCCATCTTAATAGGAATTTGCTTATTTTTTAGCTTTTTTGTTAGATATTCTATATTAAATTGATCACTCAAAGGCTCTATAATAGGCTTATTAAAAATAGGCAAAAGGTGTAATTTATCAGATTCTGTTATGGTAATTAATCCAAATCTACGCACATCATTAAATATTATATTTTTATTGTTAGACAATTGAAAAATAGCATGGTCATGCTTATCGGGAATATAAGGATTAAACGATATCAGAAGTTTGCCGGTCATCCCAAGATGAAAAATAAGAGTATAGCCATTATTTAACTGACATAATATATATTTTGCTTTCCTTAAAATATCTAGAATTTGGGCTCCTGCTATAATTTCAGATAAATTACTTGGAATTGGCTCGCGTAGCTTCACATTATTAATAATCACGTGATCTATAGTATGGCCTAATATTTCCTTTTTAAGTCCGCGTGAGACAGTTTCAACTTCTGGTAATTCTGGCATTATTGACTCAATTTTGATAGTGATAGCGGGGATATTATAATATCTTTTTGTTATGAGCAAGAGCTTAACTTTCTTTCTCTTAAATAAAATTGTTAATTTGTATTATAAGTTAATATTTAAGCTGATTATAATCATTTACTATTTTTTTAAAATTATAATTTATTATTAATAGATAGAATTATTTTAAAAATAGGAAATTACATTATGGTAGTAAAAAATGAATTATCTCAGAAATTTAATGAGAATTTAGGCAGAATAGCAGATGAGACAAGTAAAATATTATATGATTTGTCTCAAGAAAAGCTTTCTTCTAAGAAAAAACACGAAATATTGGTTAATGTTAAGAAAAACACCAAAATTAAAGTTGCTACCGAATTAACCAATCTCTTTAAGGAAGAAAACATTCCCTTAAAATTAGAATATGATAAAAATAATTTACAATTTGAGTTGTTATCTATAATAAAGTTAGAGCAGATACAAAATTTTCTACGAACAGCCCAAGAAAATGATAAAATTTTATCTAAACAAAAATTTAATAAGTTAAGTAATTCTTTATTAAAAGCTAATATAGAACAACTTCAAAATCTAGATACTCTATTAAAAAATCAGCTTAAAATATTGGATAAGCAGATTGATTATTCTATAGATACATATTCTCAGGATAAGTTTTGTAAACATTTTGTAGGAGTCACCTTTAGCACAGCTTTAATTATCTTTTCTTGCGTAGCTTCAATAGCTCTAGCGTTAGGTATTACTATAGTGGTTGGTGGTGTAGCTACGGGGCTTGCCACTTACGGAGTAGCTGCAGGTATAACTAAGGTTGCAACAGTACTAGGTGGAGCTTTTATTAAACCTTTGGCAATTGGCACATCAATACCATCTGCAATTGCCATTATAGGAAGTGCTATTTCTGATAAAATAAATCGTACTAAAAATGTATCTATTGAAAATAAGTTAAATGAGGAATCTAGCCAGTTTTTAAGTAATATGCAAGCCCTATCTCAAAAGTTATTAAGTATTAGTAATGATTTAATAAAAGAGAATCATAATTTATCTGAAATTCTAAAAAAGAGTTTAGAAAATGATAAGGAATTTACGAATAAATCAGAAAAGCAAACTAAGGGATCTAGCACTACCCCACATCATATTTATGAAGAGGTAATGCAACAGTTAAAATCTAGTAATAAAGCAAAAAATAATAGTGATATATATATTAGTACATCACCCAAGAGCTTTAAAGAAAAAGTATATAATGATAAAAAAGATCATCATAAAGGGAGTCATAATAATGGAAATAATAGAGGTTCTCATAGAAGTTAATATAATCTAATAAACATTACTTAAAGTATATTATTAATAAATATTAACATTTTATCTAAATAAAGAAATCAAAATTAATTTTTAAAAAAAATTAAAAAAGGTACTTCCGTAACTATAAAATTATATGCTACCATTTGGCCAAAGTTAATTAAATACCAAAATTTATTAACTATTTAAATAGTTTATCTTGCTGCGAACAAGATAAACTATTCTCACAATTTATCATATAGGAGTATTAGTTATGAAAAGTCCCAATAAACCTATGAATACTAGTATAAACTTATCTCATAATGCAAGTCAAGAACAGGTTGCTATACAGCGTGAAAATGTAGACCAGTTAGATCGTAAATTAGAAGCAGCAAGAACATCTACATGGTTTAAAACCTTTGTTGAAAATACTAATCAAAAACGTATTACTGCCTTGGCTTTTGACTTTTTAATTAATAAAGTTAAAGAAAAATCGTGTCATATTGCACCGGTAGTGTTAGATGTAGGTTTTGGTGAGGGTGAATTATCATCACGTATAGCCCAAAGTTTAACAAATATTTACCCTTCTTTACTTTATACAGGTATTGAATATGACAATAAATTTGTGGATCAAACTAAGAATAAACTTTCTAAGCTTGGAGTAAATAATTATGAATTAATATGTGGTAATTGCTTTGGTGACGATTTGAGCAATCTTCCTGAAAAGGCTGGATTAGTGTTAGCTAGTCATATAGCATATTATGCTCCAAATATGGATAAATTTGTTCAGTCTTTAATAGATAAAACTGCTGATCATGGGCTAGCTGTTTTTCTGCATGAGTCAGCTGACTCAGATATGAATAAATTACGTTCTAAATATTGTCATTCTATTAATACCAGTAGTAACTCTGAAATTATAAAAAGCCTATCTAAATTAGAGATACCTTATAGTTCTGTTGAGTTAAATGCCAAGTTAACTTTCCCAGACAATATGCAAGAATTATGGAGCGAGCTGAGCAGCTGCAATTACCATAAGAGCACCTATAGACCTTTAAGGAATTTTGAATTAGCTAAAAATCTCTTAGAGTTCGTAGCACAAACACCTCTAGAATCTTTACAAGCTAAGGAATTACTATCGTCATATTTAGAAGATGTAAAAAAACTACTTACTAATCAAAGTAATATGCTGATCATACGTACAGAAATGCAATTAGCTATTAGCAAAGAGGCATCTAAGGAATTTATGGTAGGTATGTTTAGTATAGCCAAGGAGATGCAAAATTATGTTATACCTTTAACCCAAATTAGTGATATCCAAGTTATTCTCACAAATGTTCAAGGCGTGCACAGGGTAATGTAAAATGGGTAGTAACAAAATTTTGCGTGTTAGTGGAAAAGACTTTTCAGGACGCGTAGCTGAGTATTATTTATCTGTAAATAATATACAATATATATTGCTGCAAAAGGAAGTTATACAAAATAAAATATTTGATATATCTAAATTTGGTAAGGTTATATATTCAGCATATTGTGAAAATTCTATGTAATACTAGGTTCTGTGAAGGTTTCTCAACAACTGTTTTCTTAGCACTTTTTGGCTACAAAAAAAGCTTTTATTGCTTGAAATATATTAATATTCCTTCGAATAAAAGCTATTTTTTCGCTCAAAAATTTGCTAAAAACCATATTTTTTAGAAAACTTCACAGAACCTAGAGTATAGTAAATTGATTTGAATTTGTGGACGCAGTTGTAGCTGTGGCAATTTAAATATTACTTTGTTGTTCGTTGCCTGCGATAGTATTTCTAAGCTTTCTGCCTTACACCTCGTATTATTTTAAATTGCCTTTGCTATAGCTCAAAGCTTTCCTACTAACTGGAGGCTTCACTCTATCTGCCCTTATATCAAGAATCAACTGTTTTTACTATAATGAGCAAAAAAATGATGTCATACCCGTGAAAACGGGTATCTCATGAGTTGGTACTACTAGATTACCGCTTTTGTGGTAATGACAAAAAAGAGTATATCTTAATTATAGGCTATATTAAATAATTAGATTTAATATACCCCTCATCCGCTCAAAACTGAAGTTTTTCACGACTTCTCCCGCAGGAGAGGTGAAATAAGTATGTGCCTTTTATAATTAATAATTCTAACTTAAATATTTTTTAGTTTTCCTCGACCTCTCCCGAAGGAGAGGCTTTGTTGCATGGTTAAGCTGTAATAAAAAATGCGTCTTAGAGGTATTCACTAAGCTGCATTGATAATGTTAACGATTTTGCATTTAATTTTAGCTTGAGTTGCTCTACTATCCTCTCTTTTATTATCTAAATACTCTGAACAATGGCTTTTTATCTAACTTTCTTTAACTCATTCTCTTTTTTTATATACCATATTAACCATGCAACAAAGCCGATCAATAGAGATAGCGGTATGTTTAAAGGAAAAAGATCTATTACAGGTGGTAGAAAAATTGTACGATCTGCGCTATATATGGCAACACTCGCTGCTATAAGATTTAATCAAACTATTAGAGAGTTTTATCTTAGATTAAAGGCAAATGGTAAGTCAAGTACATTACCCATTACTGCCTGTATGCGCAAGTTCTTAGTTATTATCAATGCTCAAACTTACAGGCAACTTAAGGGGCTAATTACTTTCTGAGCTTTTTTTATTCAACACCATTGACTATAAATGGTATTGTAAAATCTGCTGAGCTAATTAATACTATAACCCTAAATATATAGTGTTTTGATGTGAATAGTATATGCGTTGTTTATTGCTAATGTATTAATATGTATATATTGGTTTTCACGCCTATCTTCTAAGGAAGCTGAAAATACTATAGTAGGCTTCCATTCCTCATTTAATCTCTATTGAAAATTATTATATCTTTTAATCAAATCATAAATGTTTTTTTAAAAAATGAGATTTATATTTAGTAAATACTTAAAAATTAATTTATATAAATGGTAATAATTAATATATTAAATTATATATTTACTTTTATATATTAAATTATATATTTACTTTTATATATTAAATTATATATTTACTTTTATATATTAAAATAGTATAAGATTTTTTTATTAAAATAAATTAACAAAGGAATATATCATGAAAAGAAAACATGAAAATACACAAGGTAGTGATATTGCTTCAAGTTTACTATTTACTGTACGTAATGCATATAGTGAAAACTGTATAAATGTTATAAAAAATTATATAAAAACTAACCCTGCGGTACTTAATCAAGATTCTCCATATATATTTAATAATATTTTTCATGCTATTGCTGAAAATAAATCTTCTATAGCTCCATCCCTTATAAAGATCGTAGAAGATTATATGACGGTGGATTGTTTATCACTATATCGTACCTACATAGTATATAAAGGCTACCCTCCTTTGATGTTAGCTATAAATAATGAAAATTATCAAGTTGCATTTGAACTAATACAATCCCAAGAACGCATGCTTAGAAAGTTTGGTTATTCCGAGCAAATGACTAAGAACATAGTACAAGATACTATTAATATGTCAGATTTATATGATCAAAATTTTTTGCATATCTCCATTAGAAAATTAAGTCAAGAGCAACCATCAATTGGTATATTAGAAGAATTGTTAAAGCTAGATATTAATCTAAATGCTGTTGATTATAATGGTAATACTCCTGCTCACAGATTAATTACTAAAACTAGCTTTGACAAATATTATAAGAAATCTAACGTTGAAATATTAAGTATTAAGCTAGAAAATCTATGTAATACTTTAAAATTATTAAAAAAATATGGTGCTAATCTTGAAATTCCTAATCATAATGGCCAAACTATTTTTGATTTGTTATTGGAGAATAGTAAATTTTTTGGTTTTATCTGGACAGATCAACATACAGATGCCATACTTGAAAATAGGCCAATACCGGAGTTAGCTAAGATTAGCGTTCAGTCTATTGCAGATAGAATATCAATAAGGCGAAATGGAAATATCCCTTTTGTTCAGAAAATTACAGAACCAAAGCAGTATTCTAACCAAACAAGCTTATAGGTAAAAATGTTTTATACTTTTATGAACGCTCTTGAGCTTTAGGTATTTTAGTCCGTTCGTCTTCTCTTTTAGCAAACTTGAAAGTTTGTTCTGGGAGTCTTTTTGGATTAGGAATCGCTTGAAGTAATTGAGTCATTTGTTCTTGCAGTTTTTTCTGATCATCCTGTAAGTTCTCGATATCTTTTTGCAATTTTGTATGCTCATTTTGCAAAATCTTAATTTTTTCTTCGGATTGCTGCAAAGCACCTTGTTGTATATTAATAATATCATTAAAATTATCTAAAGCTCTATCTTTTGTTCTAGAAGAATTAAATACTTCCTTAAAAGCAACAAAATTTTTGCGCTGCGTTTGGGTTAATACAGTACCATCAAGATGAATGAGCATATACTTAACATCTGAATAGCAACTAATTAATGCATCGATAACAGTTTGTCTAGTTTGTCTGTTGATAGAATTAATCATCTCATTAAATAAATTAACAGGCTTAAACTCTGGATGCTGTTCATAGCTTTTTAAAAGCGCTTTACATATATTACGGTCAGTCTTACTATCTTTATGCTCTAAAGCTTTAGAATAAGGAAGAGGAGTTGGAAATTGATCAGGATATAATCTATTTAAAATAGCAGCTAAGTTTACCTCTACAGCATTTTGTATGTTTTGATCTATATTTTTAAAGGGTTTTATAAGTTTTATAACTTCATCTCTAATGGGTTCAGGAATATTATTTTCATTAAGTAAGTGAGGTGGTAAACCTTTGGTTTTTATTAAACACTCTAATCTAGGTAAATATTTGATTACATCTTGGTCTTCGTAATTTGTTTTAGGGTCTAGTGTAGCAGTATATAGTTTATCAATTAACAATCCGGTTTTCAAAGTCTCAACAGCTTCTTGATGATTATTGTTTATAGCAATTTTTATAGAAGTGTTACCTGAACTATCGTGCATGTTAATTGAAGCGCCATTATTAATGAGTATCATAATAGTTGGTACATTCCCATTTTTTGCAGCATAATGTAAGGGCGTTCTGCCATTATCAGTTTTACTATTTACATCTATCCCATGTCTAATAAATGTACTGATAACTTTTATATTTCCATAAAGTGCAGCAGTATGTAGGATAGTTTCTTTCCTCGCAGTAGTAGAATACACATTGGCACCTCCTTCAATTAAGGCAGTAACAGTCTCTTCACTTCTAGCATAGTGCAAAGGCGCTTCACCATTATTTTCTTCCGCATTTACGTCTGTGCCATGTTCAATTAATGTGATAACAGTTTCTTTATTGTCATTAAGGACAGCATAATGTAAAGGAGTTTTACCATTTTCCTGTTCAGCATTAACATCTGCGCCATGTTCAATTAAGATCATAACAATTTCTTTATTTATAGCATAGTGTAAAGGGGTCCGCTCTTTATTATCTTGGCTATGTACATCTGCATTATGCTGAAGTAAGGTCCTAACAACCTCTATCTTCCCATTTTTTGCCGCATAGTGCAGGGGCGTTTTGCCCTTATTATCTATACTATCTTGATCAATACCAAGCTCTATTATTCTAGGAATAAGCTTGTCATATCCATATTTAGCAGCTAAATGTAAAATATTTTCATCATCTTCAAAGGTAGTATTTATAAGTTCTTTGGTGTTATCTGAAAATAAAATAGTTTCAATCTCAGTAATATTGTTATTAATAAAAGTTTGGTATAAACTATTGTTTTCTGTCATTTTATATATCCGTAATATTTATTATTTATGCAGTGGTAAATGTTAATTTTGATCTATTACTCATCTCTGGTTCTGGTTCGTTCTTGGTAGAATGAATGTACCCATTTTAGGTTGCTCAGATGAAATTCGTTCTAAAGCAATTTTCTCTTGGAATGACAGAGTTTGAGTTTCTGATATTTGTTCAGTTTTTGGTTCTTTTTGAATAGCATGTTCTAAGTCTTTTTCTGGATGGGTAATTATATTAGATGGTTCCATATGAGGTAGATTTTTGAATTTAGCTTTAGTCTCAGTAGAATTAAATGTTTCCTTAAAAGAAAGTAAGTTCTTACATTGATCTTGAGTTAAGACAATATTATCACTACTACGGAACATATTTTTAACTTCTTTACGACAGCTAATTAATTGCTCTATGACAGAGTTAGTATTTGCAGGACCAATAATCCAATTAAAGAAATTAACAGGCTTAAACTGTGGATTTTGTTCATAGCTTTCTAATAGCTTATTACATATTTTGGTATTAATTATATAATCCTTATATTTTAAAGCATGAGAATAAGGCAGCGGACTTGGAAATTGTTCAGGATATAATTTATATAAAATAGCGGCAGAATGAACTTCTACAGCATCATGTATGTTTTTCTCTATATTGTTAAATGGTTCTATAAAGCTTATAATCTGTAATCTTATAGCTTCAGGAATATTATTAGGAATAAGTAAGTGAGACGGTAACCCTTTGGTTTTTAATAAAAATTCTAACCTTGGTAAAAATTGTATGACATTTTCCTCAGTATAACTCTCTTCAGAGTCTATTTTATTATGGTATAATTTAGTAATTAACAATTCGCCAATTAAAATAGTAGCAATGTCCGGATAATTATTTCTTTGAGCAACTTCTATAGGAGTATGATTTGAATTATCTCTTATATCAACTATGGCGCCTTTATTAAGTAGAGTTATAATAGCTTCTTTCTCACCAGTTTCTGCCGCAAAGTGTAGCGGAATTTCGCCAGTTGTAGTTTGGCTATTTACCTCTGTACCCTTGTGAATTAATATATTAATCGCTTCTGTATTTCCTGCCTGCGCCGCATAATGTAGGGGGGTTATATCGTTGTTAGTTTTAATATTAATATCAGCGCCATTCTCAATTAATATAGTAATATTTTCTTTCTTTCCACGAAAGACAGCATAGTGCAGGGGAGTGAAGCGATAATGATCTTCAGCATTAACATTTGCTCCTTCATAAAGTAATTTAATGATGGTCTTTTTCTTTCCTTCCTTTGCCGCATAATGCAAAGGCGTTTCTCCGTTGTTATTCTTGCTATCCTTATCAATTCCAAGCTCGATTATTCTAGGAATAAGCTTGTCATAACCATGTTCTGCAGCTAGATGTAAAATATTTGCATGATCCTCAAAGGTAATATTTGTAAGTTCTTTAGCGTTAGCTGAAAATAACAGTTTTTCAATTTCAGGATAATTGTTATTAGTAAAAGCTTGAAATAAAGAGTTATTGTCTTTCATCTTATATATCCATACTATGTATTAACGCTCGTGAGCTTTAGCTATTTTATTTCGCTCTTGCTCTCTTTCTGCAAAACTGAAAGTTTGATCTGCCTTTTTTTCAAAATTTTGGTTATTGTTCGATAAAGCTAATCTAATAGGTTGAGGAATATTATTATGATTCCGTAGACGAGAAGGTGAAGGATCGGTTTTTATTAAATGCTCTAATCTAGGTAAAACTTCGCTTATATTTTTATCAGCGTAATTTATTTTAAAGTCTATTTTACTATCACGTAATCGATCAACTACCAATCCCTCCTCCAAAATATCTTTAACTTCTGTATGGTGGTATTTTTGGGCAATTGCTATAGGAGTATAATTTGAATCATCTTGTATCTCAATTATAGCATCATGATTAACTAAAGCTACTGTAGCCTCTTTGTTTCCCAATAATGCAGCGTAATGTAAAGGAGTATCGCCAGCACGACTAGGAAGTCCAAGACTTGCACCATTATTAACTAATGTAATGATAGTTTCTGTATTTCCACGTTCTGCGGCTAAGTGTAAAGGTGTTTCACCATTAATATTTCTGCTATCGACATTAATACCAAGCTCTATTATTCGAGATATGATTTGGTGATAGTCATTATTAGCAGCTAAATGTAAAATATTTGCATGATCCTCAAAGGTAATATTTATAAGTTCTTTAGCGTTAGCTGAAAATAACAGTTTTTCAATTTCAGGATAATTTTTATTAGTAAAAGCTTGGTATAGAGGATTATTTTCTTTCAATTTTTTTACCATATTTATAATGTTGTAATATTAATTGTTAACAATATTATAATATAAATAATTAATCAAGTTAATTCTTATTAATAAATGTGTAATTTTTTAATTATGAATTTTGTAAAGATTGTAAAAATACTTTTACCTTTGATAGGAATATAAGCAATAAGAGAGCTATTTGCCTGGGAGATAATTAATTTAGGTTATGTGTACATAACCTAGGCATGCCCTAGTTCAACTGAAAGATGTGAAGATTTAACTCCCATGGCATCCAAGGCAAGATTCCATTTAGATAGGTGATTATTTGCAAAGACTACATAAGGAGAGAAGGGCATTACTAACCAATTACTCTTAAGAACTTCTTCTTCTAATTGACCAGGTTGCCAACCTGCATAACCTAAGGCAAAAATAATTTTATCAGGGCCTTGGCCAGTTGCTATGTCTTTTAATATTTGTATATCTGAACTTACCGAAACTCCATCGATTTCAGACTTAAATAAAGGATTTTTATTATAATCATTAGTGTGCAAGACAAAACCTTTTTCCGCTTCAACAGGGCCTCCTAAATATACTGGAGGAAAATTATTTAATTCAGATGGAATAATATTTAAAGAATTAAAGATTGTTGAACAGTTTACGTTGCCAACAGTATGGTTTACAACTATCCCTACTGCGCCATTTGCATTATGTGAAAGTAAATAAACTACCGCTTTAGAAAAAAAAGAGTCCAAAGGCATCGAGGGTGTGGCTATTAAAAGTTTACCTGCCCAATAAGTATTATAATTTGATATATTAGTGGCCATAACAATAGCTCTATTTAAAATTCTTTATATATGAACACAAAATTCTGAGTTTTGTCTATACAAAACTGTTTATAAATATTATATATTAATCGTCTTTTTAATTTTCAAGTACCTAAACAATTATATAGATTAAACTTAAATAATTCAATTGTAATGCATATAGTAAGAAAAATAATTATTTTATTAATTTTATTTAGTGTTTGTTTGTCTCATGAGATAGTAAATGCTAGTAATTATGTAGTAGGTAAGTGGTTAAACGCTCCTCATTCGCAATTACGGTTATTAACCAAAGAATTAAAGATTTTTGAAGATAATGCACACCTTAATTTAGAGTTACATTTTGATATTGAAAATGATTGGTATATATATTGGTATAAAGATGAGAAAATAGGAATTCCTACTAGTATAAAAATTATTGAACCTTTCCTTGCGCGCATTACGGATATTAACTGGCCTAATCCTATGTTACAAGTGAATAACCATGGTTTGACAAGTCATGTATATCGTAATAAGGTTATTATTCCCATTTCTATTATAATGCCTCAAACCGAAGTAAAAGATTTGCAATTAGCTATAAATTACTTGGTATGTGGTGAAAGTTGTATACCTGTAATGTTTGATTTAAAAGTTGATACGTTAGTTAATGATATCACTGATCAAGAATTTACTGTTGATAATGAATCATATAATTATTACCAACTCCTTTTGGTTATATTGACAGCCTTTTTAGGTGGAGTTATTTTAAATGTTATGCCTTGTGTACTACCCGTATTGTCATTAAAGCTACTGGCTATTATTAATCATCAAAATGCTGCTAATAAGTTACATCAAAGGCTAAATTTTCTTGCCTCTTCTATTGGGATTGTTATGACTTTTGTAGGACTTGGAGTTTTTACAATTTTAATGTCAAAATTAGGTAAAACAGTTGGTTGGGGAATACAATTTACTAACCCTCTATTTATAATTTTTTTAGTAGTAATCATGATGTTGTTTGCTTGTAATTTATTAGGAGTATTTTCTATTAATATTTCAAGCAAATTCCTTAATTATTTCCCAGGATTTAATCCCTCTAATACTAATCTTACCAGGCAAATGATGAATAATTTTGCTAGCGGAGTAATAGCTACTATTTTAGCTACACCTTGCAGCGCTCCTTTTCTTGGGACTGCAGTTAGTTTTGCATTATCTCAAGGCTCTATTGAAATATTAATTATATTTTTTAGTTTAGGGTGTGGGATGGCTTTACCCTATTTTATATTAATTATTTTTCCAAGCTGCATAAAATATTTACCTAAGCCTGGCCCATGGATGCTAAAAGTCAAATATGTTCTGGGTATCTTATTATTAATGACAGTTTTATGGTTATTATATATTGTATATATTCAGTTAGGAATTAAAGCGGCAATAGTGCTATTCTTATTATGTATATTATTTAAATTTGTATTGGAAACTAATAGCTTTTTATTAAAATATATACCAATCAAATTTTTAATAGCTTTCTTAATAATGTTTTATATGTTTTATATACCCATGAAAATAGCGGATTATGATTCTATACATAAAGATCATATAGATCTTGTATGGCAGGAATTTAATAAAGATGCTATACTAAAGCTCGTTGCAAATGGTAATGTAGTAGTTGTAGATATCACTGCTGAATGGTGTATTATATGCCAGATGAATAAATATACTGTTTTAAACCGAGAAAAGCTTTTAGAAATATTTAGAGATAATAAAATTGTTGCTATGAGAGCAAATTTGACAGATAAGAATCGTAAAGAGATTATGGATTATATGAAAGGCTATAATAGATTTGGATTACCATTTAATATAGTATATGGCCCCCGTGCTATTGATGGTATATTATTATCTGAATTATTAACATTCCATGATTTAATAAATGCTATTAATCAGGCCAAAAGATAATATATATTATAAGATATATGCACAAAAAGCGAGGTATAAATAAATGTTTGAATCTTTAGGTAATAATTTTACAAAGATTTTTGATAAGCTTACAAAACGTGGAATATTATCGCAAGATGATATTGATAACACAATGCGCGAGATACGTATAGCCTTGCTTGAGGCTGATGTTGCTTTGCCAGTTGTTAAGGATTTTATTGCCAAGGTAAAAGAAAAAATTCTTGGTCAAGAAATTGTAAAATCTGTATCTCCAGGACAGATGGTAATTAAATTAGTGCAAGATCATTTAATCGAAGCCTTAGGTAGTGATTTTGCTGAGCTACAATTAAATGCTACACCACCAGTGTTTATTATGTTTGTAGGGCTACAAGGTTCTGGTAAAACCACCACAAGTGCTAAGCTTGCTCTCCGCCTAAAACAAAAGCTCAAGAAAAAAATATTACTCACGTCTTTAGATATATATCGTCCTGCAGCACAGCAACAGCTAGAAATCTTAGCAAAGCAGGCAGAAGTAGACTCTCTGCCAATTATAGAGGGAGAGTCTCCGTCTGCTATTACCAAAAGATGTATAAAAATTGCTAATAACGAAGGGTATGATATTGTCATTTTAGATACTGCTGGTAGATTACATATTGATGATTCTTTAATGCAGGAGCTAAATGATATTAAAACTCTTGTTAATCCAAAAGAAATTTTGTTAGTAGTAGATTCTATGACCGGCCAAGATGCTGTAAATGTAGCGCAAGGTTTTCATGAAACATTACAATTAACAGGTTTGATCTTAACTAGGGTTGATGGTGATAGCAGAGGAGGGGCTGCATTAAGTTTAAAATCTATTACTAACTGCCCAATTAAATTTTTAGGAGTAGGTGAAAAACTAACAGAATTAGAGGAATTTTATCCCGATCGAATTGCCTCAAGAATTTTAGATAAGGGTGATGTAATCTCCTTAGTAGAGCGTGCGGCCCAAATAGTAGATCAAAAAGAAGCTGAGCAATTAACTAAAAAATTGAGTAAAGGTAACTTTGATTTAAATGATTTAGCATCGCAAATAAAAAATATTAATAAAATTGGGGGATTGTCAGCAATTTTAACTATGTTACCTGGAGTTAAAAAAATTAAAGATCAGATTTCGAATGCCAATATTAACGAAAAAGCCTTAGCAAGACAACTAGCAATAATTTATTCAATGACTCCACATGAAAGAAGCAATCCTAAAATCTTGAATGCATCACGTAAGCGTCGTATCGCTTTAGGATCAGGCATGACAGTTCAAGATGTGAATAGGTTGTTAAAACAATATTATGAAATGAGTAATATGGTCAAAAAATTTGGTAAAATGGATAAAAGTGCTTTATTACGTGGTGGATTAGGTAAAATTTTTTCTTGACTTTTAGATATGAATTATATAGAAACTGCTATAGTAAAAACATTTGAACTTTTGCATACATTGTCTTTTTGCCATACTGTTAATTGTAGGTTTTGTGCTGGTTGCCTTGTATTATTGGTCAAC
Organism: Rickettsiales bacterium Ac37b; assembly: GCA_000746585.2. Lineage (NCBI taxonomy): Bacteria > Pseudomonadati > Pseudomonadota > Alphaproteobacteria > Rickettsiales > Rickettsiales bacterium Ac37b. The sequence goes on from CP009217.2 coordinate 1,544,950, forward strand.
TGTTTTCACTATATACATAAATAAGTTTTTTAGAAGGTATTAATATGGCTAAAGCTAAAACAGCTAGTAAAAATAACCCGGTCGCCCGTGAAAAAGCAAAAGAAATCTTTTTTAATGGTAAAAAAGTTAAACCTGTTCTTTATATTGGGGAAATGCGTAAATATATGGCTGTTCAGTATGAAGATGGCACACTTGCATTTGATACAGATGGTAATCCAACTGCTTGGTCTAAAATTAAGAAGTAATTTTGTATATGTATTATAGCCTCTGATATTACAGGTTATATATCTTAGGCTAGATATTACTTTCTATGTTATCATTTTATCCTGTTTTTATTCTCTTTTATTTTTCTTTTTTATCTTTCATATTCAAACTTAAAGTATCTGTAATCGTCTAAATATTTTTGCCAGCTTATTATGCTTGATGCACATAATTATAATAAAAGTTTTATCTTGCTAATCTTGTATCACTATAGCTTCTTGATTTGAACTTGCGGACGAGGTTATAGCTGTGGTAATTTAAATATTACTTTGTTGTTCGTTACCTACAATAGCATCTCTACGCTTTGCTCTATCTGGCCTCGTCCCAATTACAACTTAATTTACTATATTATTACAAAATTTTTAATTAAAATAATACTTTTATTATATTAATAAATAGATTATATTATATTTATTAATAAAAATTAACTAAATAAAAAACAAAGATTATGGAAAATTTAATAATATCTAGAGAAGTAAAACTTAATGGTATAGAAGAGATTATAAATTATTTATATCGAGAAGCTGGGTTAAATGATATAGTATTACCAGCATTGCCTATCACTTCCTTGGAAACTGATGAAAATAATTTTATATATGTTAAGAAAATTCTTGAACTTTTACAAGATATGGGAATGATTAGCATAGTTATGGAGCTAAATGGTAGATTTAAAATTTCTCCCGATGTAGAAGAATGTATATTTTTGTATGAAGATTTAGGACATATGCAATCTTTAATCTACAAAAAAATGACAAATGATCCTACAATACGGCACCTTTTTGAAAATGAATTTTTTAAAATAAAATTAGCATGGATTGACTCTGAACGATTGATCCAAAAAAATTTGGAAAACCAAACTTTAGATCAGAAGTTATTAGAAATATTATTTGGAAAACATGCTCAAGATGTATTATATACATTCTATTATTACTCAAGTGTAGATCAAAACAAAACGTCAAAATTGTGTGATATATTCAATATCATCATCAATGAATATAATAATGGCAACTTAAAATTAGCAAATAATACAGCCTTGTTATTAACTATATATATAGGAGAAATAGAAAAAAGAAAAAATACTATAAGTCCAGAATTAAAAGAACAATATTTATCACGCATTGTTGAAATAGATGAAAAAATAATGGATAAAATTGCAGAAGAATTAGATACTCTTTTATATAAATCTATTAGTGGAGTAGAAGCTGCCAGAGAAAATTTTGCAATAGATAAGTTTGCTTACCAAAAAAATATATTACAAAATAAACTATCATTTCAAGAACGAGTAAAATCCTCTCGGGAAGGAAATGATATCTCTTTTATAAGATATTCCTAATAACCTTGTTATATTTTCTCTTGACTACTAACGGATGCTCGGGTTGATTAGTATCTACAGCTCCATAAACCTCAATATTACCGGCTAATATGTGCTAAGATAAGTCCCGCTTGAAAGCAAGCCTTTTTGCCAATTTTTATATCATAACCTGGCTCTTCTTCTCTTAATTCTTCTGTTCCTTTACAATGTTTATCCTAATATTTATCGCAGTAGTAACTATCTAGCAACTAAAGTTTTACTTTATGCAAAGGCTGGAGGGATTAATACCAGGAGATTTAACTGAATTTTAACTGGAATACTTGCTATAATAGAAACAATAATGTTTCTTGGTAATAATATCAACATTTATAAAATATATTGGGTTTTAATATGAGTAAAAGAAAACTAGCCTATAGATCTAAAGTACGTAATATTACTTTTTCTCTTATTGTAGGAATAATGATAGGAATAGCAGCATGTAATCCATTACCAAGTTTTACCCATAATAATACTATAAGCCAGCCTATCAGAATTCCTACATGTTTCACTCCCCCATCTGGCTGCAGCAAAGTAATAATTGAAACTATAAATAAGGCTACTAAAAGTATTTACGTTCAAGCATATGGATTTACTGATGTAGGTATAGCAGATTCTTTAATCTCTGCTTATAATCGAGGTGTAAAGGTGGCAATATTACTAGATAAAAGCAACCTATATTCTAAATATTCACAAATGCCTAAAGTAAAAGAAGCTGGCATTGATGTATCGATAGATTATGTACCGGGTATTGCTCATAATAAAGTAATGATTATTGATCAGCATACTGTCATTACTGGCAGCTTTAATTTTAGTAAGAATGCTGATCTTAAGAATGCAGAAAATGTTATAATTATCAATGATTCAGCTGTAGCTAAGCAATATTTCCAGAATTGGCTATCTAGAAAACAGGCGGGTAGTAAAACTATTATAAAGATTAGGGATGTTCAATAATTTTATGGTGGTGGACAAGTTTTTTACATAAAGTAAGGATGTTTCTGGAAGTATTGAATAGAGTAGTGCATATTGCTCTATTTATAGGTATAATTTGTTCAGTAAGTTTTAATATTAAAGGTTATATTTGGGGCTAGCTGTATAATTTCAAGGGTTAAAGGATTAAAAAGAAGCTATATAATAAGAGCAAGAGAGATATGTAATCGAGAGGAATTATGGGACAAATATTACATGGCTGTGCCAAGACCACGTACGCAATTAGAAAAGAATTACAGTGATCGGAAGCTACGATCAAGAAATATCATTATAGTAGTAAAGAAGAGTTAGATGATCATCTGCAAGCTTTTGTGATGGCTTATAATTATGCTAAAAGGCTTTCTACTATTGCTAGAAAAACCCCTTGGAAAATGATCTTGACTTGTTATCAACAGAATGCTAAAAGCTTTAGAATTAATCCTAACCATCAACCCTCGAAACTATACACCTAGGCTCTAAGTAAAGCAATTCTAATAAAACTAACAATAATATAAATTATTTTTTTTACTAAAATTATATCTTAAAAACTTTATATTATTTATTTTAAAAGTAGCACTATATTATTAATTATAAAGTATTAATTTTTAGAAGAATAAAGAAATCCTGGTGCCGATGACAGGATTCGAACCTGCGACCTACTATTTACGAAACAGTTGCTCTACCAGCTGAGCTACATCGGCTTATGTTTTAATGCTTTGAAGGATTATTTTCTGTTATGGCCACACCTTTGGATAAAAAGGGTATCTGGCTTAATATAAATATTATAGTACATCCTAATACTCCAAATACTTTAAATTTAACCCATATATCATCAGAAAAATTACGCCAAACAAATTCATTTGTTACCGCAACTAAAAGGAAAAATAATGCCCATCTTTTAGAAAATTTAACCCAAAATTGTTCAGGTAAATTTAAGGTTTTGCCAAATAAATATTTTAATAATCCTTTATTAAAAAAGGTACCAACATACAAAATAGCTGCAAAAACTACATTAATAATAGTGAGTTTTAATTTAATAAAATTACTATTTCCAGTAAAAACAGTTATACCTCCCATTACAATTAATAACCCAGAAGATATTAAGGAAGAAATAGATAATTTACGTGTAAATAGAAATGTAATAATATTGATAATCAAAGTTATCAGAATTAATCCAGTGGTAGCTATGACAAGATCAAATTTTTTATATAGTATAAAAAAGCATACTATTGGAATTATATCACTTAGAATTTTTATAAATGATTGCATATATTTTACCTGTAAAAAATTAATGATTATTTTTAAGCATATACTTGTAATAATAGCAAGCTTAATTTTATTGAACATATAAAAAAGCTATTAAATCCAAGTCTTGACTTTAAATCCAAGTCTTGACTTGTCAAGAGAATTTGGGGAGTTTGTATATACAAGCTATGATGATTGGGTAATAGATAGATGAATATATGAACCAATCAAGTAGACGTTTTAAATGATAATAAATACTAAACCAATAGATTATGCACAAAAGTTAAATAATAATCTTATTGTACCGCCAAGATTTAAGCAAAGATTAATAGCTGGAATTATAGATTTTGTTTTATTATGATATTAGGTGCCAAGAATCATAATTAATCAACTTATATGGAGCAAAATTATGACTAAAAAAATGTCCTTAAAATCTGAGACTCTTACCGATATTATACAGCATTATTTTAATCCTGAATAATTTGCTGATTTTTTCACAGGCTTCAAAAAAAGCCGTAATAGGAGGCTATCACAAATCCACCTCCTATCCTTGTCTTAATTTACATAGTTTTTATAACAGAATCCTTGAATTATGTATGGTTTAATCGTCATAATCATCTTCATTATACTGGTTTTCATGGCGCTCATGTTTTTCCTGAGCATCTATACTTAAAGTTGCAATGGGGCGAGCTTCAAGCCTTCTTAATCCTATTTGTTCTCCAGTTTCTTCGCAATAGCCGTATTGTCCTGTGTCTACACGTAATAAAGCATCTTCAATTTTATCAAGTAATTTACGATCTCTATCTCTGGTTCTTAGTTCGAGAGCTGCTTCACTTTCAACCGAAGCACGATCATTAAAATCTGGTTCATGCCAATTTTCTTCGCGTAAATGTTCTAAAGTTTCTCTTGAACCATTTAATATATCTTCTTTCCAAGATAATAATTTCTGTCTAAAATATTCAAGTTGCATTGGATTCATATAATCTTCATCTTCACTTGGCTTATATCCTTCAGGCAAATCTATTTTTGGCATAGTTTCTTCCCTTTCTATAGAAAATTTTATTTTAATTTAACCATAGCTTAATCATACAGCAAGCATTTATTATAAATTTATTATTATGTTTTTAAAAAACTTGCTTATATAGTGTATATTGACACTACCTAAGTTGTGTATATACTCATCATTCTGTAATTTTAAATATAAGTAATCTAAATTTATGAATGAAACTAATTTTGAGAATAATTTAAAAAGAATTATAATACGCTATGAAGAATTGGGAAATAAATTATCCAGTGATAGCTTAAATCCAGCAAGTAATGAATATATCCAATATTCTAGGGAGTATGCAGAGCTTACGCCAGTAGTAGCAAAAATATCTGAATTTAATCAGCTTAAGAAAAATATTGCTGAATTAACTGAAATGACCCAAAATGTTCAGGATGATGAAGAGTTATTTGAACTTGCCGAAGAAGAATTAAAAACAGCAAAAATTGCTTTGCCTAAGCTAGAGCTGGAGGTTAAATTAGCTCTTTTGCCAAAAGATAAAGATGATGAAAAAAATGCTATACTCGAAGTACGGGCTGGTACGGGCGGGGAAGAAGCCGCTCTATTTGCGTCAGAATTATTTTATATGTATCAAAGATATGCTGATAAAAAAGGATGGAAATTTGAAGTATTATCTTTAAGTGATACAGGTATAGGTGGTTATAAAGAAGCACAAGCCTTAATTTCAGGAAATGGCGTGTTTTCAAAGTTAAAATTTGAATCAGGGGTACATCGTGTACAAAGAGTTCCTGCAACCGAAGCTGGGGGTAGGGTACATACCTCTGCAGCTACTGTTGCTGTACTTCCTGAAGCTGAAGAAATTGATATCAGTATCGAGGAAAAAGACTTACGTATAGATGTATTTAGGGCAAGTGGTCCTGGAGGGCAATCGGTTAATACCACAGATAGCGCAGTTAGAATAGTACATATACCTACCGGTATAGTTGTACAACAGCAAGATGAAAAATCTCAACATAAAAATAAAGCTAAAGCCCTCAAAATATTAAGAGCTAGACTGTATGAAGCGGAGCGTATGGCAAAAGAGTCGGCACGTGCTGCTCAAAGAAAAGGACAAGTCGGTTCTGGAGATAGATCTGAAAGAATTCGTACCTATAATTTTCCTCAAAGCAGAGTAACCGATCATCGCATTAACCTTACATCTTATCAAATGGATGATATTATTAATGAAGGTAAGTTAGATGAGTTTGTAGATGCCTTAGTGTCCGCTGATGAAGCAGCACGTTTATCTGAAAATATAGACTAATATATTTTACTCACTACTTCACCCTTTTTGTCCAGGTAGTATAATTATCCCGTGCGTGAATTTTTATTACTACCTATCTCAGATGAATTTGCACTTCTTTTCCTATGTTCTCGCTCTTGAAAAGTTAAATTAGAAGTTTCAGATTTAATATTAGATAATGGTTGATTAGCATTATTATTATTATTTATTATTTACTTCTCTGAATTGATCGGGAAGAGCTGAAGTGGTGGTTGTGGTAGTAGTATTTTTTTCATGAATTGGTGTTTGAGTGAATGCAAGAGTATTACCCATATATCGATTAAGTAATTGTTCTGCAAACTCTAATTTAGATTTTAATTGTAATATTTCTAAATCTTTTTCTATTAACAATGCTTCATTATTACGGTTAGATTTTTTTAGTTTCTCATTATCATTAGTTAAATCTTGAATTTGTTTTATTAAATTTGCAGGTGCGTTATTGTTATTAGAAGAAGATAAATTAGGTTGAATAGTAGTATGATTTCCAGAATGAAGATTGTTAATATTAGAAGTAGAAGATATTGCGGATGTAGATAGCTGTCTTGCTGCTATTTTTGCTTGTAAAAATTGTACTGTATGGACTTGCTTAAGTTGAATAGCAAGAGATAAAGGTGTATTTCCATAATTCTCTTTTTCCTCTATATTTAAGCCTTTTTTTTCTAAAAACTCTATAGTATGATTATGGCCACCATGAGCAGCATAGTGCATTGCTGTAGATCCATCGTTAGTTTTGTCATCTAGCTTTAAACCTTTTGAAACTAAAAACTCTATAGTATTATTATGGCCGCCCTGAGCAGCAAAGTGCATTGTTGTAGATCCATGGTTAGTTTTGTCATCTAGCTTTAAGCCTTTTTTTTCTAAAAACTCTATAGTATGATTATGGCCACCATGAGCAGCAAGGTGCATTGCTGTAGCTCCAGCGTTAGTTTTGTCATCTAGCTTTAAACCTTTTGAAACTAAAAACTCTATAGTTACATTCTGGCCACCCTGAGCAGCAAAGTGCATTGCTGTAAATCCATGATTATTTTTTATGATAATTAGCTGTGGAGACAATTGAAGCATAGCTTCTAATTTACTTATATTGCCTGTTCGTACTGCATCTAAAAATTCTTTTTCTTGTAATGTTAACATTTTGTTATACCATTGTTAAGAGATAGTAAATTATTTTAGTAATATATAATATTATTTAATATTTGTAAACAAGTATTAACTAATTTTGTGTATCTATAATAAAAACATTTGAATTTACCTGCTCAGTTAGCTCTTCGCTCTATCTGTGGTAAGTAATCAATATTCAACTTCTTTTACTATAATATTTTTATCTTTAATTTTTCTCATATTCATAATTAATTGATTATGCTTAGTATTTACCTAATTTCGCTTAATTTATTATAATTTAAATTAATACTTTATTAATAAATAAAATATATTATTTACTTTTGTCAATTTATTTGATAGTGGATAAGTTATGAATAGTATAGAATAGTATAAATGGTGTAGATATTTTATATAGTCCTTATCTTAATAAAGGCACAGCCTTTTCTTTGTTAGAACGTAAAAATTTAAGGTTAGAAGGATTATTACCACCAGGCGTTATGACTTTAGAATTACAAATTATGCGTATGGTTAATTCATTAGATAAATTAAATGATAATCTTCAAAAATATTTAATGCTTTCTGATCTACAAACCCGTAATGAAACTTTATTTTATGCTGTACTCCGTTCTAATCCGGCAAAATTTATTCCCCTTATATACACTCCTACGGTAGGTGAAGCATGTCAAAAATTTGATCATATTTTTCATAGTTCTAGAGGTTTATATATCCCAATTAATGCCAAAGGAAGAGTAAAAGAATTGATAGCAAATTGGCCAACAAAGGAAGTAAGGTTTATCGTTGCAACTGATGGGGAAAGAATACTTGGCTTAGGAGATTTAGGAGTAGGGGGAATGGGTATTTCTATTGGAAAATTAGGATTATATACTTTATGTTCGGGTATTCCTCCAAAATATTGTATGCCAGTAATGTTTGATGTTGGAACAAACAACCAATCACTTTTAAACGATCCTCTTTATCTTGGATTAAAACAACCTCGAGTCAGAGATGAAGAATATATGCTATTTATCGAAGAATTTGTTGAATCAGTGCAGGAATTTTTTCCAGATTGTTGTATCCAATGGGAAGATTTTGCCAATTTCAATGCTTATTCTATACTTAATAGATTTAAGGAGAAAATATGTAGTTATAATGATGATATACAAGGAACAGCTGCAGCTGCTCTGGCAGGAATATTCGCCGCTTTAAAAATTTCTAAAAAAACTTTGAATGAGCAAAAATTTCTATTTATGGGGGCAGGGGCTGCAGCAACGGGTATAGCATCTCTTATTGCTGAAAGTATGGTTTTAGAGGGAATGGAGATTAGAGAAGCTCAAGAAAGAAATATTTTATATGATATAAATGGACTAATTACTAAATCACGTTCTGACATAACAGAATTTCAAAAACCTTTTGCTCACGATATACCAAGTATAGATACATTTATAGATGCTATAAATCTATTAAAACCCACAGGTATTATAGGAGTTAGCACAGTACCTAAACTATTTAATCAACAGGTTATAGAAGCTATGGCAAAAATTAACGAACGTCCTATTATTTTTCCATATTCTAACCCTACCTCATGTTCTGAATGTACTGCTGAAGAAGCCTATAAATGGTCAAATGGTAGAGCTATATTTGCTAGTGGTAGTCCTTTTCCGGAGGTATCCTTAAATGGTAAAGTTTTTATTCCTGGACAAGGAAATAATATCTATATATTTCCTGCAATGGGAATGGCTATTTTTATTACTAAAGCTAAGAGAGTTACACAAGAAATGTTTATTGTGGCGGCAAAGGCTGTAGCTGAATTAGTCACAGAAGATAACTTAAAATCAGGGTGTATTTATCCTCCTATGGAACAGATCATTACAACATCTCTCTATGTAGCTTCGAGTATTGCTAATTATATTGTTAAACACAACTTAGCATCAATTGATATGCCCGAAGAAATTGATAAATATATAATGAAGAACTTTTATGTTCCTCATTATTAAATCTATAGTAAAAACATTTGAATTTGCGTATTTATAGCTTTTTCAGCTTCCTTATCAGATAGGAATGATGAGCGAGCCTATACTTTTTGTTAGGTTAGCGGAGAAGAACGCATATGCTAATTCAAATCATGAAACTACATAGGAAAAACTGTGCAAAATCTAGCATTTATCTTATTATAACCTTCTATAGGTTACATAAACATATTTTTTTAAATATTATTAAGAAAATATTTATAATAGTTAAAATATTTTATTGATTTATATATATATATTCTATAAACTTCTAAATTATATTTAAATAATATGCCTAAACCAATTATAACATAATAGTGAGTACACATTGTGAGCACAAAATTAAACTTTTTTACAAAAAAAAGAACACCAAATAAATTATTTCAATCTTTAGAAGAATCAAAAAATCCAAAATTTTTGATATCCAATATCAATAATTTTAAAACCGTTATGGAAGAAGAAGGTTTCAACCAAGAACAATTATTAGGTATAATCAAGGCTTTTCAGGATTCTCCTATAGAGAGCAATAACATTAAAAAATCTATACCATTTTTAACTGCATGGTGTAAAAATGCTGACAAATACATTGAAAATTTTAATCTTCAACAACTCAGCTTAATATTAAACATTGCTTCTGAAAATAATTATCTATTACCTATAAAATTTTTAGCAAATTTTGAAAACGCTACAATAAATAAATTTAAACATTGTAATTTTACGGTACCACAACCTAAGCAACCTACTCCATTACCAGAGAGTATAATGTTTTTAAAATATGATTATTTACTAAATATGATAGAATATATGCTCCCTAATTCTGTCTATACATATTGCAAAAATCTTTTAATAAACTGGGAAAAGGAAAAAGCTGATAAGATTTTAAATAAATATCCACAAGATAATAATCTATTAAAAAAGGTGTATAGAGATATTTTACCTGAGTTTTTTTTCCAAAATACTCCAGCAGTAGAAAATATAGAACAACCTAAACAAGCCAATAGGAATTCTCTAGCACCTACTTTAGGTTATAGAGAATTATTAAATAATATAAAACTATTAGTAAAATTAAAGCATAATGTGTCTAGTGATCTAATACAATTATGGCAAAAAATGGCTATTGCTGAATTACCTTATTTAGATACAAAATTATTGTCAAAAAGTATATATTTTATAGCTTTAGCTGGTTATACTCCTGCCGAAGATTTTTGGCAGTCTTTTGAGCATGCTGCTATAAAAAAATTAAAAGATTTTCATCCTAAAGATTTGTCAAATCTGGTCTTTAGTTATTCTTTAGTTGGTCGCCCAGTGCATGATCTATTTACAGCACAATTACAACAAGTTGATAAAAAAGTATGGGGCATAAAAGATTTATATCAAATTTGGTATGTAGCACAAGCCGGCGCCTCTTTACATGAGGAACTAGTAAAACATGCTAATCAAAGTTTAAATAATTTTATCAAAAATGATGGCCTAAGTGATATTCATAATAAAATCTGCCATGCTTTAAATAAAATACAATATAAAAATGAAAAAAGATCCATTGATAGCATCAAATCATTTGGTATTTTTGTTCACAGCGAAAATTGTATGATTATTATTGATGATGGCAAAACTGATGGATATCATTTTGATTTACCCTCAAGTTTAAGATTAAGTAACTCAATAGTAGAAAAAGACAAAGAACTGTTTTACATATTAAGAATATCACAAAAAGATTTAGTAAAAAATGAATCTATTCTAAGCGAGTATTTACAACTTAAATTAAAAGAGAAAGAAGCATATCCTTCTAATAATACTACTATCAAGCAATTGTTAAGTGATATGCCTTCTAAAGAAGAAAATACTTTATCACATACATCTAACTGTAATCTACCCACTAACATTAATAATTTTTGGAGGAATTTAGTCAGAGCAAGTCACAATAGTATTAATAAAAGCCTAGGTAATAGTATAATTATACAATAATATTAAAATAGTAGTGTATATACTTTATTATTACTAGATAAAACTGGAAGTACGAGTATAGCGAAAAGAAATAATAATCTCAATTTTTACCTCTCTCTGAAGGGAGGATCCTAATGAATCTATGATTCAGAGAGGTGAAGGGCTAGTAGATTTAATTATTTAATATTTCCATCATCCGCTCAAAACTAAAGTTTTTCGCGACTTCTCCCTTAGGGGAGAAGTGAAAGATATATTATATTTTTTGCTATATTCTTTCTTACAATTTTTTGTCTGGTAGTATGACAAATAGTAGGATAGCTTTAAGCTAACTGTGTCCGCAAGCTCAAATCAAAAAACTATAAATATAAAAAGTTCTTATACTCACCATTATTTCATTATAAAAATTTCTGTACTGTTCAAGTATATATGATATAAGTAAATATAAATTTTCTTAAATCATCACAAATATAATAACATTTTAGGGCTATAATAATAAGGCATAAACGACCAATGGATTATCTAAAATACCAAATAGAACAAGATTTTATTGATACGATAAATAAACTATTCAATCTTTCTCTCAGTACTCTCTCAATACGCAGTAATTTAGCTTTACAAGAGTTTGATTATCAAGTTGACGCGTGTTTTATTATTGCCAAAGAACTCAAAAAAAATCCTTTGGAAATAGCAGAAATTATAAGTACAAATTTATCACGTAATGATATATATTATACAGTAAAACCTTCCAAACCAGGCTTTATTAACATTAAAATAGATAGTAATTTCTTACAATCTTATCTATCTACTTTCTTAAATGATCCTAGACTATGCATAGTTTCTACCCCACATGTTAAAACAATAGTAGTAGATTATGGAAGTCCAAATGTAGCAAAAGAAATGCATGTAGGACATTTACGTTCAGCAATTATTGGTGATGCTATTGCTAGGATCTTAACATTTTTAGGGCATAATGTAATTAGGCAAAATCATACAGGAGATTGGGGAACACAATTTGGTTTCTTAATACAGTACATAATTGAAGATAATCTTAAGTTCAATAATATAAGTGAACTTAATCAAGCATATAAAGCTGCAAGAGAATTGTTTGATAATGATAAAAATTTTGAATTAAGAGCAAGAAAAAGATTAACACTACTTCAATCGCATGATAAAGAAACTTATAGTATCTGGGAAAATCTTAGTAAAATAAGTTATCAGCATTTTAATAGCATATTTAAAAAACTAGGAGTATTATTAACTGAGCAAGATGTAAGAGGCGAAAGCTTTTATAATTTTATGCTACCAGATATAGTTAAGGAACTGCTTAATACGTGCATTGCAGAAGAAAGTCAATCAGCAAAAGTTATATTTGTACCAGGATTTTATGATAAAGATAAAAATCCTTTGCCTATGATCATCCAAAAATCTGATGGGGGATATTTATATCATACAACGGACCTTGCTGCTGCGAAGTATAGGCTAAATACTCTCCACGCTGATAGAATAATATACGTAACTGATATGAGGCAGAAGCAGCATTTTGCTATGTTATTTTCTGCTTTAAAATATGCTAATTGGCTTAATCCCAGTACCACTGAACTCAACCATATAGCTTTTGGAACCGTACTTGGGGAAGATCATAAACCATTTAAAACTAGAAGCGGTGAAACTATTTCGCTAAACTTATTACTCGAAGAAGCAGAAAATAAGGCAACTGATAGCTTAAAACGAAAATATCCTGAATTAAGTGAATATGAACTGAAAAACTTAGCAAATAGCATAGGAATAGGTGCATTAAAATATGCTGATCTGAGTAATGACCTGAATAAAGACTATGTATTTAGCTGGGAAAAAATGCTAGCTTTTAATGGTAATACAGCCCTCTATTTGCAAAATGCCTATGTAAGAATTCATTCTATATTTAGAAAAGAAAACTTTAATATTATTAATGCTAAAGGTAATATTATCATTACCAATGATATAGAAAGAATGTTATGTTTAAAAATCAGTGAATTCCCAGACATTATTCGTTCTATAGAAATAAAATTAACCCCTCATTTGTTATGTAACTATCTTTATGAGCTTGCATCATTATTTCATAATTTTTATGAATCATGTCATATCGGAAAGTGTAAAGAAGAAGATATAAAACTCAGTCGTCTACTTATTTCATTATTAGTAGCAAAAACTTTGAAACTAGGATTAGAACTTCTAGGTATTCAGGTAGTAGAGAAAATGTAAGGTTTAGTATATATAGGAAATTAATTACATAAATATTATCATTATGAGTCTTTTAAATTGGCAAAGTAGCAAGCAGTTTTCAATACCTTTAGCAGATAAACTACGTCCTAATACATTTGATACCATCTTTGGGCAAGAACATCTATTAAATAAAGAAGGTACAATTAACCGTATGCTTAAAAGCAGTAATATTCAAAGTATTATATTATGGGGTCCCCCAGGCGTTGGTAAAACTACTATAGCGCGTACTCTAGCTAGCCAAAGTGGTAGTCATTTTGAAATTGTATCAGCTGTTACGAGCGGACTTGCAGAGTTAAAAGAAATTTTTAATGCAGCTAATCAGCGCAAAAAACTTCAGCAAAAAACTCTACTCATGGTTGATGAAATCCATCGTTTCAATCGTACTCAACAAGATGCTTTTTTGCCGTATATTGAAGATGGTACCATTATTTTGATTGGAGCTACCACAGAGAATCCCTCTTTTGAATTAAATAGCGCCCTCCTTTCACGCTGTAAGGTTTTAGAAGTGCGGCGATTGTCTGATGAAGCATTAAAAAATATTATGGTAAGAGCAGAACAATTAATTAATCTCAAATTACCTTTAAATGAAGAGGCAAAAAATCTATTAATCAATATGGCTGATGGTGACGGTAGATATCTACTTAACATGTGTGAGGAACTTTTTGCAATAGGTAACCAGGAATTATTCACCTCCTTAAAACTACGGGAGTTTCTGCAAAAACGTACCCCTCTATATGATAAATCTAGAGATAGCCATTATAATTTAATTAGTGCATTACATAAATCTATACGTGGATCTGATGTAAATGCTAGCCTATACTGGCTAGGTGTACAATTTCAAGGGTTGATGGAAGAAAAAAAGAGTATATAATAAGAGCTAGGGATATATAGTAAATTAAGTTGATAAAGACATGATATATGATATATTAAAAAGCTCATAAACCCAAAACAGTAGAAGCAATGGCATATTCCTTAGATTTACGTAAAAAAGTAATTCACTATGTTAATAAAGGTTATACCAGAGAAGAAGCTGCAAGAATTTTTGGCATAGGTGAAAGAACAATTTATAGATGGTTATCGAGATCGAAATCCGGGAATTTAGCAGCCACACGAGCAGCTAAGCCATGGAAGAAGCTTGATCCAATCAAATTATTAAACGAGGTGTCTAAAAACAGCAATTGGCTATTATCTGATTTTGCAAAGGTTTTTAATGTGTCTACAGCTGCTATCTGTTTGGCATTCAAGACTTTGGGGATCACACGAAAAAAAAGACCACACTCTATCGTGAACGGGATGAAGCAAAACGGCAATTATTTTTGGCAGCTATCGCAAACTATAAAGCGGAAGATATAGTTTATATTGATGAGAGTGGAATTGATAGCTATTTGTACTATTCTTGGGGATACAGTCTCAGAGGAAGTAAAGTTTATGGTGATATCTCAGGTAAAAAACATGATTGAGAAAGCTTTATTGCAGGTAAGGTTGGGAAGAAAATTATTGCGCCAATGTGTTTCAAGGGCACATGTAATACAGAAGTTTTTAACGAGTGGGTTAGTCAGTGTTTGGTGCCCGAACTAAGATTTGGTCAAGTTGTAATACTTGATAATGCAACGTTCCATAAGTCAGCTAGAACTAGGAATTTAATAGAAGATATAGGCTGTAAACTTTTATTCTTACCACCTTACTCTCCTGATCTCAACCCAATTGAAAAATATTGGGCTCATTTAAAAGCTAAAATCAAACCTATCATTACTAATTTTAATAACCTTAGCGATGCTATTGATTATGGCTTCTCTATGCCATTCTCAACTTAATTGACTATAGTTAAATTCGGACAATTTTCTGTCAAGAGGTTTAAATCCTGAAATGTTACTTCCGTTTTAGATAAGTTTAATCTTGCTACTGAAGAAGGTAGTTTTATCTCAGAAACTTTACTAGAAATTACCTTCCAAAATCTATTTTCAAAATTTAAAACTTTAATATTAGGACAGTTCTTAAATATTTTATTTAAGTTATCTATTTCTATGATGTAAGAAAAAGAAAGATGATCGACATAACTACCTATTTCTTCCTCGGGATTCGCTAATATATATTCTAGTGTAATAGAATTGATATTACATTTTATCTTAATATCGCCTTTATTATTAAGTTCTTTGAGAAACTCTTTCTTTAAATTAGAAGAAAGAGCATTTAATAGCTGAACATCAATATTATACTCTTTGAGTTTTAATAGCTTTAAACTTTCCATAGGGCCAGCTATATAGATTTCATCTTTAGTGAACCCTAGTTTACCAGCATCTTCCTGAGTTTCCTTTTCTGATCTAAATTGAATAGAGGTAAGCTCTTCTACATTATGTATTTTTTTTAAATGACCATCGATATATCCATAAATTTCAAAACCCTTATTTTGTAATTCTCTATAAAGACTTAATTTTTTCTCCTTAATATCATTATAATAATTAGGTAAAACAAGAGTTGATAAGAACCAATCTCTTACCAATATCTTTTTTTGCGTAAAATGTTCTTCGGGAGCATTATTGATAAATATATCTCTTTTACCTTTAATAATTTGTTCTACGCTAATTTTTCCACTACTACTATCTTCCGTGTATTTCTCTTCAAATGCGCTAACTTTCGTATAATATAACTCATTCTTCATAAATATCTCCCTTAAAACACTTGGTAGTGTATTAACTTATAAATATTATAGCGATAATCGGTAAAGGAATTAATATATTTAAAAATGTAATATGTGTTATGTATTAATTTTTGTCAATAATTTTTTTTACATAAACGCTGTCACGCTTAGCAAAATTGCAGAAAAATATTCATGAAATATAATATTAAATTAGCCTCTCATATAATTTAATTATAAAATAATCTTTAAATTTATATCAAAAAAAGAAGTAATTATGGTAGCAACACTTAATCAAATCAAACGCAATGAAGAAGATGTAATAGATATTAAATTAGAAGTAAATGAAGACACTTTATATAATTCAAAACTCTATAAACGATTAGAGATAAAATTAGAAGGTATTAAAAAAGAAGATATTGATGTTATGTCTTGTTATTATTTAGCAAGAGCAATAGAAGAATACCTAAATAGTGCCAGTAACTTCCATACATAGCTTATCAGTTAAACCTTGATGCTTAGCTGAGTATAGAACTTTCTTACATAAAAAATCAATTCTTATAAATAATAAATTAAGTTATATTTGGGACGAGGAGCGATAGAGAGAAGCCTACAAATATAGTAGGAGAGCTTTGATCTATAGCAAAGGCAATTTAAATAATACGAGGCGCGAAGCGTAGAAATACTATTGTAGTCAATGAACAACAAAGTAATATTTAAATTGCCATAGCTATCCGCGTCCTGGATTCAAATCAATTTACTATAGTTCTACACACCTAATACACTTCAATATTACTATTTAATCCTGACAAATTTTGTTCATTTTCCCTAAGAGAATCATTAGGATTTAATGAAAAATTTTCTATCGCTTTAAATTCACTATCAATTTTAACATTCGGTCTATCCCTATCAGTATAATCTGCTAATTCAGTGCTATTGAGCATTTTATTTATAGATATAGTAATATTGTTAAGAGTCCCAGAATCAATTAATTGATCTATAATATTAGTATATTTTTGTATTTTTTCCTCAGTATAAGGCTTGAGATAAAGGTTATACTTCATCATCTCTTTATAAGCTTCCACTAAAGGAGTATTAATACAATGTTTTAATTCTAAAATTTGATGTGATATAGTCTTACATTGTTCTAAAAATATTTTATACTCATATAGATCTTCAAATCCTAGAATTTGAAAAAAATGATTATAATCAGATATTTTTTTTATACTTTCATAAGCTAACACACATTTAAGTTGTAGTGAATCATAGCAGTCTTGCTTTTTACCCAAAAAGTGCATATTTAATAAAACATTATAACTTAACTGTGCTTTTTGAAATTGCGTTGCTAATAAATCGATATCGACATTATATACGTATATTGGTTCACTTAACTGAGGTAATGATTCAAATGCAAATACGTTCACATTAGCATGCACTTTCTTATCATATATATGGTGTATAGTAATAGTATGGTTAGAATTTGCATGGCTTAATATCATATCTTGTCTTAAACGCTCAATTCTTATTTCACCTGGATTAATATTTTGAAATTTTACTATATTAATAACCTCATTTTCTTCGGATACTGGATACCATTTACTACCTCTCTTTTCCTGATTAGGATAGTAAGATTGATCACTCTGGAAATCTATAGTCTTATGGTTAAAAATTTCCTTATTCATTTGTTGAATTTCATCATAGTCAATTTTTTTACCAGAGTTTTTGATATAGTCAATTAAGTTGAGAATGGCATAGAGAAGCCATAATCAATAGCATCGCTAAGGTTATTAAAATTAGTAATGATAGGTTTGATTTTAGCTTTTAAATGAGCCCAATATTTTTCAATTGGGTTGAGATCAGGAGAGTAAGGTGGTAAGAATAAAAGTTTACAGCCTATATCTTCTATTAAATTCCTAGTTCTAGCTGACTTATGGAACGTTGCATTATCAAGTATTACAACTTGACCAAATCTTAGTTCGGGCACCAAACACTGACTAACCCACTCGTTAAAAACTTCTGTATTACATGTGCCCTTGAAACACATTGGCGCAATAATTTTCTTCCCAACCTTACCTGCAATAAAGCTTTCTCAATCATGTTTTTTACCTGAGATATCACCATAAACTTTACTTCCTCTGAGACTGTATCCCCAAGAATAGTACAAATAGCTATCAATTCCACTCTCATCAATATAAACTATATCTTCCGCTTTATAGTTTGCGATAGCTGCCAAAAATAATTGCCGTTTTGCTTCATCCCGTTCACGATAGAGTGTGGTCTTTTTTTTCGTGTGATCCCCAAAGTCTTGAATGCCAAACAGATAGCAGCTGTAGACACATTAAAAACCTTTGCAAAATCAGATAATAGCCAATTGCTGTTTTTAGACACCTCGTTTAATAATTTGATTGGATCAAGCTTCTTCCATGGCTTAGCTGCTCGTGTGGCTGCTAAATTCCCGGATTTCGATCTCGATAACCATCTATAAATTGTTCTTTCACCTATGCCAAAAATTCTTGCAGCTTCTTCTCTGGTATAACCTTTATTAACATAGTGAATTACTTTTTTACGTAAATCTAAGGAATATGCCATTGCTTCTACTGTTTTGGGTTTATGAGCTTTTTAATATATCATATATCATGTCTTTATCAACTTAATTTACTATAGCTACTGATGAAACACAATCTGCTACAGTCATTAGTTTGGTTAAAGACTCGAGTGAATTAACTACACGTAATCAAGATGGCCATACAGCGTTAGAGATACTACGAGACACTCAAAAACCTACATGGGGTAAATATCAAGAAGCAGAATTATTAAGAGCATGCGATAGAGGGCGTAGTAACAACTGTTCTATTATGTAATATTATCCATATTATATAATAAGCCTATTTATTTAGCAGGCCCCTCTTTATCTGGTTTTGAGGCGCTTCAGAGGGAGTTGCTGAAGGGGCAAGATTTCCTAATCTCTTATCAGATAAAGAATCTTGCTCCTTTATAACTTCATTACTGGTTTTGGTCAGGGAATTTTTTTCTTTGAGCTTATTTTTTAATTGATTCTTAAAATCTTTTACTAGAAATGTAGGATCAGTGAATTCTTTTGTTACCTTCTTTTCTGTATGTTTTTCTTTCTTCTTTGTATAATCCATTTTTTCTTTAGCCTTTTTTACTACCTTTTGTATTTCTTCCTGCCCCTTTTCTGTCTCTAGTTTCTTATTACAGCAGGTTCGTATTGAATCTAGATCACTTTTACCAGTTTCTTTTTGAGCTAAATCTTTTAAGCCTTCATTAATTTCTCTATCTAACCTAGCTCCCTTTAATTCTTTCTTATATATTTTTCTTTGTTTGTTTTCTTCCTCAGTTATACCTACTTTTTTCTCTTTTTGATCAAGATGGTCTACCATTAAGACTAAACGATCGATATATTGCTGCCTCTCGTGATTATCCTTTTCTAAAGTATGATTCATATATTCCTTCAACATAGGAGTAGATAATTCCTTACCTTCCTCTATTTCTTTACGAGCAAAATGAATTTTCTCTTTATAAGTATTATCCTTATAATAATCTAGCATATTTTTATTTAATAAGCTTTTGACTTCTTCTACTTCTTTTGCAGATAACTCTCTTGCACTTAACCCATTTATACCATGAATAGATACATAACCATTTTGTACCTCTCGCATATCATTTGCAATATTTTGTAATCTACTTTCTAAATTACTACCCTTAAGCAAAGGATTACTAGCTATTATAGAACTAGCTTGACTCAGTAAACTAGCTGCAGTATCATAATTACCTGCGATAGAAGCTGCGCGTGCTAATTCTAGTAATGACTTTACTTCTGCATATTTTCTTTCTTTATCCTGCTCTAATCTATGTTCTTTATTTCTAGATTCATTTTTATTAAGATCTGCTTCTCTTTTTTCTTTCTCTTGATTAGCTTTTGCTTGCAACTCTTGATTAATTTCACTAAAATTCTTTATTATCTTGAGAAGCTTACTTTCTAATTCTTGTTCAACATTAGTTTTTTCTTTTACTGCAGGCTTAGAAGAATTTTTTTCCTGATTATTATCATCATCTTGCATTAAGACTCCTGTTCATTATCAAAGCCATCATTCATTTGTTTAACTTTTAAACAAAATTCTTGTGCTTTATCTTGACTCCCAGCATAAGCATCTCTTAGCTTTTGATAATATTTTGATTTACCTATATTATATAAATTATCTACTTTATTATATTAACTATTAATTAATTAAAAATTAATTTCTAGTTTAAGAGCAATTAAACTACTTTATCCAATATTTCTGCAAGTTCATACATTATATTCTGTTTCTGATAAGGTTTTTTGATGTAGGTGATAATGCCAAGTGTGAATGCTCTTTCAATTTCGGCACTATCTGAAGAGCCCGTCTGGAGGATTACTGGGATTTTGGCAAGGTCTGGATCTTTTTTAATTTCAGCAAGTACATTCATTTTGCTATTAAAGATGAAGGAATTGGCGTTCCTGAAAATGAATTATATACCATCTTTGAGGCATTTGTCCAAAGCACTAAAACCAAAACCAGGGCAGGAGGAACTGGCCTTGGACTTGCGATATGTAAAGAAATTATTGAGGCGCATCATGGTGAAATTTGGGCAGAAAATAATGAAGGCTCGGGAGCTACTTTTAACTTTGTTATTCCAATATCGCAGGCCAAACAAATGGACGGCCATAAAATCATTGCAGAAAATAATGTCGAAATACCTACAAAACCTGCTACCCAAACTACTAAATCAGCTAACATTTTAATTATAGACGATGAAGAGGCCTGCTTAATGAGTATGGAATTACTGCTTTTTGGAAGTGGCTATAATCTCCATAAAGCAGTGGGAGGTTATGCGGGACTTGAATATTTGAAAGAACATTCTAAGGAAATAGATTTAATTTTGCTCGACTTAATGATGCCCGATATTTATGGCTTAAATGTACTTACTGAAATCAAGCAGGATCCAGACTTCGCTAAAATCCCAGTAATCCTCCAGACTGGCTCTTCAGATAATGCCGAAATTGAAAGAGCTTTTGAGCTTGGCATTGTCACCTACATCAAAAAACCCTACCAAAGACAGAATATAATGTACGAAATTGCAGAAGTTTTGGATAATTAAAATTTATAGTATATTTATTAAAAAGTCACAAAAAATCTAATATACTAATTATAATAGTTATTCAAACTACGTTTTGTTAAAAAACTATTGACTATTAATAAATATTTATAATATAAAATTATTAAAATACATTAACTACTTTTACTATTTATTAAAAATATAATTTCTAGGTATGTTCTATGAATAGAACTGATAATTATTTGTTTAAAGATTACAACTTTTTTATTTCTAAAAATGATTTATCCCTGCAATATGATACTTATTATGAAGGAGGAAACTCTTCTTTATATAATAAAAGATTTGGCCATAATAAAACTATTTATAAAGAAAAAGAATTGATTACCAATTCTTTTAAAAGAATTTATAATCGTAAGAAGCAAAAAGCTCAAAATAATAAAATTAAAATATTAGATTTTGGATGTGGAGATGGAAGATTATTTGAAATATTAGAAGATCTTGCTTTATCCTATACAAACAAGGAATATACTGTAGAATTAATAAATTATGATATTAGTTATCAAGCAATTAAACTTTTTGAAGATAAATTGCTAAATAATGATTTCTCTAGCTGTAATGAGGCTACCATTTCTAAGCAAGATATAATTACAAAAACATTCACTAAACAGAACTTATTAGTTAAACTAATTCATACTGATTCTTCTTGTGATAAAGCCATTCTTCAAGAATTACTAGGTAAAGATTTTGATATAATATTATGTATATTTGGAGTGCTTGCTCATATTCCAGGCAAGCAAAACAGAAGTGATACTTTAAAATTATTTAAATCTATTTCTAATGAAAATGCTGAATTAATTTTTACCATGCCTACTATTAAAAGTTTTTGGCGTGAATATCTAACTTATACTAAACTTAGAAAACAGTTAGAATGTGGCAGATTCTTGGAAAACCAGCAATCTTATAAAAGCCAAGTGTTAGCTTTGAGATTAGCTCAAGAAAAGGGTGATATATATTATTGTACAGGTTCTAAAACACAAATTATAAATAATTTTTTGCATATCTATTCCATAAATGAATTGGTAGAAGAATTAAAGGAGGTGGATTTACAAATATTAAAAACTCCTAAATTATTATCAATAAAGCACCCTTTTGAAATTTCCTCCAGCCCAAGTAAGTCTTTTATTGATGCTCTATTATCAGAAATATTTTCCTTATTCTGTATCCCTAACTCAGTTAAGATTTTTTTCGGAAAACATTTTTCAGTAGTAGCTATCAATAAAAATTAATTATTTATTTAATATTTTTTACTACTATAGTTATTAGTATTAATATATATACCTTAACTATAAAATGGTTAATAATGACTAAAAAAGTTCCTTCTATTACTAGACAATATCTCCAGTTGCTTGTTATTACTCCTGGAGTGTTTATACTTTTTTCTTTGGTATTGATATGGTTAAATTATTCTTCCTATAAATCTAATAAATATGCCCTTTATGTAGGGGAAGTGAATAAAATTTCTAGCTTTTTGGAAGAAAGCCTTAATTATGCTGCTAGTTTTGCTAAAGAAATAGGGCAAAGAATAGCAGATGAAAATAATTTAGATGGTAAGTCAATCGGAGACCTGCTTCTAAGGCTTAAAGCAAATATGCATGTGAAAGAAAGTGTATTAGCATTAACTCTCTTTGATTTTGTTACTCCTGAAGGGTATGTAATAGCTAACTCTACTAGAGGTAATATTCAAGAGCCTATTTTAGTTAAAAATAGTGATAGAAGCTGGGTGAATTTTGTTGAAAATGAGCCCTGGATTCTCCATATTTCTAAACCAGCAAAAGCAATCATCAGCAAAGATGAAATTTTTGTTGATGAGATTGTGCCTTTAGGATTTGGTATTACCAATCAAGAGGGTAAATTTTTAGGTACAGTTTCAACCGGACTAGAAATAGATAAATTAAATCAGAAGTTAAAAGAATTAATTGATAATTCCTATTTGAATTTTATCATTCTAGCAGATGATTATAGCTTAGTAACGAGTTCAGATAATATCTTACCTAAATATATACTACCAAAATCAATCGAAGCAGCTATAAAAGAGTTAAAATATTCAAAAGGTGAAACAGGGCTATTAACAACTCCTTTTGAATTCCGTGATGTATATTATTCCCATTATCAAGTAATGCCTAACTATCCATTTATCATAATTTTTGGAGAAAACATATTTTCATTTAAAAGAGACTTTGAAGAAAAAACTGCTCCTGCCATAATACAATCAATAATTTTAATAGGTATACTTCTTATATTATTTATATATTTTAGAAATAAATTTCTTTTACCTATAGTAGATTTAGCAAATATTGCAGAGGAAATTGTAGATAATAAATCAACTATTTCCTTTTCTGCTAATCTTCATTCTTCCTATGAAATAGAGCTTTTAGCTACGCAGTTAGAAAAGCTTTTTATCTATACCAAAGAATTAAATAATACTAGAAACGACCTTCAACAAGCTTATGAAAAAATTAATACCCATAATACTAATTTAGAACAAAAAGTAGAGGAACGCACTGCAGAACTGCAGCAAGCACTCGCGGCTAAGACAGAGTTCCTCAATAACATGAGTCATGAGATTAGAACGCCGATGCAAGGGTTCACTGCGATTTCAACTTCCCTCGTTGAGCATTGGCAAGAGTTTAACGATGAACGAAAATATGAGTTAGCAGATAAAATTGCAAGCAATGCCAAAAGATTGTCTTCACTTCTTAACCATCTCCTTGATCTTTCTAAGTTCCAAGCAGGAAAGATGAGGCTTAGTTTAGAAAAAATAGATTTAAACTTGATTATCACGGAAATGATTGACGAAGCTCAAACCCTATATATCAATGGTAAGCAGCTCCAAATTAATTTCACTCCTTTAAAAGACGCCTTTATCCTGGCGGACAAAGAAAGAATAGGCCAAGTTTTACGTAATTTATTTGTCAATAGCATCAAATTTAGCCCAAATAATTCTACCATCACTGTTTCGCTAAAGCTTTCTGAAATCACCTATGATGATCAAAATAAATCTGAAGCTTATCATTTTGCCATTAAAGATGAAGGGGTAGGCGTTCCTGAAAATGAATTATATACTATCTTTGAGGTCTTTGTTCAAAGCAGCAAAACTAAAACCAGGGCAGGAGGCACGGGTCTTGGCCTTGCTATCTGTAAAGAAATTATCGACGCGCATCATGGTGAAATTTGGGCAGAAAATAACCAAGACCAAGGTGCAACTTTTAACTTTGTTATTCCAATATCGCAGGCCAAACAAATGGATGGCCATAAAATCATTGCAGAAAATAATGTCGAAATACCTACAAAACCTGCTCCTCAAACTACTAAATCAGCTAATATTTTAATAATAGATGATGAAGATGCCTGCTTAATGAGTATGGAATTACTACTTTTTGGAAGTGGCTATAATCTCCATAAAGCAGCGGGAGGTTATGCTGGCCTTGAATATCTGAAAGAACATTCTAAGGAAATAGATTTAATTTTACTCGACTTAATGATGCCCGATATTTATGGCTTAAATGTACTCGCTGAGATCAAGCAGAACCCAGAGCTTGCCAAAATCCCAGTCATTCTTCAAACTGGCTCTTCCGATAGTGCCGAAATTGAAAGAGCATTCACACTTGGCATTGTCACCTACATCAAAAAACCTTATCAGAAACAAGCTATCATGGCTGAATTAGAACGAGTATTGTCAGAAAGCACATAGATAAGTTTTTTGTGAGTATTTTTAAATTGTAATTATAAAGAAATTATTGACTATTAATAAATATTTATAATATAAAAAATGTTAAAATATATTAATATATTTTAATGTTTCGCTTTTATTACGGATAATATCCAAAATGGTCAAAATTCTGGCTATAGAAAGTCTATATGAATCTATGTTATATTCATTCAAAATGATTATACTAATTTATGTAGCTGTAGTAATTAATATAGATTGTGATAATATCTTTATATAATTGAATTCACGAGGGAGTAATGTATTTCATATTATGGATAGAGAAGACTTTTATAAAATAATGCAAGGTAAGGGTACAACTGCATTATGAGAGGTACTTAAATACTGAAAAGTTATTGCTTTGTCAAAAACCATTTGAAAAATTATGTAATCAAGATGAATTAATGTTTCAAATAGTTCATCAAGTAGAAGAATTATGGATGAAACTTATTAATTATACACTTTTTGATATAAATGAATATATAAAATTAAATAATACCAATCGTATTACTACTTTATTTAAAAGAGTGCATAAGACGCAACAACTTATGATTGAGCAGTTATCTGTATTAGAAACTATGTCTCCTAAGGAATATCAAAAAATTAGGATAGGACTTGGTAAAGGTAGTGGGATGGAGTCGCCAGGTTTTAGAACTATTTTTAAAATAGCTAATTTGTTATGGGAAAGTTTCCTTTTACACTATTTGAATAATGATTTAAATAATATAGAAAAAATCTATGATTCAGAATATTCACACAATGAT
Organism: Rickettsiales bacterium Ac37b; assembly: GCA_000746585.2. NCBI lineage: Bacteria > Pseudomonadati > Pseudomonadota > Alphaproteobacteria > Rickettsiales > Rickettsiales bacterium Ac37b. The sequence continues at coordinate 1,570,675 of CP009217.2, forward strand.
AGTTATCTTGTTGCAGAATTATTAGTAGAGTTTGATGAATTATTTCAAATATTTTTATATAAGCATATGAAGCTTGTGGAACGCTCTATAGGGATAAAATCTAGGTCATTAAAAGGAGTGTCTATAGAAATTTTAAATAAAGGAATACAACGTCAATTTTTCCCTCATCTATGGCAAATTAGGAGTGATATGGCAAATGCAGCTACCCAACAATAATAGTGATAATAACTTTCCTAATCATTATCATCAAAATGAGAGTAATACTGCACATCAGTATGACAGATATTATATGGGAAAAGATGATTCTATCTACAATAAAAGATTTGGCACAAATAAGGTAATACCTAGAGAATATTTTGTAATATATAATTCTTTCAAAAGAATTTATCACCGCCTATTTACTCTTCAGCCAAAAATATTTACTAAATCTATTAGAATTTTGGATTTTGGATGTGGTAATGGAAGACTTTTTTCCTCTATTTATAGAATCGCAAAACAATATATTAATGTATCTATTGAGTTAATTGCATATGATATAAGCTTAGTAGGTTTAAAGGATTTTATAGAAATTATAGAATACGAAGGATTTATCCTGGATAAGGGTCGTATTGATGAGAATAAAAAAAATATTTTAGGATATTGGAACAAAAATAATCTTACTATACAAGTTATTCATGGTAATTCTGAAGAGAATTTATCTAATATAAATACACTAATAGAAAAGCCTATAAATTTAGCTTTAAGTATATTTACAGTCCTAGGCCATATTCCTAAACGCCAAAATAGACAAAACTTGCTTAAAGATATAGGCAAGATGTTAAGTAGCGAAGGAGAGTTTATTATTAATGTATCTACCAAAATCTCGCTTTTGGAAGAATCTATAGCTTATGATATTTTAAGAAAACAATATAAACTTTTCTTAAAATATGGATCAATAGAAATGGCAGAAAAATTATCAGCTGTTTTAAAATTAGCTACTGAACCTGGAGATTTATATTTTGCTAAATATGATCAGTATAATTTTATTTACACTTATGGTCATGTATATAGTAAAAATGAATTAATTGAAGATATTATCAATGCTGATTTAAAAATCGTTGATAATGTAAAAGTAATGTCAGTAGAGCAACCTTATATTATATCAAAAAATAAGACAAAAAAATATTTAGATACTCTGCTATCATTGTTCTTATCAATGAATCTACCTTTTGGTCTTTTTAAAAAATCTGATAAGGTTCTAAGTATATCTATAGCAGCAATAATTTAACTTCTATAATTAACAAAATTTTCTTAATAAATGTTAGTAAAAAATTAAAATAATAAAATATTTCATAATTAATAATATTTTAAAATTTTATATATATTATATCTCTTATACTTAGTAACATAACTTAACTTTTTTGGTATATTCAAAATGAGAAAAGATTTCTCTTTATACAAACAGTATATTTATTTAGTAGTAATTATACCTTTATTAATTTTAATCTTAACTATATTAGTGAGTTTTATAACTTACGAATTTGTCAAAAGAGATAGAAAATTTATATATTTTAATGAACTGACAAAAATTACCTCTGTTGTAGAAAGTAATTTTAATTATATTGAAAAATTTGCTAGGGTTATGGGGGATAAAATCATTAAGCGACATGATTATACTCCTGAAGGCGTAGGTAAAATTTTAAAAAGGTCATTTTTAATAGCTAAAATAGGCCAAGATATATCAACCTTAACAAATTTTGATTTTGTAACTTTAGACGGAAAAGTTATAGCTAATGCTACTGAAGGAGCTCTTGATAGTTTTCCCACAGTCAAAAAAGAAGAGAGATTATGGATGAATCTTGCACCATTAAAGCCATGGACACTCATTATTGATCCTAAAGTTGGAAAAGGAATAGTAGGTAAAGATCAAATAGTAGATTATGGAATTCCTGCAGGTTTAGGTATAACTAATGAGGAAGGAAAGCCTGTAGGAATTATCTCGGCAGGAATAGATATAGAAAAACTGGTCAATAAAATTAAGGAAAACTTTAATGCTAACAGTATTCGTTTTTTACTATTTAACGACAATTTTGATTTGATAGCCCAATCCAATGCTAACGCTATATTAATAGATAAAAATTTATTGAAAAAATTGATTCCTCTTACTCCTAGTATGGGTATCTTAAATAAAAAAATACAATATAATGGTACAGAATATTTTGTATATCAACGTATGAATGACTATCCTTTTATAATTTTAGTAGGAGAAGATGATTATATACTTAGTAAATTATTTAGAGAAAGAGTAATTCTACCAGCTATATTTAGTTTTATGATTTGCTTATTGCTATTTATTTTATTCCTATTTTTTAGAAATAAATTAATTATCCCTATTAAAATGCTATCAGACATGGCAAGATTTATTCCAGAAGGTAAAAATAAGGTACTAATTCCTGAAAAATATAATTCTTTAGAAATTTCTAATCTTGCTTACCAAATTCAGAAAATAAGTACTTATACTAATGAAATAAATAATATAAGAGCTAAACTTGAAGATACTAAAGAAGAATTACAAAAGACTAATAAATCCTTAGAGCAAAATACTGTAGAACTCAAGCAAGCACTAGCAGCCAAGACAGAGTTCTTAAATAACATGAGTCATGAGATTAGGACGCCAATGCAAGGGTTTACTGTGATTTCAACTTCCCTCGTTGAGCATTGGCAAGAGTTTAACGATGAACGAAAATATGAGTTAGCAGATAAAATTGCAAGCAATGCCAAAAGATTGTCTTCACTTCTTAGCCATCTCCTTGATCTTTCTAAGTTCCAAGCAGGAAAGATGAGGCTTAGTTTAGAGAAAATAGATTTAAACTTGATTATCACGGAAATGATTGAAGAGGCTAAAACTTTATATATTAATGGCAAGCAGCTCCAAATTAATTTCACTCCTTTAAAAGAAGCATTTATCCTAGCAGACAAAGAAAGAATAGGCCAAGTTCTTCGTAATTTATTTGTCAATAGCATCAAATTCAGTCCAAATAATTCTACCATCACTGTTTCGCTAGAGCTTTCTGAAATTACTTATGATGATCAAAATAAAAGTGAAGCTTATCATTTTTCAATTAAAGATGAAGGGGTTGGCGTTCCTGAAAATGAATTATATACCATCTTTGAGGTCTTTGTTCAAAGCAGTAAGACCAAAATAAAAGCAGGAGGCACGGGTCTTGGCCTTGCTATCTGTAAAGAAATTATCGACGCGCATCATGGTGAAATTTGGGCAGAAAATAATGAAGATAAGGGCGCGACTTTTAACTTTGTTGTTCCAATATCGCAGGCCAAACAGATGGACGGCCATAAAATCATTGCCGAAAATAATGTAGCAATTACCACAAAACCTGCTATTCAAACTACTAAATCAGCTAACATTTTAATTATAGACGATGAAGAGGCCTGCTTAATGAGTATGGAATTACTGCTTTTTGGAAGTGGCTATAATCTCCATAAAGCAGTGGGAGGTTATGCGGGACTTGAATATTTGAAAGAACATTCTAAGGAAATAGATTTAATTTTGCTCGACTTAATGATGCCCGATATTTATGGCTTAAATGTACTCGCTGAAATCAAGCAGGATCCAGCACTTAGAAAAATTCCAGTTATTTTACAGACTGGCTCTTCAGATAATGCCGAAATTGAAAGAGCATTCACACTTGGCATTTTTACCTATATCAAAAAACCTTATCAGAAACAGAATGTCATAGCTGAGCTTGCACAAGCTTTAAAGGTAAAACATGGCGCTTGATTTTATATCTTAAAAATATATTTTTATATTAATGAATAAAGTGTATTTTTAATTTAAATATTTATTTTGAAGCTTTTTATCCAGGAATAGAGTAATTTTACCTTATCTCAAAATCATCACTTAATTTGCCGGTTTGTAAATCTAATTTATAACCTCTGCGACTATAAGCATACCATTGACTAGTATCAAGATTTGCTCCTACACTTACAAATGGTTTATTATACAGATTTTTGGTTATAGTAAGTGTCAAGTTGTTAAAAATAATTTCTAAATTCAGCAATAAGTAAACCTGAATATCTACCTAATTTTTCTTAATTTTGTAGCAATATTTTTTTAAAATGGATTAAAAAAGATTTACTTGTTTAATTGTAACAAACAATATAAAAAACCACCTAATATTTAAACTGCTGTTAATAAAATAGTATACTTTTCTACAGTATTTATTTTAAATATGCATACTCTATATCTCATTTAAAGAAAACTTATATTTTTTATTATAAAGTAATAATTCTATGATTAAATATGAAAATATTTATGTAAGGTTGCCCTTACTCGAATATGTAGCCAATTTAATGTATAAAACAAATTTAGAAAATATACATATTATAGCTTGCCAACATGTTTTGCCTTCAACTCATTTAATGTTACGTTCAATGTTTGATTTAGGGCTTAAACCAGAAAATTGCGCAGTGATAGGTAAATGCTATTCTACCTCTAATTTAGTTATAAAGCATATGAGGCAAGAAGGAATATATGTAGATAATTCAAGTAATTATTTTGATAGCCACCTCTCATTTGATGAACAATTCCAACATAATATACATCATTTTTTACGTGAACAAATTACTCGCATGAATCTTGGTAAGAATGATAAAGTAATTATTATGGATGATGGAGGAGAATTGCTGCTAGCTGCTAATAATTTATTATCAGAATATTCGAATATCTATGGTGTAGAACAGACTTCTTCTGGATATAACAAATTAAAAAATAAGGAATTACACTTTCCAGTAATGAATGTAGCACGTTCTAAAGCAAAACTGAATATAGAATCTCCAATGATTATTGAATCTTCACTTAATCAACTAACTAATCATCTTAATGAATTAAAATTATTTCCTACCACTTGCCTTATAGTAGGTAATGGGATACTCGGTAGCTGTTTATCTAAGTCCTTATCTCTTAAATATAAGGTAAAATGCTATGACACTATTACAACATTAAGTGATTTAGAACCAACCGAATTAAATTTATCAGATTATGACTTAATTATAGGTACCACTGGAGAAGTAGCTATTTCTAGTTCTATATATCATCTTCTTAAAAAAGGAGTAATATTAGCTAGTATTTCTTCTTCTGATAGAGAATTTGACGCTGTTCACTTGCGTAAACTGCTTCAACCAACCAATAATTGCCATAATAATGTTATAGTAAATAATATGTATTTACTGAATTCCGGCTTTCCCATTAATTTTTATGCTACTGAGAAAGATAACATACCTTTACATAACATCCAGCTTACTTTTGCATTATTACTAGCTGGGGTATGTCAAGTTCTTAATAATGATAATCTAGGTTTTGTTAGACTAGAAGAAAGTTTGCAAAATAATATTACAAAAAAATATATAAAATTAAACAATAGGTAATAAATGACAGATATAATTGATAAAATAATAACCAAGGAAGAAAAATTAACTAGATTGGTAAAATCCGTGTTAAATAATGCTTTATATAAAAATGAATTGAATCAACTAGCTCAAGCAGTTAACATAACTGAAGAGGAAATAATTCAAACTTTCCTCGATTATAATCTTGATATTTTTTCACATGGTAATGAAATATATGACCAACCTGCAATAAGAATGGTATTACATATTCATAATTTGTTAGAAGGAAGTTGGCATATAGCAAGACAAGAGCAGGTAATAGAATTTATCCAAATAGCAAATCCCAGTACTATAATAGATCTAGGTTTTGGTGTGCCTTCCAAATATGTAAGAAAAACTTTACAAGATAAATCAGCAAAGATAACGCTTTGTGATATAGCTACTCCTGCTATTACTTTTGCCGAACAATTATTAACTATTTGGGATCAAAATTGGCAAAGTACTGTTGAATTTAAACAGGGAGATATGGAAAATACTCATGATTTTGTTGGGTTGTATGATTTATATATATTTCAGGATTCTATAGAACACGTATATAATCCAACATCGTGCTTAAAAAAGTATATAGAGCTATCTAATCCCAAAACTAAATTTCTATTAACTTTACCTATATGCTCCCTCATTCCTATGCATAATATAGCATGGCTTGATATTGAAAGTGCAAATAAATGGTTAAAATCCTGTGGACTTTCTGTGGAGAATTATTCAGAAATTTATACTAATCCCCAAATAGATTTATTTAGTGATTCTTTTGAGTCTCCACTTCTAAATTATATAATATTATGTAATAAAGTGTAAAATTTATGTATTCTATAAATATATATAACTTTGCTAAAAAATTATTTAAAAATCTTCATAAAAGAATGGTTTATAATACCAAGGAAGCAGAGCCATATTTATTTAGCTTTGGCATAGTATTATTTATTGGCTTTTTAGGTTTTTATTTTTTTAACAATTTTATTGCTGTGCCTGAAGGATATGATAGTTTATTCATGAGATGTATAGTTGGGCTACTGGCGCTTCCATTTATCTTAAAAATACATTTCTTATCTAAATTTAAAACTTTTTTACCAATATATTTTCATGTCACCCTATTATATTGTTTACCATTTTTTTTCTCCTATCTACTATTTAAAAACCCTAATTCATATGTGTGGGTAGTTAATGGGTTGCTTGGGTTAGTAATATTAAACTTATTTGTGGATTGGTTATCATATTCTATATTGGTATTTCTAGGCGTAGGTCTTGGGTGGATTTGTTTTATTAATACAACTTATAATCATGATTTACCCCCACATATGGTAGGGGTGCTAGCAAGTTATCTAGCACCTATGATATATTTTGTTTTATTTTCTTATAAGAAATCTGCTATTTACAATGAACAAAAATTTCGATTAGAAGTTACCAAAGAACTTAAAGATCAACTGGAACAAAAAGTAGAGGAACGCACTCTCGAGCTTCAGCAAGCACTAGCCGCCAAGACAGAGTTCCTCAATAACATGAGTCATGAGATTAGGACGCCAATGCAAGGGTTTACTAGCTTATCTGAAGGGTTAGTAGAACATTGGCAAGTTTTGGAAGAGCAAAAAAAATATGAGTTAGCAGATAAAATTGCAAGCAATGCCAAAAGATTGTCTTCACTTCTCAGCCATCTCCTTGATCTTTCTAAGTTCCAAGCAGGAAAGATGAGGCTTAGTTTAGAGAAAATAGATTTAAACTTGATTATCACGGAAATGATTGAAGAGGCCAAAACTTTATATATTAATGGCAAGCAGCTGCAAATTAATTTCACTCCTTTAAAAGATGCCTTTATCCTAGCGGACAAAGAAAGAATTGGGCAGGTGCTTCGTAATTTATTTGTTAATAGCATCAAATTCAGCCCAAATAATTCTACCATCACTGTTTCGCTAGAGCTTTCTGAAATTACCTATGATGACCAAAATAAATCTGAAGCTTATCATTTTGCTATTAAAGATGAAGGAATTGGCGTTCCTGAAAATGAATTATATACTATCTTTGAGGTCTTTGTTCAAAGCAGTAAGACCAAAACAAAAGCAGGAGGAACCGGCCTTGGACTTGCGATATGCAAAGAAATTATCGAAGCTCATCATGGTGAAATTTGGGCAGAAAATAACCAAGACCAAGGTGCAACTTTTAATTTTGTTGTTCCAATATCGCAGGCCAAACAGGTGGATGGCCATAAAATTATTGCAGAAAATAATGTCGAAATACCTACAAAACCTACCACTCAAACTACTAAAACTACTAACATTTTAATAATAGATGATGAAGATGCCTGCCTAATGAGTATGGAATTACTGCTTTTTGGAAGTGGTTATAATCTCCATAAAGCAGCGGGAGGTTATGCTGGCCTTGAGTATTTAAAAGAACATTTTAAGGAAATAGATTTAATTTTACTTGATTTAATGATGCCAGATATTTATGGCTTAAATGTACTCGCTGAAATCAAGCAGGATCCAGCACTTAGAAAAATTCCAGTTATTTTACAGACTGGCTCTTCAGATAATGCCGAAATTGAAAGAGCATTCACACTTGGCATTTTTACCTATATCAAAAAACCTTATCAGAAACAGAATGTCATAGCTGAGCTTGCACAAGCTTTAAAGGTAAAACATGGCGCTTGATTTTATATCTTAAAAATATATTTTTATATTAATGAATAAAGTGTATTTTTAATTTAAATATTTATTTTGAAGCTTTTTATCCAGGAATAGAGTAATTTTACCTTATCTCAAAATCATCACTTAATTTGCCTGTATTTGTATCCAAAACATAGCCTCGATAGCTAAAAGCATATATTTGTTTTGTTTTTGTATTATAAGCAAGAGAATCTACAGGTTTATCATAAATAACTTTTGCTCCGGTTTCTTTATCAATATAGTAGGGCTTTTCTACGTACCATAATATATTTCCTTCTAAATCATAACACCAGATGCTACGATTATAATCAAAATTGGGGATTGACTCTTTAATCTCATCAGGATCATATGCTACAATTATTCTATCAACCATAATAATAGCACTTCCAACATAATATGGAAATTCTTTATATTGGTCATGAATCTTAAAAATATTACTTTTAGGAGTTATTACTTCTATCATTCTAAAGGTATTCCTGGTTTAAACCATTTGTCTTTAACTGGATTCATAAAATAAAACTGTGTTCCTTTACCTTTACCTCCAAAATTCCTTTCTTGTACAATTCCTATGGCAATTCTAGGGTTCTGGATCAAGTAGAGGGTCAAAGTTGATCTAAATGTGCTACGTTAGTAGCTTGAAAAACGTACATATAAGAATCAACAATGCCGAGATTTGATATTATCGTAAATTTACCCGGAATAAAAGTGAAAAATATAGAAGCAGTAGTGAAACTTTGAGAAAAGAAATCTTTGCCCTATATAATAAGGGTGTGTCTAGAAAAGATTTGGCCAAGCTAGTTGGAGTGAGTACCTCAACTATAGAGCGCTGCTACCATGCGCTTTATAAGTCAGAGAATAAGGAGTTTAACTCTCGTCTAGTCCCGCGAGTACTTGGCATTGATGAGCATTCTTTTTCGAAGAAGCAAGGATTTGCTACGACATGCTGTAATCTGGCAAGAGATAATATCTTTGATGTGGTTAAAGGCAAATCAGCAAAAGATTTAGAAGATTATCTAAGCAAACTAGAAGGTAGAGAAATGGTTAGAGTGGTCTGTATTGATACTCGTTACCGCTATCATGCAATTATTAGAAAATGGTTCCCCAATGCTAAGATCGTGGCTGACAGATTCCACGTGATTAGGTTGGTCAATTACTATTTTGTTAAGCAAGCGCAAATGATTGATCCTGAAACTAAACACAAGCGAAGTTATGTAAAACTACTTATGATGCATAAGAAAAATATGACAGAAGAACAATCAAGGAGGTTTAAACAATATTTAGAAGGTCATCCAGCAATCAGATCAATATATGAGTTTAAGGAGAAATTGATCAACTGCCTGCGTGAGAAACGCAAATCAAAGCCCAGTGTTAAATATGATCTGATCCCGGTATTTTTAGAAGCTATCAAAGAACTGAAAAATAGTAGCTTTACCTTATTACAAACTCTAGGTAAGACTTTAAGTGAGTGGAAAGATGAAAGAGGGCGAATGTGGAGATTTAGCAGAAATAATGGTATTACCGAAGGCTTTCATAGAAAAATGAAATTGATACAAAGACGTACTTATGGATTTAAGAATTTTGAAAATTATAGATTGCGAGTTAAAGTCTTATGTTCTTAACTAACAACTTCAATTTTGCCCCACTTTTTGATACAGACCCCTCTAAGTAAAGCAATTCTAATAAAACTAACAATAATATAAATTATTTTTTTACTAAAATTATATCTTAAAAACTTTATATTATTTATTTTAAAAGTAGCACGAAGGTAGCACTAAATATTTAAGTATAAAAAAAATTCTCACCAACACTAGAGAAAAGCTGGCGCGCCCTAAGAGATTCGAACTCCTGACCCACAGATTAGAAATCTGTTGCTCTATCCTGCTGAGCTAAGGGCGCAAATAACCAAATGCAATTTATGATATTCGATCACGAAAATCAACAGTAAAATGTAAATTTACAAATAAAATTATAGATCCTTTATGGTCAAACTATAACGAGACTTCAATTTACTATCTATAAAATCTTTTTTACAAGCTAATGAATTTATAGTATACCCTAATTATAAGTTATATAATTTAAAATATATTTAACCGAGATGTATTCTACTTTTGCTAAGACATATCTTTTAATAAATTGGTTCAAAAAAATGGGGTTAGAACGTAAACTCACATTTATACTGACTATTTTATCCGTTATATGCGGTATATCCACTTATAGTGCTGCCACTAAAACAACGAATAATATGGGGCCGGATCCACACATTGTAATTAGTTTGGTATTAATAGATTTAATTTTATTACTTGCTCTAACTATTCTCATTAGCCGCCGTTTAATGGGATTATGGGTGAATAGACAGAAACATTTTGATGGTTCTCGTCTACAAACTCGTATTATGATTATGTTTAGCCTAGTTTCTGCAGTACCTACAATTATAGTTGCAACTTTTTCTATAATGTTTTTCAATTATGGTATTCAATCTTGGTTTAATGCTAGAGTAAGTACTGCTCTTGAAGAATCAGTAGCTGTTGCAGATGCATATTTAAAGGAGCATCGTGATAATATTAGAGCAGATTCTTTGGCCATGTCTAAAGATTTAAATAGACACGTTTCTGATCTTCTTGATGATCCAGTCTTTTTTAATCATGTTTTAAGTGATCAGTCTGTATATCGTTCACTTACAGAAGCATTAGCATTCCGAGGAAGTGATAAAAAAATTATAGCCAAAGGTTATTTAAGTTTTGCCTTAACTTTTGAATTAGAAAAATTACCTGAAGAATATTTAGAGCGTGCAGATACAGGAGAAGTAGTTATATTAACTAATGAACATGATCGTGTTAGAGCTCTAATTAAGTTAGACAATTTTTTTGATACCTATCTACTGGTTGGGCGTCCTGTAGATAGTCAAGTTTTAAATCATATGCAAAATACTCGCGGCGCTGTAAATGAGTATATACGTTTAAAATCTAGTATTTCAAATTTACAAATTGAATTTTCATTTATATTTCTATTAGTCTCATTATTACTTACACTTGCTGCAATGTCTATAGGGATATTATTTGCCTCTACGATTGCTAAACGTATCAATCGTCTTATTATCACTACAGAAAAAGTAAAAGCTGGTGATCTATCCGCGCGCGTTAGAGAAGAAATATATAATGATGAAATTACCTTGCTTAGTAAAGCTTTTAATAATATGACTCAAAAACTTGAACAACAACGTACAGAATTGATAGAAGCGAGTAAGCAAATAGATGCAAGACGTCATTTCAGTGAAACTGTGATAGCAGGGGTTTCGGCTGGTATTATTGTGTTATCTAAAGAGCAAACAATTACTATGATTAATCGTTCTGCTTGTAATTTACTATCAACAGATACGTCTGTGGCATATAAACAAGATTTTTCTACTTTCTGCCCTGAAATGGCTATTTTATTAGAGAATATAGACAAGGAAATTAATACATTAGATAATAAAGAAATAACAATTATACGTAATAATAAAAAATATATATTACTTGCACGTATTGTTACAGAACAACTTAATAATAATATTATTGGTTATATAGTAACATTTGATGATGTAACAGATCTCATTACAGCGCAGCGTAGCGCTGCTTGGACAGATATTGCAAGGCGTATCGCACATGAGATCAAAAATCCTCTTACACCTATTAGGCTTGCTGCTGAGCGTATTAAAAGAAAATATGATAAAGAAGTAAATGATAAAGAATTATTAGCTAAATATACTAATACAATTATAAGGCATGTGGCTGATATAGGTGGTATTGTAGAAGAATTTGTTAATTTTGCACGCATGCCAGCGCCAATTTTTACTCCTAGCAACATATGCGAACTTATTAATAATACTATTTTTTCTAGGCAATGTGCTGTAACAAATGTTTTATATGTTACGGAATTACCAATATTACCTATAGTTATTAATTGTGATGTTAATCAAATTGATCGAGCTTTAACTAATATTTTTAAAAATGCTGAAGAATCAATAGAAAGTAGGCTTAATAGTAAAGAAATAGAAGAGGGGATTATTAAGATAAACATTATTTCAGAAAAAAGTTACTTTATTATAGATATTATTGATAATGGTGCTGGTTTTCCAGAAGAATTGTTAGATAGAGTAACTGAGCCGTATGTAACCAATAAAACCAAAGGTACGGGGCTTGGCCTTGCAATAGTAAAAAAAATTATTGAAGATCATAATGGTACTATAAAATTTTCGAATTTATCTACGATTGGAGCAAAAATTCAAATTACTTTACCATATAACTAATCAACCATCACCCTCGGAAAGCTTTGCCTTCCGAATATGATAGTTTAATAGATCTAATTATTTAATATACCCCTCATCCGCAGATAGGGAGAAATGAAATATATTATATTCTTGACTATAGTTTTTTCAGCTTCCTTACATAGTGTCGTCCCAAATAAAACTTATAATTAACTATAGTGTTTTACAAAAGTGATGGTTATGGAAACTATACCGGACAAAAACCATAATTTTGAGCTATATAATCTAATATATGCAATTCAGCTATTAGGCCTTAGAAAATAATTATACTTTAGGCGATAGAAAAACTAAACAAAAGGAGAGTTTGATAAATAAGGGTAAGCGTATATTGACTCCATATTTATATAAAATTTATATAAACTAATTGATTTTTCTTTAATATTCATTTATCGCTTTATAAATAAAATTATAAGTGAAAAACATTGGAAAATAGATAGATAAAAAAATAATGATTGATATATGCAAGGAATAATTATGTTATCAAATAATTTCAAGGCACTTACTAAATATTATGAGCAGGAGTTGATTAACAATTTTATGCTTAAGATGAAGGTTTTTTTTCCTGGTTATAAGTTAGTTCCTAATGAAAATATGGTATATTTTTATATGTTAGGCGAAGCATGTAAATCTAAGAATGTAGATCTTGTATATCATGTAATATTACATGTAAAAAAATGTGATCGTAGCGCATTAATTTTCAATACTATTATGGTGGGTTATATTAATATACTGGATTTGCTCTTAGAATTACCAATAAACACCTCAGATCGTGAAGACATAATTTATGAGCATGCTAATGAATTATTAAAGCTGTTTATTGGGCATTGCAATTTTACAGGCGTTGATAAATTATTTCAAATAATAACTAGTCAAGAAAAACTTGATGCTATTATTCATGCAGAGGATAATATAATCTTTAAATCCGGAGTTGCTCTTCAGAATATATCTGGAGCTCAATTTATACTAAGTTTAGATCCAGAATGTATAGAAATAGTTATATCACACTGCAAAAATCCATTACTTAAAAAACAAATTGAAGATAGTAAAGAATTTAGCCAAAAATTGTATCAAATACGTATTAATAATCCAGAAATATCTATTATTAAAATTTTACAGATGAAAGAATATGCAGAAAGCAAAGATGTTAAAAATTTAGTAGAAGTAAGTAAATCAATGCTTGGTTTGTCTGAGCCAGCTATGGATATTATCCTTAAAGAATTTGATCTTCAAAATAAGTTATCAGCGGAGGAAAGAAGAGAGGTGCTTAAGGCGATGGCTAAAGTTTCAAGTAACCAGCAAAAATCTGAAGTAACCTTTGTAAATAAAATAATTAACGAAAGAATTACTAATAAAGATTATAATTTAGGAATTAGTTAACTTTACTTGAGAGGAGATATCGTGCAGAATATAGAATATGATATTGACGAAGAAAAAAAACGTCAAGTAATTGAAAAAATTAAATCGAATTCTTCGCGTTATAATTTTCTAATATTTAGAGGTATGAATTCTTCAGTAGTCTCTGATATAATAGAAATAATTAAAAAAGAATATAAAAATAATAATATAGAAACTATATCGAGTATTATAAAATATATAAATGAAGCTTTTTTTAATGAGATATTCAGAAGTCTTCTCCATGATTATGATGGTCAAATTTTAAATTGGGTGGATAAATTACCAATAATCGCAGAAGAACGTAAAAATAAAATAAACAATAATGCTGATCACATATTCTATAGAGCTGTGAAAAACTATGATCTTGTTACTATAGATAAATTGTTTTGCAACCTAACTGATCTTGATAAAAAGCGTAGGACTATAGATAAAGGGTTTTTCTCAATCAATGATATAAATAAAGATTTAATTATAATACAACTTATATTAAGTTTTCATCCAGCTCTTGAGCAAGCAATATTTGCAAATATTGATAATGAGTTTTTAAAACAACAAGTTATTGAAGCTAAAGAATTTAGCCAAAAATTATATCAAATACGTATTAATAATCCAAAAATATCTATTATTAAAATTTTACAGATGAAAGAATATGCAGAAAGCAAAGATGTTAAAAATTTAGTAGAAGTAAGTAAATCAATGCTTGGTTTATCTGAGCCAGCTATGGATATTATCCTTAAAGTATTTGATCCCCAAAACAAGTTATCAGCGGAGGAAAGAAGAGAGGTGCTTAAGGCGATGGCTAAAGTTTCAAGTAACCAGCAAAAATCTGAAGTAAGCTTTGTAGAAAAAATTTTACAAGGACAAGTTATGGAAATAGCTCGATAAAAGAGAATTAGTTTTATAATAAAATTAATAATTTTTCTTTTATTAATATTCTTGATATTAATTATAGTATATATTAAATTTAAATAAAATAATTAATATTTGGAGGGGGAGGGTGATTATGTTGTCAGGCAATATTGAAGAGCTTATTGTGCATTATAGGCAAGAATATTTGAAGAAATTTACACAAAATATGACGATGGATATGGAAATATCAGACTTTAAAGATAATCTTACTGATACTGAAATATATGAATATATGTTAGAAAAGGCCTGCGAATCTAATGATATACAGCTTGTTGATATGCTAAGATTGAAAATGCATGAAATATATTTTCAATTAGACCTTGTTAATATAATTAAAAAGGGTAATTTAAATACACTAGATTTGCTCTTAAAACTACCAATAACTGCTTCAGATTGTGAAGACATCATTTATAAGCATGCTAAGAAATTATTAAATTTCTTTATAGAACATAGCAGCTTTACAGGGATAGATAAATTATTTCAAATAATAACTACTCAAGCAAAGCGAGATGCTATTCTTCATGATAATAAAGATAGCATGTTTATATTTGCTGTGGAAAAAGGTAATTTATATATTTTAGAAAAATTTATTGAATTAACGCCAAATTTAGAAAAATGCATAGAAATGCTGCATAGCAATTATAATAAGGTATTTAGAAGGATAGAAGAATATAATCCTCTATCTAATCAAACTCAATATACTATGAATGCTATATCTCCAAAGGATGGAGTAAAAGCTAGTAAATTATCTTTATCTCAATTTTTACTTATTATATCGCCAAATAGCCTTTTGATATCTGGCATTATCTGTTCGACATCTGCTTGTTTTGGAGAAGATGCTTTAAATAAATTACGTACACTAGTAACTAAGGGCTCTATATCTTTCTGCGGTACGTGATGTTCGCCAAATAGCCTTTTGATATCTGGTACTATCTGTTCGATATCTGTCTGCCTTGGAGAAGATGCTTTAGTATCTACCTTTCCTAGTTCTGGCTTTATATTTTTTTGAGTATTTAATGATAGGGATTTTTGTTCTAAGTGGATTTTGTTAGTATTAGTAAGGTCAGTTTCACTATCGGATATATCTGTGCCGCTGCTTATACCCGAATCATCTAAATCATATATGTTGTTTAATGTTGAGCTCTGGTCTTGAAAAGAAGGTATATTAATTGTATTTTTATCAGTAAATTTTTCTAATTGCGTAAATGAATTTTCTAGTTTTATCCACAGATCATTTGGAGAGAAAGTTTGAGAAGGATTAAAAGTAGCTTCTACATCTTCAGGTATAGTTTCTAAAGACGGCTTATAGTTTCCTTGCATTTTATCCATTTGATTTTGTAAAGTTACTTCAGTTTCCCGTATTAAATTAGAGATATTTTTTAATTCTTTGCTTATATTTTTGGACAAATCAAAGACTTGATTATGTAATTCTTCTCCATACTGAATGTATTGTTTTAATATATGTTGAATATTGCCCGAAATTTCATTTATATGTTCTTCTAATAACATTTGATATTGGGAATCAAGATCATTTCTGATTTCCCTTGAGTATTTTGTATTGATTTGTATGCTATTTCTTTCTACTTTTTTTAGAATTTCTTCAAGGTCTCTCTGATTTATTTTTTGATATTTTTCTAAATTTTCAAATAAATTCTGTAGGCTATTAGTAAAATCTTCTGCATTATCAAGATATAAAAATTTACTTCTTAATATTTCTTCCTGACCTAAAGATAAAGCTTTGGAAGTACTTAATTTTTGAGGTAATTGCTTATCTGTTAAATTTATGCGTCCAGTAAATTCTGGGCTTTTCTTTGGTTCTGTAGGGATTTTTTCTGCACTTATTTTGTGTAATTTGTTGCTGAGCTCTTGAAATTTTTTATAATCCTTGCCATCAATAGAAAATTCAATTCTAGCTTCGTGCGCATGCTTTCCTGCTGATAAAGCAGCAGATCTAGCAGTTTGTGCCATATTTCTCTGATAGCGATTTGATTTTATTTCATTGACTAATTGTAAAATTTCTTTTGATATATTATTATATTCTTCATTCTGAGTAGGTTCATTTACCACGCTTTTAACTAACTCACCTAAAGCATCTATTTCTTCTTTTAGATTTACTCTATGATTAAGAGAGGGGGTTATTCTTTTGTCTAGCTTGGTGATGATTTCTTCCGATACTCTTTGTTGCGTGTCTTGGGATGGGCCTACATTTTTCTCAGTTATTTTTTGGATAGCTTTAGGTATAAGTTGAAATATAGGGATGCTGCTATATTGTATGTCTGATTTATTATTTATAGGAAGTAATTTTGTAAGCTTATTACTATATTCTAATAGCTTAGAAAAATCTGATGGAGATATTAAAACATCAAGCTCCCCCTTTTCACGTCTACCATTCTTACCTATTTTTAATCCTTCAACCTTACCAATAGAAATCGGAAGATTATTTAAATAAATTTGATAAGCTTGAGTTCCTTTGGTTGCATTTTTTAGCTAATTTAAATTAGCTTGTTGCTCTCCTTGATATGGACCTGATTTTGTAGGATCTATTTTATCTACCAAGAGCTGTATATATTTAACTAAGTTTTGTACAGCTACTTTATTTTCTACTTTTATATCTTCTAGATGTGCCATATTAATCAAAGAAAAGTTTTTGATAAGATAACCTAATTCTTCTGTTGTTTTTTCACTAATTTTAGGCTCATTATTTTGTGAGTTAGTATGATTTTTAATATTTTTTGGCATATTATCCTCATAAATTATGACTATCAATCTTACCCTTTCATATTGCAAGGTGAATTGCTAATAAGTTAATAAGGCAAAAGAAATTTATTTGTTTAATTTATAGTCGACGTAATTTAAATATAGCCATGTAGCTCATCTACTACCTGTGTCTTATTCCAAATGATTATTTTAACAATTAACTATTTTAAATTGCTTTGACTATAAGAGATTAAAATCTCCTATTTGTCTGAGTCTCATTAGTTAATATTATTATCAATCTATTGATAATTAGTTAATATTATAATTTATAAATTGAAATTTAATATATTTATTAGTCATTTTTTGTGTAAAAGCGCACAACTATAGTTCTTTCAGTTGAATTAACAGATAGTAATGGTGAGCGCAACCTAGTTTTTGTTAGGTTAGCGAAGAGTGGTGCATATGCTAATTATAATTTGTTATTAATTTAGTAAAAAGACTCCAGTAAATTAAGTTGTGGTTGGGACTAGGAGCGATAAGCGAAGCCTACAATTAGTAAGAGAGCTTTGAGCGAACTGTGTCCCGAGTGCAAATCAATTTACTATATTTATATAATATACAAACTTCTTATATAGCTAAGAACCTATTCTAATCAATAATATTCAATCTTATCTTTTCTTTTAAAAATAAAAAGCTTTTAAGATATTATGAAATTTGACATGTTTGTTTTGATTCTTTTTGTCGACCTATTAAAACATGCTCTGTGTGATATCTTTTTGAGGTAGGATGAAAATGATCTACTTTAGGATCGTATTCATTGTAAATATACAGTTCAGGCGATTTTGGAATATTTTTATTAATATATAATTCATATTCCTCACAAATAGTCTTATAAATCGTTAGATTCTTATCCTTGTCAAGATTACAAAAAAAATTCTTATAATAATCTTTTTCTTCCGATAATAAATCCTCTCTAAAGATATGCTTACCAAATATGCTTACCAAGATATTCTATCAACGGTCCTTTATCATAATCATATCTTATATTCCCTTTCTGATTTTTAAATTCTACAATTTCATACGCTATATGATACAATTCTTTTAAATATTCTTGTACATTAGTCTTATAATTTTTATTATCTCTTTCTGTGGGTAATAGGATATTAGTTAGTCTATCTCTAATTGAGCGGTATTTCTCCATTAATAGCATATTTTTCTCCTATCATTCAATCGCTAATCTAATTATTTTTATAACAATTAGTTTAATAAATAATTAAAGTTTAATATTATCATATTATAACAAATACATAAAAGCTTAAAGTAGTATATGCCGCTACCCACACACTTAGCAAAATCATAATTTTATTCTAATTTTTATTGTTCAAATAATAACCTACCTATTTATAATGAAGCATGATACTATGAATATGTAAACATTATAAAAATAAAATATTTAAGCAGAAAAATAGTCAATTAAATTATATAATAGGGATTTATGTGTTAATATATTTTTTCTTTTATAAATGTTTTATATGTAATAACTATGTAACTAATAAATTACTAATTATCATTTAGGGTTATATAAATGTGAAAAATATTTGCATTTACTATTGCAGCGTATATAAATTGATAATGTTATACAAATTACACGATGGGTATATGAAAGTTGCTAAATCTATAATTGATTATTCTAATTCTGCTTGGACGTATCAAAGTGCCGAACAATATGATAAATATTATTCAGGTGGTACAAGATCTATGTATAATTATTTATATAACAATAAAATTACTTCACATGATTTTCATATAATACAAAAAGCTATTTTAAAAGTAGCACAATATAAAGATTCTATAGATATAATGGATTTTGGCTGCGGAAATGGTAGGCATCAAGTTGTATATGAGAGTATTGCTAGTTCTCTAGAAAAAAAAGGAAAAAAAATTAACTTAATTGCATATGAAATTAGTAAAACCGCTTTAGAATATTATATTAATATGTTACTTGCCAATGGATTTTGGGAAAGCGATAAAAAACCTGATAATAATAAAATTATTAAAATCTTGACCAAAAATAACATTACAGTACATTTTTTTTATGCTAATATACAGGACAACCTTGATGATCTTGCTAAATTGATAGGTAAATTAGATATTACTTTTTCTATATTTGGAGTACTTGCTCATATACAAACTAGAGCTTTGAGGCAAAATACTATGTCATTCTTAGGAAATATTACTACCTCTGAGATAATTCTTTCCCTTCCAGGAAGGCGAGTATTACTAAAAGAGCAACAAGCTTTTAAAACATTGAGGGAAGGTAAATTTAATATACAAATTGATGGTCAAGATTTAAATTTAGAAGAAGGCGATTTATTGTATTCAAGAAATCATAACGGTGTACATATTGAAAACTTTTTTCATATATATCACGCTATAAAGGAAATTGAAGAGGATGCGAGAGAATCTAGTTTAAATGTTAACCTACTTAGAATCAATAAAATATTAAGTGAGGCTTTATTGTTAAAATATCCACTTTTATCCATGATTGACGAATATATTGCTATCGCATTATCATATATTTTGCCTAATATATTAAAGGAAAAGTTGGTTAGTTATTATTTAGTTTCAGTAAGTAAGCAAAAATAAGGTTATAATTAATTAATGTCTAATAATCGTTATTATTCTCTGTGGACACGTTTTATAGTTATTACTATATTATTTGGTTTTGTATTATTATCCTATGTTACATGGAAATTTGAAGATATCAGACGCCAGAGCGTATTAGTACGTCTAATGAGTAGTGCGGATATTATTGAAAAGCACTTAACCCACACAATTACTTATACCGAAAACAAAATGCGTTTTTTAGGAGAAATTATTGATGATGAAAGTCAGTCAGGTAAAGACTTAAAATATATATATAAGCTGTTACGTTTATTTGCATTAGATCCAAAAATCTATGCTATTTCCTCATGGAGTGCTATAGGCTGGGTAAACGCTCAAAAAAATGCAGTAGTAGATAGTGCTCATGGTATATTAAAGAAACCTATCTATTTAGGACATAGAGAATATGTTGTAGAATCCGCAAAAACTAATTGGGTAATGCATTTCGATCCAGTAAATTTTGGTTACATAAGTGGAAAATGGATTATTCCAGCTGGCATAGGCATATCTAATGATCAAGGAGAATATATAGGTACATTAACTATTGGATTCGAAATTTTTAGCTTATCTAGAGTTTTGTATAGCTTAATTAAAGACCAGAATTTAAGTTATGCTATAATTGATCCACAATCCATGCAAATAGTATTAGAGGCTCCTAATCAATCTATAGTTTCAAATAAACCTATATTATATGCTCTACAAAATATTGATTTTCGCTATATTAAAACTGTTTCTCATACTCCAATGTTTGGTATGGGTGATAGCTATGTCTTTTTAAAACTTGATAAATTACCATTTATATTATGCGTATATAACTCTATAAAAAAAGGGGTATCTTATAAAGCGCTTATACATAGCTTTTTAGCAAATATTACAGAAATATCTTTTTTATTTATTATCATTATACTTTTAATTGTAATATTTTATAGAGGCGTACTAAAACCTATGCTACAACTATCTCAGGCAGCTCATCTTATTTCTCGAGGCAGTACAGAGGTTGAAATTCCTAAAGTTCATAGTATGGAAGCAAGTGATTTAGCTATAGCTCTAAACAATGTTAAAACTTTACTAGAAAGAGAAAGGAAGCTTTCTGCACTAATTTCAAAGGCCCATGTCAATTTAGCTATCGCCAAAGATGGCTTAGAAGAAAAAGTAAGAGCTAGAACACAGGAATTAGAAGATGCTCTTTCAACTAAAACTATATTTTTAAATAATATAAGCCATGAAATTAGAACTCCTACTCAAGGTATTATGTCCATATCACGTGTTTTAGTTGAATATTGGCAAGATTTTTCCAATGAAAGACGTAAAGAGCTAGCTATTTTAGTAAGTAATAATGCTATGAGGTTATTTACTTTGGTAAATAATGTATTAAACCTTGCCAAATTTGACCTAGTTAATATGCAACTCTATCTAGAAAAAGTGAATATAGTAAGCTTGAGTAGCGAGGTTTTAAAAGATTGTAAAATATATACCTATGGTAAAGATTTAGACATTATTTTAGAAACACATGACAAAGATAAAATATATGCCTTAGTGGATAAGGAAAAAATTACCCAAGTTTTATATAATTTAGTAGTTAATGCTATTAAATTTTCCTCTAAAGGAAAAATTATCCTAGAAATTAAAGAAACAGAATTAGATATTTCTGATATAAAAGTACAGGGTTTATATATTTCAATTACAGATGAAGGCTTAGGTATTCCTGCCACAGAATTGGATCATATATTTGAATCATTTATACAAAGCAGTAATACTAAATCTAAAATTAGTGGAATAGGACTCGGTTTATCAATTTGTAGAAGAATAGTTAAAGCACATGGTGGACGTATTTGGGCTGGTAACAATATACCACATGGTGCAAAATTCACATTTATTATACCTATGGGTAATATAGATGATCCTAAATATATAATAGAAAGTCATACATTTTCTGCTAAGGATAATACACAGTTATCTCATACAAAAAAAGCAATTATATTAGCTATCGATGATGAAGAAATATGCTTAACTAGTTTAGAAATGTTATTATACGGCACAAATTATACTTTGATTAAAGCAAATAATGGGTATACTGGTTTAAAATACCTTGAAGATTACAAGATAGATTTAATTTTACTAGATATTATGCTTCCAGATATAGACGGCTTAGTGTTATTAGAAACTATTAAGAAAAATACCAATTTTACCCATATTCCTGTTATCCTGCAGACAGGAATATTAGACTTTGACCGTGAATTATATATGGATAAAATTTCAGACTATATAAGAAAACCTTACCAGAGAGAAGAAATATTAGAAGTAGTTAATAGAGTAATTAATAAATCGGTTACTACTACGCTTTAATAGTTATTAAGTTTATTATTAAGTACTATATTAGGTTTGTTTTAGATGGCCCATAAACTTTTTGATTCTATAACTTTAGGCGTAATGCAAAAATTACAAATACCAGCTATTGCACTAGGTATTATAAAAAAGGGTAGTGTGATATTTAAGAAAACATATGGTGTTTGTGGTTATGATAATCATCTACCTATTAATTCAAAAACTTTATTTCAAATTGCTTCTCTTTCTAAGGGTTTTTTAGGTATATTAATATCTATGCTAGTCGATAATGATATATTAAATTGGGAAGATAAAATTTCCAATTTAAGCTTAAAACAGATAGCGTGTATGAATACTGGATTAGAAGAAAATTTTGGTTCTACTCACCTTAAAGAAAATTATAATAAACATAAATTCGTTCAAATTCTCATAAAGGAACTTTTGTGTTATAATAAAGTTCTCAATATTGATTTTAGTTATCAATATGCAGTATTACTTTTACTAGAAGAAATAATAGAAAGTAAAACTAATGTAAAATGGGAACAATTATTATATAGTAAAATATTATATCCACTACATTTATACAATACTGGCACAAATATTACCAAAAAAATTTCTGAGACTAAAAATATCGCTATACCGTATAACAATAATAATATAAAAATGAATTGGGAAACTTTTCAAGTTAATTCTGCGGCAGGAATGTATTCCTGCCTAGATGATATGTTAGTTTGGCTTAATTTTCATTTATTAGAAGGAATATTTGATAACAAACGCATAGTTTCATTAATTGAGATGCAAAAATTATATAATATACATACTCGTGTTGAAAAGGCACAATGTGTAGATGATTGGGATGTTATTGTATCGACTACATATGGATATTTTTGGTACAATTTAAATCTCAGCTTAGGTAATAAAAGATTAACTATTATAGAGCATAATGGCGATTGTTGTGGAATGTCGTCTTTGATTTCTTATATACCACAAGAGCAAATAGGTATGGTTATACTAACAAATAAACAAACTGTAGGACCATATATATTACGTAGAAAATTTTTAGAGCATATTTTTGCTTATTAAATCTAAAAACTAACTTAAATTATTACAAAATGTTTATAAAATATATATTAATAATTCTCTTTATGTTAAGTGTCATAAATACTAACGCTATGACGCTGGATGAAATTGCAGAACGTTTAACAAATAATAATTATAATTCTCTTGACACAGTACAATTAGAAGCTTTATGGCAAAATTATTATAATACAAATTTAAAAGAAATAGATAAATGGGCACACGCTGAATTGGAACAAGACAAATTTTTGAATTGTACTTTGTTTTATCCTTTTTCTGGACCTGATGTAGTACACATGATGATGTTGTTTCCTAGTTGTAGTTCATATATAATGATTGGATTAGAACCCCCCGGCAAAATATTAAATCTAACTATTGAAAATATTAATTTAGATAAGCTATCGCAAGGTATTTTTTCATTATTACGTAGAAGCTTTTTTATTACAAAAGACATGTGGTCAGATTTTGGTAAACCTAATCATGGGGTAATTATACCTATAGTTGTATTATTAAAAAAGCTTCAATTTAATATTATTAGTTCTGAACAAATTATACTAACTGACGAAGGCAACATAGAACCAAACATTAATGGTAACGGAATTAAATTACAAGTTAAAAATTCTAATAAAAACTTTGTGCAAAATATTTATTATATTAGCACTTCATTAATGAATAAAAATGCTATGGAGCTTTTTTTGAAAAAGCAGGATGCACCTTTAATAACATATTTAAAAGCGGCTCAATATGCATTCTTTGATCCTCGGTTTATACCAATGCGTAATGTTATATTAGAAAAAAGTCGTATGGTATTGCAGGATGATTCTGGTATACCCTTTCGTTATTTTGATAAGAGTTGGATTAAAGAGCTATATGGACAATATGCTGGTCCTTATGGAAAAAGCTTTAAAGGATATAAACAACTTGATCTTTTACATGCATACAGTGTTAATAATACTAAACCTATTAAGTTCAGATTAGGTTATGGTTATGGAAAAGTTCCAAGCTGTTTAATAAAAATGGTAAAACAAGATATAGAAAGTAAGAAATAAGTATTTATCTTCCACAAGGTAATAAAAATATTTAAATTATTATTTTTATTAATAAACCCATTATAAGACTGTTAAAAAGTAAATTAACTTAGAACAAATGCAGCGTAACTTTATTCTCAACTTAATTTACTGGGACTGTTAACCAAATATTTTTAGATAAAATTTGGTCAAAAGATTGCTAACAAAGTCTTTATTAGCAGACCATATACCACGCTCCTCTAGAAAATCCTTCATAAAGACGGTAATATCATTCATAAGTATACTATTATAAGCTTTTCCCTATAGTTTCTTGATTTGAAACAATTATGTAAAAATTATTTAGTTTCTTCAATTACTTTATAATAAAAATTATATTTTTACTATTTTGTAATATTTTATATTTAATATTAGTATATTACTAAATGAAATTTAAAATATAGCTTAAGAAATTTAAATATTACTTCATCGCTTGTTGTTCATGTAATATTTTCATTACCTTTACTATAGAGGTTAGTATAAAATTACTAAAGGTAAAAACATCATATGAAAAATAATTGTTTTGAGCCCCCTAAAGCGTTGCCTAATAAGGAAATAAAATTAATTATGGCAGTAAAAAAAGGATACACAACTGCAGCAGTCGAACTTATAAAATCAGGTGTGAATAAAGAAATTATTGATGATGAAGGCTATACTCCACTTACATTAGCGGTAATAAACGGTCATCTAGATACAGCCAAAGAGCTGCTTAAATTGGGAGCGCGTATTGAAGGCACAGGACGTATATTTACTACTCCCCTATATTACTCTATTAAAAATAATTATCCTAAAATTGCTCAGGAATTGATTGATAGAGGTGCTAAAATATATATTAATATAGAAGATAATAATATTATTAAGTGGCGCACTACCAATGATCTCGTTGAAGTGCCGGAGAATTTTTTACCTATAATAAAGTCAGGTTTATATGCTGAAAGTATTTATTGGGGAACTTCCTCTGTTACTCAATATATTGCTGAAGGTATTAAAATTGATGATGCTTTTCCAAGGTTAAGATATTTATGTAGTACTTTGGGTATAAGACGCTCTTTGTTTCAATTGGATAATTTTCCTTTAGTTATTCAATTAAAAATAGAGGATTTTCTTCATACGATTAATGCATTTGAATATAAGTCTCCTACCTTATCTAGTAAAAGACCACTTTCAATTAGTGCTCCTAATATAGCTTTATAAAAATTATAGTTTGTTGTCCAGATGAAGTCTTGCGCCTTGTATTATTTAAATTGCCTTGACTATATTTATTATATAACGGTATAATATAAATTTTAACTTTAATGTAATACAGTAATTATATATGTTAGCAGCTATATGTAAGGAATTTTTTGAAGTAGTTAATAATAACCAAATTCATATACTAGAAACTTTTTTGAATTCTGAAAATGGTAAAATATTACTTGATGAGCGTGATAGTGATAATAAAACAGCTTTATATATTGCTGCAGAAAAAGGTTTTATAGAAATTGCTAAAATTTTGGTAAAATATGATGCGAATAAAGAAATAATGTATAATGATAAGACCCCTTTAGTTGCTGCCATAATAAATGGATATACAGATATAGTGAATCTATTTATACGATCAGGCGCAGATCTAGATGGAATACATATGGTAGATTATTTTCCATTATATTATGCTTTAAAAGAGAATAGGTTAGAGGTAGCTTCTATATTAATAGATTATGGTGCCGTATTGCCCATAAAATTAATAAAGTGGGAAACCGATTCTGGTCTAGGGAAAAAACTAGTCTGGAATAGGCGTGGAGCAGGGTATATAGATATTCCTAATACATTTCATAACATAATTATAATAGGACTATTGGCGGATAGCATATATGAAGGGGATATTACAAAATTTCATGAATATTTAAATCCTGAAATAGAACTAGAAAAAATCTGTATAAGGTTAACATCTTTATGTTTATTACACCGAAATTTTGGAAGAATAAGAGAGATAAAACCATTCTTATGCTTAGGTATACGTTCTCCTATAGAAAAACTTATAGAATATATTAAAGCGACGCCGGAGCAAATAGTTAACAGTATTGAACAACCGCTTGCTATAATACTTAATCACAAATTTCCAGATAAATTTCCTTCCAAAGAACCTTATAGTAAGATATCTCCTTTTACGCAAGATCCTAGTTTAAAACAAAATTTAGCGAGCTATGGTAAAAATTACAATCTTACACCTGAAGGATTTTTCAAGGAAATATTACAAGAAAATAGACAAAGAAAAATTTTATTTCTTTTAGAGGAATACCCTAATGAAACTCAAATGATCTTTCAGAATATAGATCAATTATTGTTAGAAGATCATCAACGTAGCCAAATTAATAGTTTAAAGAAGAATTATATTAAAGGTCAAAATGTAGATTTAATGAAAGATATTGTAGAAAAAACTCATCAATTATCAGAGCGTACAGTATATTTGGAGAACATTATTGATAAGCAGCAGCGCAACATTACTTTTTTATATCAACGTTTTGAAGCTCAAGAAAAAAGACTAAAAAAAATAATGTCTAATATAAATGTTGATGAACAATATAGAGAACAATGGCAAAGTAATAGCGATATAATAGGTAAATTTACAGCTGAAATAGTAAATAATAAAAATAAAGAAACTCTATCTCCGTCAAAAAATTAAATTTTATATTTTAATTATGCATAAGTACAATTTTTGTAAAGGGATATTATAGAGTAAATTAATTTGAATTCGGGATACAGTTATAGTTTCTTGATTTGAGTTAGCATATGCGTTACTCTTCACTAACCTAACAAAAAGTAAATTTTACTCATCATTCCTGTCTTCTCAAGAAGCTGAAAAAATTATAGGTAAAAGCTTTATTTTAGCCTTATGTATGCTCCCAGATTATGATAATATAATAAACCAAACTATGCTACAGTACAAAAATTTACCTTCCAAGGGGAAATTATGGGACAAATATTACACAGTAGCGCCAAAATGACAGAGGCAATAGTAGAGCACTATAAAATAGTAAAGAAAGCATAGCAAAATTAGCTAAAGCTTACTCGATTAATCCTAAAACTGTACAAAAATGGAAAAAGAGAAACTATATCTACGATAGCGAGTTATGGGACCCAAAAAAATATGTTCTACTGTCCTAACAGCCAATGAAGAAGCTCTTATAGTAGCATTTCGTAAACACACTCTTCTTCCCCTGAATGATTATCTTTATGCTTTAGAAACTTCTATTTCTCATTTGACCCGTTCTAGTTTACATCGTTGTTTATAGTCAATTAAGTTGAGAATGGCATAGAGAAGCCATAATCAATAGCATCGCTAAGGTTATTAAAATTAGTAATGATAGGTTTGATTTTAGCTTTTAAATGAGCCCAATATTTTTCAATTGGGTTGAGATCAGGAGAGTAAGGTGGTAAGAATAAAAGTTTACAGCCTATATCTTCTATTAAATTCCTAGTTCTAGCTGACTTATGGAACGTTGCATTATCAAGTATTACAACTTGACCAAATCTTAGTTCGGGCACCAAACACTGACTAACCCACTCGTTAAAAACTTCTGTATTACATGTGCCCTTGAAACACATTGGCGCAATAATTTTCTTCCCAACCTTACCTGCAATAAAGCTTTCTCGATCATGTTTTTTACCTGAGATATCACCATAAACTTTACTTCCTCTGAGACTGTATCCCCAAGAATAGTACAAATAGCTATCAATTCCACTCTCATCAATATAAACTATATCTTCCGCTTTATAGTTTGCGATAGCTGCCAAAAATAATTGCCGTTTTGCTTCATCCCGTTCACGATAGAGTGTGGTCTTTTTTTTCGTGTGATCCCCAAAGTCTTGAATGCCAAACAGATAGCAGCTGTAGACACATTAAAAACCTTTGCAA
This sequence comes from Rickettsiales bacterium Ac37b, assembly GCA_000746585.2. NCBI lineage: Bacteria > Pseudomonadati > Pseudomonadota > Alphaproteobacteria > Rickettsiales > Rickettsiales bacterium Ac37b. Next base: position 1,599,109 of record CP009217.2, read on the forward strand.
AATCAGATAATAGCCAATTGCTGTTTTTAGACACCTCGTTTAATAATTTGATTGGATCAAGCTTCTTCCATGGCTTAGCTGCTCGTGTGGCTGCTAAATTCCCGGATTTCGATCTCGATAACCATCTATAAATTGTTCTTTCACCTATGCCAAAAATTCTTGCAGCTTCTTCTCTGGTATAACCTTTATTAACATAGTGAATTACTTTTTTACGTAAATCTAAGGAATATGCCATTGCTTCTACTGTTTTGGGTTTATGAGCTTTTTAATATATCATATATCATGTCTTTATCAACTTAATTTACTATACAAAGACATGGTATTAGTAAATTGCCTGAGATAGGCAATAATAAAAGGCTTAAGAAGAAAAAATTTAAGCAATATGCTATAGGCTATTTTCATATTGATACTGCTGAAGTAAGAACAGAAGAAGGTAAACTATATCTATTTGTAGCTATAGATAGAACTTCAAAGTTGGCATATGCTGAACTTCATAAATCTATGACTAAGGTATAGCAGCAGATTTTTTATGAAACTTCATTGAAGCAGTTCCATATAAAATCCATACAGTGTTAACTTATAATGGTATCCAATTTACTAACCATGCTCCTCATCGGCATGCTTTTACTCATATTTTTGGAAGAGTTTGTAATGAAAATGATATTGAACATAGATTGACTAAGCCTAATCATCTTGGACCAATGGACAGGTTAGCGAACAGGGTTTTAAAAGAAGCTACAGTCAAAGATACTATTATGAATCCCATCAACAATCTAGGAATATATTGAGAGCTTTATTATGGCTTATAGCTGTGCTAAAAGACTTAAAGATCTTACCTCTTATGAATAGATCATTTCTATCTGGACAAAATCTCCTCAATTATTTATCCTATCGATCATGATCTGGGGCTATACCGTTAATCGTAAATACAATTATTTACTATAATTTGTCCAAGAGTAAGACAAATAGTACATAAGAAGAGGAACGACAACGTCCCAAATAACAAATTTAAAAGCTATATATTATGATATAGAGTATGTAGTATGATTAAGAGAGAATAAGTATAAAACTATTCTCTCTTAATAACTTTTACATATCTTCATCTTTTATATCAGATAATTCTAGTAATTCACTATAGCCAACCATTTTTTCAGTAGTAGTAATTTGGCTCAATAATAATTCTACAGCTTTATCTTCAACAATAGGGCCTTTTAATTGTTCTACTGCTTTAGGATTTTTACGATAATAGTCTAATACAGCATGTTCTTGCCCTGGAAACATACGGGATTGGGCATATACTGCTTGCCTTAAATCTTCTTGCGTAATAGATAAGTTATGCTGTTTACCTATTTCTGTAAGTAAAATACCTAATTTAACTCTCCTTATAGCCATTTTCCTATAAAGAGTTTGGAGTTCTTCATCAGTTTTATCAGCTAATGAAGGATCTGTTTTTTTAATTTCAGAGATCCGCTGCCAGAGAGAATTAAATTCACGCTCTTCTAAGCAAGTAGGTATAGGAAAATCACACTTTTTTTCTAATTGATCAAATAATTTTTTACGAGTGTATGTATTCGATGCTTGTTTCCATTCTTGTTCCAACGCTTCTTTGACTTTGCCTTTTAGGGCATCTAAATTATCAAGCCCGAGCTTTAAAGCTAGTTCGTCATTTATTTCGTATGGAATACCCGCTAAAATTTCTTTTATAGTGGTGCTAAATTCTGCTTCTTTCCCTGCTAAATCTTTTGCCATATAATCATTTGGGAAAGTAAGTATTATTTGTAATGGTTGATTAATAGATGCACCAATAAGTTGCTTTTCAAAATCAGGTAATAATCTTCCAGCACCTAACTCTACTTTCATATCTTGTGCACTTCCTTGTGCAAAAGCTACTCCATTAATTTTACCTTCAAAATCTATTATTACTGTATCACCAGATTCAGCCACAGTTTTGTCAGACTTTACATAATTTAGTGTAGTAGTTGCAATCTTTTTAAGACGTTCTTCGATATCTTCTTCAGTAGGTTCACATACTAATTTTTCTATACTGATATTTGAATAATCGGGAATAGTAATGTCAGGCAAAACTTCAAAAGATAATTGATATTCAAAATTTTCACCTAATTTGAACTCTTTGATTTCAATTTTCGGTTGCTCTGCCAAGGAAGGTTTTTTCTCTTCCATAAACTGTTTTAAACTATCGTCTATTAATTTTTCAACTACTTCAGCTTGTAAAGATTCATTATATTTATTTTTAATTACAGAAACAGGTACTTTTCCAGGTCTAAATCCGTCAATTTTTGCAGATTTTGCAGCTTCATTAATACGGTCCTCAAGCTTTTGATTCAATATCTCTGATTGAATCACAATTTTATATGCTCTTTTTAAGCCTTCATTATTTAGTTCCGTTACTTGAAAATTATTTTTAGTCACAAATATTACTCCTTAAGCAGTGAACCTATTATTAAATGGTGCGGGTGAAGGGACTTGAACCCCCACAACTCACGTTACAAGATTCTAAGTCTTGCGCGTCTACCATTTCGCCACACCCGCGATAGCTATTTAAATTGCTCTAAGGATAATATCTCTCCTATATTATGCAGAAATATTTCTACACTAGTTTTTCTTATCATAAAGCAAGTTAGTTTACTATATTTATTATAATTATTTCGGCTCATTATAGCTATTAAAGAGTTTTAAGCAATCCTAAATTTCAGTCATTATAAAAATAAATGATACTAGCTTTTAGTTATATTTATTATTATTAGATAATTATATTTTGCTCGTAATATAATGAATAATTTCATTTTTTGTAGGGCGGTAATCATTTTCTTCCCAAAAATTTATAGCCTCTTTTAATAATTTACCAAGCTCATTACCAGGGGGAATGCCAATATTAATTAAGTCTTGACCAGTAATTGGAGGGGATATAGGATGCCAATTATTAATTATATTTAACGTGTCTTGTAATTTTTGTTCATTAATATAATTATTTTTTTGTAATATTTTAGCCCACTGTAATATAACTAGATCATATACATAATTTTTATCAGCTAAGCGGAGTATTTTATATAAATCTTTTGTAGTTTCTTCGCCTGTTATATAAATTTGTGGCTTAGTAAGATAGCATAAATGGCGTTTATCTTTAGATGAAAGTTTCCAGCGTATTACAAGTTCTTTTACTGTTTGATTACTTTCTTGACATAATAAAGCGGCCAATCTCCTGATTGGATTAATAGATATATTAAATTTATATTCTATTCTAAGTAAGAATTTTAAATAATTAAAGTCTATATTAAAATAATTTATTAAATAAGATAAAATGTTTGTATTATGCATTAATAATAATACATTATCAAAAGTAGGAGCTTGTAGTATTTTATACATTTCAGTTTGTATACGCTCTCCTGAAAGAATATTGATCCCTTTAGCTAGCTCTTTGCATGCCAATAAAATACTTGATGCTAATGGTTTTTTGCCATAATAGGCAAAAAAGCGAAATAACCTAAGTATACGTAGATAGTCTTCTACAATGCGATTGTGAGGATCACCAACAAATCTTATAATACCATGGGTTAAGTCGTCAATGCCATTAAAATAGTCATGTATTTGATTGCTAAGCGAATAACTCATAGCATTAATAGTGAAATCTCTACGAGCAGCATCTTCTGACCATGAATCAGTAAATATAACTTTTGCATGTCTACCGTTGCAATATATATCACGTCTTAAGGTAGTAATTTCGAAAGCTTGTTTATCAAATATAGCAGTGATTGTGCCAAAATCTATACCAGTTTTTAATGTGTGTATGTTATAACTATGCATTATAGCAAGTGTTTCGTTAGGCAATAAGGTTGTAGCAATATCTATATCTGAACATTCTTTATGTAGATATGCATCTCTCACGCATCCTCCAATAAATCGGGCCTGTTTACCTGAGGACTGTAAAATATGTAATAAATTTATAGCGCTTTTATGGTTATTAAGAATTGCTAGAGACATGGAGAAGTAAGTTCACATTTATCTATAAGGTTGTATATGCTGGTATTAGGTGTAATCGCAATATAACCTATATTTATTTCTGCTATTATATTGATATTGTTATCAATTACAATAGGTGAAGAATGTATTTTATGTTTTATACGAGTTGCAACTGTCACAGCATCTTGAGCACTGCAATTGAATAGTATAACTCCTAAAGTATTATCCTGAAGAGAACCTATAACATCTTCCATACGTGTACACTCATTGTATCTATGTACAATTTCTGTTATAAATTGTTTGGTAATGGTTGTACCGTAATTTTTTACAATATTACTATAATTAGATATGCTGATCATCGCGATGCAGGAATCAATAGGATTATTACTGATAAACTCTGATACTAAAGATAAACATTCTAAAAATGCTTGTTTGTTCATTATGCCTGTTGCTTCTTCTGTTCTTGCAGGATCTGCTCTGTTAGTTTGTAACTGTTGTTTTAATTGATCTATTTTCTCGTATAAGGATATATCTCTTATTAAAAGCTCTATAACAGGATTACTATTGTTTGATAAAGAGTAGAATGCCTTTATTGTAACATTTACAATATTGCCGTTGCGACCTATTATTTCTAATTTACGCATTTTATTTAATACATTGGCAAGATCACTACTATTATCTTCAAAATCTAAATAACTACTAATTTTTTCGACGCTTGTTGGCGTCATAATTTCATACAAAGAATGGTTTTTTAATGAATTATTGTATTGACCTAGCAATTGTTCGGCAGCATGATTAACGTTTTGTATTTCTAAAATTTTCTTATCATTATTTTGACATACCGAAATAACAGCATCGCTTTTTCTTCCTGCCGTTATCATATTTGTCCTCCCGTTAAACAAATTCACGTATAAAATATAGCAAATCTTATATAAAATATATAGTAATTAATAAGAAAATTAATAATTTTTATAGAAAGCTAAAAAACATGTGTGATAATGTTGATATTATTAAAAACTTTGTACAGATAATTTATCTGTAATAATACAAACATTGCTTAGATGATTCGTTAATTTACATAATTTACTTGCTGTATTAAATGAGTGAATAGGGCCAGCTCTAACAGAGATTAAATTATTATCATCATATAGAGGTCTAATTATTTGGATACGAATTGGATATGTAATATTTTGTCTTAAAATATTATTTATAATATTAATTTTTCTCATATTTAAAAGTTTAATTTCAATCCAAAGACTATTATTGTTTTTGTCAAATATATTGACATTTTTATTAAAAGATTGATTTTGTGCAGAAACATTCATAGCCTGTTTTATGTTAGATTTTTTCACCATGTTTTGCTGTGTTAAAGGTAACGATTCAGCTATGTTAGTTATTTTATCATGATTTTCTGTATTACTATCAGCTAAGGCTAAGTGATTTTGCTGTGTTAAAGGTAACGATTCAGCTATATTACTTATTTTATCATGATTTTCTGTATTGCTATCAGCTAAGGCTAAGTGATTTTGCTGAGTAGAAGCTACTTTTTCAGTTGTAATAAAAGAAGTTTTTGACAATTCTTTAATTGTAGAAGTTGTTTTTTTATCTTTATAAACATTAGAAGTAACTAAAATATTACTACCTGAAGGTAATTCTATTAAATCTTCTTTTGCTAATACATAGGTAGATGGCTGCTCATTATTAGGTACAAATATTTTTTTAATTGACATAGAAGTTGTTAAGTTTAGTAAATTATTACGTTCTGTAGTATTTATGTTATCTAAAACTTTATGTTTAAGAAGAATTTGAATAGCATCTTTATTATTATTTTCGAACATTAATTCAACAGCATTTTTGTTATATTTATTTTTTTTGAAAGGATCAGCTCCATGTTGTATTAAGATATCTATAATTTGAGGATATTTGTATGCCACATGTAATGGAGTATTGCCCTGAGAATTAGAGGAGTTGATATCTACATCTTTTTCGACAATGTATTTTACAATTTCTAGGTTATTATTATAGTATTATTATAGGAGGCCATTAACAATGGAGTAATATTATTTTCACGAGTATTAACATTGTATCCCTTATTTATTAAAGAAACTATATCTGTGAGTAGATTTTTTTGCGTAGCTATTAATAAAGGATTATAAAATTTGTTTGTAAAAGAATTATCATCCTTTGCGTATACAAGAGGAGAAAACAATAAAAAAATGGCTAAAAATCCATGTAATATATTTATCACTAACCTAATACTTATTGGAGGCCGGGGCCGGAATCGAACCGGCGCATTGAGGATTTGCAGTCCACGGCATTACCACTTTGCTACCCAGCCAGGTTTATATAAGTTCATTATTGTAACGAGTATATAAACAAAATTGATTATAATTCAATAGTTAAATTTACGAATTGCAATTTTTATAATAATAAGTATAAAAATACTTTGATTTTTAGATCAGTTGTGGCATTTAGATTGCTTATATAAATATTTTGCTTATGTAATATAAGTTTTTATATAGGTATATTCTTGACTACTTAAACGAAAAAGACTTTAATTTTATAAAATTTTTTTTAGTATAATTATAAGAACAATAGGGCATTGATGAGTAGAGCTGATAAAACAATTATAAATTTATTTTTTTCTGTAATTACGGTAATATTATTATCAAACTCATCTTACGCTAAATCTTCTGATCCAGCTCAGCCTATAGATTTATTCCAAGCCTTGACTCATACTTATAACAATAATCCTAATCTGCAGGAAGCACTTGAGCAACTCAAAGCTGCAGGTACAAATGTATACAAAGCAAGTGCTGAATTTTTACCCAGTATAGCTGCGGGAATTGACAGAGGTAGGGACTATCAAAATATAAAAGTAAAAAATATACCCAGTAATCAACTGAATGGACCTATCTCTGCGGATAGTATCCAAGTTAAGCAGCCTATATTTAGTTCAGGTAGTAGCGTTTTTGGAGTTAAAGCAAGCAAAAAAGCTTTTTTTGCAAATGTAGCTTCATTTTATAATACTGAACAACAAGTATTGTTATCTGCTATTCAAGCATATATAGGAGTTTTGTATGCAAAAGAGTCTTTAGATATTAATATTTACAATGTTCAAATGCTTGCTAAGGCTTTACAATATGCAGAAGAAAGATTTGAAGTAGGGGATGCCACAAGGTCTGATGTAGCTGAATCAAAATCTCAATTATCTTCAGCTTTAGCGTCCAAAGCTCAAGCTGAAGGTGATTATGAAATAGCAAAAGCTAAATATAAACAAGTAATAGGTATAGAACCTGCAAATTTAGCTATGATTCAAGAGATTAATAACTTACCTTTGAATCTTAGAGATTTGGTTGAAATAGCTTCTAATAACCATCCAGTAGTTATTAGCGCTAGGTTAAATATGGATTCTAAAAAAGATTTATTAGTACGTAGTAAATTAGGAATTTTGCCATCCGCCTCTATTAATGCTTCTGTTGCAAGGCAAGATAATAATACACTTAACAATGCCGCACAAAGGGTTATTCAAAAAGTAATCGATAAAAAGGTAATGTTAAATGTTCAAATACCTATATATCAGTCAGGTCTTGAATATATGGCAGTACGTAATAGTAAAATAGAAGTTCAAGGTTCTAAATATACACTTCAGAAGTCTAGAGAGCAGGTAATTGAGGGAGTTATTGAGGCTTGGAATAAATTATCATCATATAAAGAAGCATTTAAGTCTTCTAGCGATGCCGTTGATGCTGCGTCTATAGCTTTAGATAGCATGAAACAAGAAGAAGAAGTGGGTACACGTACGCTTTTAGATGTATTAGAGGCAGAGCAAAAATTATTTCAAGCAAAACTTAGGTTAAGTAATGTAAAATATAGTAAAGTTTTAAGTACTTATACCTTAAAAGCATCGGTAGGAGATTTAACAGCACAAAAATTAAAATTGCCAGTTAAAGTATTTGATACTAATGCATATTATAATAAAGCAAAAAAACAACTAATAGGTTTTTCTGAGGAGTAAAAATTAAATAAAATTTAACACATTGTGATATAAAATGTGTTTATAGTATTAATATAATATGCTATTTATTAAAACTGTTGGTATAATTACTAAAATAATAACTTAACTTTGGTTTGAAATGAAAAATATTGGAGAGCAAGCGGTATCAGTAGAACAAATTCTGCAAACTATTAAAGGAGTCATCACTGGAGATAATAGCAAGGAAGATGTATTAGAACTAACTGAAATAGTACAGGATGGTGAAATAGATAACCAAAAAAATAGTATTCAATTAGAAGAAGGTGTAGATATTAAAGATAAAAAAGGAATTTATAATCAATCTACTTCTGGAAATAGCGAAGATGAGTTAATAGAAGAAAATTCAAATCAATTAGAGGTCAAAAAAGGAAAGCAAGATTTAAAATTATCTCAGAATAATATAGGCAATGATGAAACACAGATAATGACTAATAAAAATCAAGATAGCAAATCATTAGAATCTTTAAATAAATCTCCTAAGAATGTGATGCTTTCTGAGGAAACAGTTGCGGAAACGTCTGAAACCTTAAAGAATCTGGTGCGTACAGTAAGTAAACCTTTATCAGATGGATTGTCTTTTAGAAACGGTACCTCATTAGAAGATTTAATTATTGAAATTTTAAAACCATATTTAAAAGAATGGTTAGATAGTAATTTACCTAGTATAGTAAAACATATTGTAGAAAAAGAAGTACAGAAGTTAATTCCTAAAGATGAAGATTGATTATGAAAATACTGCGATTGCTTAGGAATGTTATTATATTGGCTATATTTTTATATAGTGATATTGGATTAATGGCTCAGCAGCTATCCAATACTCCAGCCATTACCAACCAAGAAAATACACTATCGTCTAATGAACAAAATATTAATAATATAAGTGCTTCTCCTTCATCACCAAGTTTGAATGGTTCTAATAGTAAAGTATTAAAATCATCGTCACAAGATTCGCCTATTAAATATAATACAACGGACTTTACGCCATGGAATAATAATATAAATATTGGTAGTTTAGTTAATGATCATAATACAAATACAGAAAAATCTGCCGCGGATTCGTCAAAAAAAGTAGAACAAAAAACACCTGATGAAAAGGTAGTAGATCAAAAAACATCAGATAAGAAGACAAATACATCTGATAATACGCAAAGTAATCAAACAAAAGTTCAAAATAGCTTACCAGAGATAAAAGAAACGGCGCCAAAAGTTTTTAAACAAACTAATCCTTCTGTTAAGAAGATAGTATCTGAGGACAAAACGAAAATTCGAAAAGATTCAGAGGAATTTTTAAAACAAGAAATATCATCTGTATTAGCGGATGATACTAATATACCATATGATATTGCGCCTATATATTATGATGATCAAAGTTTAACTGATGAACAACGTAAACAATTAAAGAATAAGGTCAAGCATATAGTAACTAATAGCGAGAACGCAAATTTTATTAATAAATTATTAAAGATAAATTATAAAGTGGCCAAATCTTATGATGCAAGCTTGATATCTGCTAATAATAAAGATAATAGGCATCTTTCAGAGCCTATTCAAAGTGATTCATACAAGGATATGGCTTTTGAATCTATTGTAAGAGGTGATTTAAATGGTATACGTGCTTTAATAAATAATAATTATATATCTATTAATACTAAAAATAAACATGGAGAAACTCTATTGATATATTCTACTTTAATGGAACAAGTAGATGTAGTAAGGTTATTATTAGCTAAAGGTGCTAATGTTAACGATATAGACGCAGAAGGTTCTACAGCATTACATATAGCTGTAGTAAAAGGGTATTATGATATTGCAAATGCCTTGATTGTAATGGGAGCTAATCCATCTATACGTAATTATATTGGTAATACCCCTCTTGATTATGCTATTAAAAAAGGTGATACCTCTTTAATTCAGCTTTTATCCTAATAGCTTAGTACAGAATATATGATGGCAAAAAACTCTTGGGAAGTTACAATTTTAACTCTTTTCCCAGAAATGTTTCCTGGGCCACTTGGCTACTCGGTGGTAGGAAGCGCTTTACGAAAAGGTATATGGAATTTAGATTTACGTAATATTAGAGATTTTGCAGAAAATCCACACAGAACAGTAGATGATAGACCTTTTGGTGGTGGAAGTGGTATGGTTATGCGACCAGACATCCTAGGTAAGGCTATCGAAAGTGCATCGTTTGCACAAAAAATGTTTTATATGTCTCCTAGGGGGCAATTATTGACTCAGCAGAAAATAAGAGAATTATTAGATTATAGGCATATATTAATTATATGTGGCAGATTTGAAGGTATTGATGAACGCGTTATTGAAGAATATAATATTGAAGAAATTAGTATAGGTGATTTTATATTGTCAGGAGGCGAATTAGCTGCTATGAATATGATTGATTCAGCGGTTAGATTATTGCCAGGGGTATTAGGTAAAGATTTAGCGCTTAGTCAAGAAAGTTTTGGTCAAAATGAATATGAATATTTATTGGAGTATCCACATTATACTAGGCCAAATATATGGAAAAATAGAACTGTACCAGAACTATTATTATCAGGTAATCACCAAGTAATTGAACAATGGCGTTTTAAAAAAGCTCAAGAAATTACAGCTAATAGAAGGCCGGATTTATGGAAAAAATACAATATTAATTTGGATTAATATTAAAAAATACCACTAATAATTTAGTTCGGTACTTGTATACAAAAAATAGATACCTATATAAGTATCATCTGGTTTGTAATAGAATAATTTAATAAAGTAATTTTTGTAATAGAGAGGAAAAATGGGTAAAGTTATTGGTATTGACTTGGGTACTACTAACTCATGTGTTGCTGTAATGGATGGTAAAGATCCTAAAGTTATTTTTAATGCGGAAGGTAGAGCAACTACTCCTTCGGTAGTAGCAGAGACTTCTTCTGGGGAAAGGTTGGTAGGTGACCCTGCTAAGAGACAAGCAGTCACTAACCATGATAATACGATTTTTGCTGTGAAAAGGTTAATAGGTCGTACTTACGATGATCCTACGACTCAAAAGGATATTAATTTAGTACCTTATAAGATTATAAAAGCTGATAATAAAGATGCTTGGGTGGAGCTACGTGGACAAAAATATTCTCCTAGTCAAATTAGTGCTTTTATTTTACAAAAAATGAAAGAAACTGCAGAGAATTATTTAGGAGAAAAAGTAACCCAAGCAGTTATTACTGTACCAGCTTATTTCAATGATGCACAGCGTCAGGCTACAAAAGATGCAGGAAAGATAGCTGGCCTCGATGTATTGCGTATTATCAATGAACCGACTGCAGCAGCGCTTGCATATGGTTTTGATAAATCTGGAACAAAAACTATAGCTGTATATGATTTGGGTGGTGGTACTTTTGACGTATCTATTTTAGAGACAGGTGATGGTGTATTTGAAGTAAAATCTACAAATGGTGATACATTTTTAGGTGGGGAAGATTTTGATGCTAGAATAATAGATTATATTGCAGATGAATTTAAAGCTACAAATAATATAGATTTAAGAAAAGATCCTTTAGCTTTACAAAGATTAAAAGAATCAGCAGAAAAGGCAAAAATTGAACTTTCCAGTGCAATGCAAACAGAAATAAATTTGCCTTATATAACTGCAGATTCTAGTGGTCCTAAACATTTAAATATGAAAATTACCAGAGCTAAATTAGAAGGTCTTGTGGATGATCTAATTAGCAGAACTATAAAACCTTGTGAACAAGCTTTAAAGGATGCTGGTTTAAAAGCAAGCGATATACAAGAGATAGTACTTGTAGGTGGAATGACCAGAATGCCTAAAGTAATAGAAACAGTAAAAAGTTTCTTTGGTCGTGATCCTCATAGAGGAGTTAACCCTGATGAAGTGGTAGCACTTGGTGCTGCTATACAGGCGGGTGTATTAACTGGTGAGGTAAAGGATATATTATTGCTTGATGTAACACCTCTTTCTTTAGGTATTGAAACTTTAGGTGGTGTTTTTACACGTCTTATTGAGCGTAATACCACTATTCCAACTAAGAAAAGCCAGGTCTTTTCAACTGCTGAAGATAATCAATCAGCTGTAACTATTAGAGTATTCCAGGGTGAAAGGGAAATGGCTGTTGACAATAAATTACTTGGTCAGTTTAATTTGGAGGGTATTGCGCCAGCTATGCGTGGTATGCCTCAGATTGAAGTTACTTTTGATATAGATGCTAATGGTATAGTGCATGTTTCAGCCAAGGATAAAGCTACAGGAAAAGAACAACAGATAAAAATTCAGGCTTCTGGTGGCTTGGCAAATGATGAAATTGAACGTATGGTCAAAGAGGCTGAAAGTAAAGCCGGTGAAGACAAAAAGCGCAGAGAACTTGTAGAGGCAAAAAATCATGCTGATAGTCTGATACATTCTACTAAGAAAAGCTTAAAAGAACATGGTGATAAGATACCAGATTCAGACAAAGCTAATATTGAAGTAGCAATATCGGATCTAGAAGGTGTAATAAATGGAAATGAGTTACAGCTTATTCAGGATAAAACTCAAGCTTTGATGGAAGTATCTATGAAAATGGGTGAGCATATGTATAAAACAAATGCAGCTGATGATAGTGCTTCTTCTACTAATGCTTCTAATGATAGTAATACAAGTGAAGGCAAAGTGGTAGATGCGGAATATGAAGAAGTAAAAGATAAAAATAATTAATAATATAGGGTTATGTCTACTACAGATTATTATACAATACTTGGAGTTGCACGTGATGCAAGTGGCGATAAGATTAAGCAATCTTATCGTGAACTTGCAAAGAAGTATCACCCGGATTTAAATCCAGGTAATAAAGAAGCAGAGCGTAAATTTAAAGAAGTTAATGAAGCTTATGATATATTAAAAGATGAGCAGAAAAGAGCTGCTTATGATCGATATGGTCATAATGCTTTTAAACAAGGTGCAGGTAATGCAGGGGCTGGTGCTGCTGGTTTTGAAGATATATCTGATATATTTGGCGACTTTTTTGGAGATTTTATGGGAGCTGGTCGTGCCGCTTCCAATGCTTCTCATCGCGTTAGGGGTGCTGATTTAAGATATAATTTAAATGTATCCTTAGAAGAAGTTTTTCATGGTAAACAGGAAAGCATTAAATTTTCTACAATGTTAAAATGTGATACTTGTAATGCTACTGGTAGCCAAGATAAGCAAGAAGCAGCTGCTTGTAGTAGTTGTAGAGGATCTGGTAAAATTAGATCACAGCAAGGTTTTTTTGCTATTGAAAGAACATGTCCTACTTGTAATGGTATGGGTAAAACGATTAAAAATCCTTGCAGAATATGTTCTGGGGCTGGTAGAGTAAATCGTGAGAAAAACCTTGTGGTATCAATTCCTGCGGGGGTAGAAAATGGTACGCGTATAAGGCTTGCTGGGGAAGGTGAAGCAGGAGTAAGAGGGGGGCCAGCTGGTGATCTTTATATATTTATTACTATCGCACCTCACCCATTTTTTACAGTTGACGAACGTGCAAATATACATTGTAAAATTCCACTAAAAATGGCTATAGCTGCACTCGGCGGTAATATAGAAGTACCAACTATTGAGGGTACTAAAACAAAAGTTACTATACCATCTGGTGCACAAACCGGTGATCAATTTAGATTAAAAGGTAAAGGTATGTCTATTGTTCGCTCTAAAAATAGAGGAGATATGTATGTGCATGTACTTGTAGAAACACCAGTTAATTTGACTTCTCGTCAAAAAGAATTATTAGAGGAATTTAATAAAGAAGATAGTGGTAAATCTAACCCTAAATCTGAGAGCTTTTTTCAAAAAGTTAAAGATTTTTGGGGAGAACTAAAGGAGTAATATCTAGTTTTATATAATTTTTAATTTAAATTAATTTTCCGTGGTTAGTGAGTGCCGATGCTCCTAGATCTTCATCATACTTAAAATACTACTCTAAGATTTACCTAATGCATTAGAATTCAAAGGTGACAATCAGATTGTACAAAAGGTGATGAATGTAAGAAATATGGCTATTATAGTTTTTTCAGCTTCCTTAGCAGATAAGCATGATGAGAGAAACCTAGTTTTTGTTAGATTAGCGAAGAGTGACGCATATGTTAATTTAAATCAAGAAACTATAGTATATTAGCCAAAATTATTATTACCTATCAGTAAACTAAGTTGTATATGGGACTATAGTAAAAACATTTGAATTTTCATGCGGTGTCGATCAATATTCACCTAGCAATTAGTAGGATGTGCTCCTCATTCCTTGTATCAAACTTAAACTGTTTTTGCTATAAGAGTGATAAGCGAAGCCTGCAAATAGTAGGAAAATTTTGAGCTAACTACATCCTAGATTAAAGTCAATTTACTATATTTTTATACTTTTGGTTTTTAACTTAAGTTTCATGATAAATCCTCTTCTAGTACTATTTTAAATCACCTTTACTCTATATTTGTTCAAAATATATTGCTCTCTTCTAACAATAAACGTATTAATTATTTCTTAATATAAATAAGGTAACATGTTAAACGTTTAACAAAATATTTATATAGTAATATAAATGATAGCAAGGTTTACGAATAGATTAATCAAAAGTTTTGATGCACTAATGATATTAGTGATATTGCTTTTATCAGTATATATATATTTAATAATTATATATTATGACGCATTATTTGAATATAAAGCTATAAAAAATCATATTGGTACTGCCTTTAAAAAAATTGATCAGATTACTTTAGTAAACTATGCTGGGGGCGGATTAGTACAATATTCAAATCGTGAGCTCCAAAATCAATCAGCGCATGATTATGGTATTGACAGAATTTTTACCTATAGTCCTCAAGATCTTGATCACAAATTTTATATGGATAATAAGTTTATACTAGAAAAAAAACGTGGTGCAGGTTATTGGTTATGGAAGCCTTATATTATTCTTGATGCAATGCGCAGATTGCCAGAAGGAGAAATAATTTTATATTTAGATGGTGATTATCATATAAAAAATGATTTAAGTTTGTTAGTAGAACTTACTAAAAAATACAATAGAGTACTTGTATATAATGGAATGTCTGCCGAAGGAAAAATTAAATTACATACATCTCATGCTAAAAATTATCATTTTGTAAAAAGAGATGCCTATGTGCTAATGGATTGTGATCGAGAAGAATGTTATAATGCACTGCATTTATGTGCATCAGTAGTTTTATTAGTCAATAATCAAAAAAATCGTGAGTTTATTCAGCAATGGTTAAAATATAGCAGAGATCCACGCATTGTTACTGAACAACCGAATGTAATTTTTAAAGAAGATGTTAAAAAATTTTTGATTCATTTACATGAACAAGCTATATTATCATTATTATATTTACGATATACATCAGAAGAACAGCTAGTTATAACAAAAGATGATATATTATATTTTTTATCTCATGATGAAAATAAACGTTATTGGGGTTCTTGGCTATACCAGTATGATTATCATAAGGAATATGGTAAAAAAATAGCAGAAAGAATATTTGATACTAAAGAATTAAACATGTTAAAAAATAATAAAATATCTCATAATTTAGAAAAACTAGGCTAAATTTCTACTTCCTGGTTTTGTTGCTTCCATATTTTTTAAATGAGCTGGTAATGTTTCCTCTGCATAAGTTTTTGCCTCTATTCTTAAAAGAGATATAAAGGGTACCTCAAGGTTAAGAGGAGCATTACTTCTATCTATAAGTGAAGCTATTGCTACTACTTTTCCGCCGTTTTCTTCTACACATGTAAACGCTTCTTTGGAGGATTTACCAGTTGTTAGAACATCTTCTACTATCAGAACATTAGCGTTATTCGGTATATTAAAGCCTCTCCTTAAGGCAAATACACCATTTGCTCTCTCACAAAAAACTGACGGTATATTAAGTTGTCTACCCATTTCATAGCCAACTATTACCCCTCCCATAGCTGGAGATACTATAATGTCAAAATTTATATTAGATAAAGAGTTAACGATTTTTTTTGCAAGGGCGTTACACAACCTTTCAGCTCTACTTGCATTCATTAATACACGAGCACATTGAAGATATGTATCGCTATGTAAACCTGAAGATAAAATAAAATGTCCTCTAAGTATAGCCTGTGCGTCTTCAAATTCTTTAATAATTGCTTGTTGATCCATTATATTAATATGTGTAAATATTTATTAGTTCTATAGTAAATTGATTTGAACTTGCGAACGCAGTTAGCTCAAAGCTCTCCTCCTAATTGTAGGCTTAGCTTATCGCTCTTCGTCTCAAATACAACTTAATTTGTTATAACGCGTGGCAATCTAACACGAAATTGATTGAAAGTCATTATTTTTTTAAAAATTTCTATGATAATATAAATTGCTTTGGACTCAGAACTTATTTTATAGTAATCTGAATATACTATTATGAATTATAAAGAGGTAACCGTGATTGCATATTTGATTGAGCTTTTTAAACGTATAGATGCCTTTTTTAATAGTGCTCAGTTTAAAAATTTTTCTCCGTTTGTATTAGGTATTTTATCACGATGGTATTTAATTATTTGTATTCCTGCCATAACCGCAACTTATTATGCTTTGAAAGGTCTTAGTGAATCTGGTCTTTTGGGTAAAATAGAAAATTTTATAACAGAAAATTTAAAAATGTTGGTTGAAGTTTCAAGAGTTTGTTCTCCTAAAATTGCAAATTTAAGGGAATTTTTACAGTGTTTAGGGCTTTAATCTAGTCTAAATATAGATTATTATAGAATTTTAATATATTTTTTAATTTATTTAATTTATTTATATAATTACGAAAATATCCTTTATATTTGAACTTAAATTGTAAAGATTGGCTGTTAACAAAATAAATATCAATGGTATTTTTTAAAAGATTGATTATCTCATCTAATTTTTTTGTGTGGGTAAAGTTTATATTCTTTAATTGAGAAAGTAATTTATATAAGGTTTTATGTTTATATCTTAGACAATTTATATTTTCACTTTTACTTAAGTCAAGATTAGTAGTTAAAAACTCTATTTCATATACTGTATAAAGCATAACGATAATAGTAGTAGAATATTTGAATAATAATACTTTTTGGTTATAAAAGTTATTTATAAGTATGTATAAAAATATAGCAATGAAAAAGACTAAAATCATTATATTACTTCGAAGTTAGATAGGAATACATACTATAAATGGTAAAATACTTATGGTTGATAGTCAATAAATTTACACAACTATAGGTTGTAAAAACTATGAAATAAAGTTTTTACATAAGAGCAATCTTTAGCAATTTGAGTTTTTAATTCTTCTAAATTATCAAATTTCTTTTCTTCTCTAATGAAGTGGAATAACTCTACACTAATCAAAATATCGTATAAATCTTGTTCTACTTCGCCAAAAATATGAGATTCAACTATTATTTTTTCTGTACCTAAATTAATTGAAGGTCTAATACCTATATTTATTATACTCCTATAAACTTTGTTATTAAGATGTGTTTTAGCTGCGTACACGCCAAATTTAGGCAGAATTATATTTGGAGGAGGTAATAGATTGATGGTAGGAAAGCCTATTTTACGTCCCAGCTGATTACCTTTAAAAGATTTACCTTTAATCAAGATTTTTTTAGATATCATAATTTTACGGCATATCTTTGATTTTATGTATCACATTAATCATTTCTAATGCTGTTTTTGCTAACTCCACACCTTTATTTTTTTTCCCTCGAACTCGTGCTAAAGCTTGCTCGATATTATAGGTAGTTAAAATGCCAAAGATAATAGGGATTGTATATTCTAAGGCAAGCTTTTGACATCCATAACTGACCTGCGAACATACATATTCAAAATGGCTTGTTTCGCCCTTTATTACAACGCCAAGACATATGATAGCTTGGTATTGTTTTGTTAAAGCTAAGTATTTAGCGGTAATTGGAATTTCTATAGCTCCTGGAACCCATATAGTATTTATTTGATTATCTTTGAGATCTAAAGATTTCAAGGTTTTGACTGTAGATTGATATAGTTTTCTTGTTATAGTTAAATTAAATTTACTTACTATTATTGCAATTTTAATACTCATCTTCTAATACCATTAAATGATTAAGTTGATTGATTTTGGTTGATAAGTAGTGCCTATTATAAGGGTTGATTGTAGAAGAAAGGGGGACCCGGACCAAATTATTATTTTTCCATATTTGGCTACAGGAGTTTAATTTTTCAGGATTATTAGTCATTAGTCGGAGAGATTTTATCTTTAAATATTTTAAGATATTTTGAGCAGCACTATAATCGCGGTTATCTACAGGGCAATCTATGGCCTGGTTAGCAGTGACAGTATTAAAACCATGTTGTTGTAAAGCATAAGTTCGTAGTTTATTGATTAATCCTATACCTCTGCCTTCTTGGCGCAAATATATTATTATCCCACTATCTTCTTTTTGAATTTGAGCTAAAGAAAAATGTAGTTGTGAAGAGCAGTCACATCTTAAAGATTTAAAAACATCTCCTGTGAGGCATTCAGAATGAATGCGTACCAGAGGAAATTTTGTTTTATGTATATTTTTCATTAATATACAATGTTCTTTATCATCATCTATTGTTGTAAATGAAAAAGACTGAAATATCCCATAGGTAGTAGGTAAATTAATAGTTGGAGAAATAGACGAAATGCCGTAACCACGAAGCTCTTTTTGTCTTACATTAACAATTTCTTCTATTGCAATGATTGGTAAATCAAAATTTGCTGCAAATTCCTGAAGTTTTTTACCCCTTAGCATATTGCCATCTTGGCCCATTATTTCACATATAACTGCTGAAGGATTAAGCCCAGCCATTATAGCTAAATCTATACTTGCTTCTGTGTGGCCGCGCCTTTCGAGAACTCCCCCCTCTTGAGCTTGCAAGGGGAAAATATGACCAGGCATTATAATATCACCTGCTGTACTATTATCATCTATGGCAATTTGTATGGTCTTGGCTCGGTCAGCAGCTGAAATACCTGTGGTTATGCCTTGAGCCGCATCGATACTGATGGTAAAGGCAGTTTTTTTTTGATCTTTGTTCTTTGTTATAGGCACCATCAGAGGTATACCAAGAGCGGTTAGCTTGGCTTGAGTCATAGATAAACATATTAAGCCTCCACCATTATGAGCCATAGAGGTTATGGATTCAGGAGTAATTTTTTCAGCTGCAACTACTAAATCTCCTTCATTTTCTCTTTTCTCATCATCGGTAATAATAATCATTTGCCCTTTAGACAAGCTATTGAGTGCATGTTCTATTTTATCCATTCTGTGTACCTATTTTAATATGGTTAATAAATTTCTCAATATATTTGCCAATAATATCAATCTCTAAATTCACTAACGTACCTAAAGTGTATAAATTAACAATAGTATGAGAAATAGTATAAGGTATGAAAGCAACTGAAAATAAACTGTCAGTTATATCTATAACGGTAATGCTCATGCCATCTATAGTAATATAACCTTTATGTATTATGTAAGGAGTAAGTTCTTTTGGGTAGTTAAAATATACTAGCTTAGAATCTCCCATTTGCTTAATAGAGGTAATTTTTGCTACATTAGTTATATGCCCTTGGACAAAATGCCCACCTATACGCTGATTCAAGGTAATCGATTGCTCTAAATTCACTAGAGAATTAATATTTAAATATTTCAAGTTAGTTTTATCAATCGTTTCCTTAATAATTTGTACGCTAAAAGAATTCTGATCTATATTAATCACAGTTAGGCAGCATCCATTCACTGCTATACTATCACCCCTTTTAAGTTCTTGGCTTAAGGTTGAAGATATTGACATGGTAATATCAGTATTATTTTTTATTATGTTAGTAATGAGTCCAGTAGCTTCAACAATCCCTGAAAACATAAATTACTCCTATTGATTGGTAAATTCAGCAGTTAAAAGCAAATCGTTTTTGATTTGTTTGATGGAAGTAAAATTGAAATCTATAGAAGATTCCAAAATGAATTTATTATTTATAAAATTAAGAGCATGTGGATGGTTGATAATTTTAGGTGTTACATATATTAATGCCTCATTCGCTAATCCTGCATTAATAAAGCTAGTATGTACTTCTGCGCCTCCTTCGACTAGTAGGCTCGATATTTTTAAAGCACCTAATTGATCAAGTAAATTTGGTAATGAGATTTGGTTTAAATGGTTTGTTTCTGCAATTAGGGTTTCAATATTATTTTGTGTTAGGGATTTTAAGTAATTTTGATTACATAAATTAGTTGTAACTAAAATAGTTTTTCCTGGCAATGCTGGATCAAAAATATTTAAACTAAGAGGTAGTTTACCTTTAGTATCTAAAATTATCCTAGTTGGATGTCTATCTATAGGTTCTTTATTACGATAGGTAAGTTTAGGATTATCAATTAAAGCAGTGTTTGAACCTATTAATATTGCATCACAGCTTTTGCGTATATTATGTGTATGTTCGCGGGCTTTGGAGCAGCTTATCCATTTTTCTTCACCATAGCCTGTGGTGATTTTGCCGTTTAATGACATCGCCCATTTACATATAATATAAGGTCTCTTTTGAGTTATATAATGAAGATATATTTTATTAAGTTTAGTTGCCTCTTCTGAGCATAAACCTACCTCTATTTCAATCCCTGCTTGCGTTAATAGATCAAGTCCTTTACCTGCTACTAACGGGTTGGGATCTTTAATTGCTACATATACCTTTTTAATTGCTGCCTTGATAATGGAGTGAGTACAGGGAGGTGTGAGGCCAAAATAGTTACATGGTTCTAAATTAATATACATTGTTGCACCTTTGGCTAGATGTCCAGCTTGCCTTAATGCAATGATTTCAGCATGATCTTCGCCAGAAAATTTATGCCATCCCTCTCCAACTATTTGACCATGATTTTCAATAATACATCCAACCATAGGATTTG
This sequence comes from Rickettsiales bacterium Ac37b, assembly GCA_000746585.2. Classification (NCBI taxonomy): domain Bacteria; kingdom Pseudomonadati; phylum Pseudomonadota; class Alphaproteobacteria; order Rickettsiales; species Rickettsiales bacterium Ac37b. The sequence goes on from CP009217.2 coordinate 1,620,049, forward strand.
GAGAAGTTGTAATGTTACCATATCTAGCTAATTTTAAAGCTTGTAACATTTTTTTTCTATGATGAGTCATGTTGTTCCTGTAAGAAAATTATTTAATTACATTCTCAAGGACAAGGAAAAATATATAGAGGAATATTATCGGTTTATGTAAAAGTAATATACTTAATAAATGTGTAATAATAACATTATAATTTGAGCTAACGATATAGCTTGGTATTTATGTATGATATAATTCTATTAGAATATATTACCTGCGCTCAAATTGAATTTAAATCACAAAAATTATTAATATGGTTACTATTTTTATATTAAAAACATTCTTTTATTATTATTCTCTTCTTCCATCCGGACTATGACCGTCGGCTCTGGCTTAGACCAGATCTGCTATACTAAGAAACCCTAGTAAAGCTCGCGGGCTCTTTACAAGTAAGTTTATTAAACAACTGTAAAATACCGCCGGTAGAGAATTGTACTCTGCCCTGAAGATAATGTTACATTGTATAACAAAAAATATTAAATATCAAGTGTAATATGTGATAAAAATAATTTACTATATTCGTATTTGAGAAAAACTATACAACTAGGGTATATTAATTAATTATATAAATTAATGTCTCATGCTAGCTAAAAAATCTATAATTTCAGTTTTTAATTGGGCAGATTGATTTATTAAATCTTGTAAAACTTCTAATAATTCTTTAGAACAATGATTAGTATCATTAGCAGTATTATTTAAGACTTCTATATTATTCCCTAGTTTTTGTACATCACCAGAAGCAAGTTGCATAATATGTGCAATATCAGTTGTCGCAGAATTTTGATGATCTAGATTATCAGTGAGGCTAGCATATACTTGTTTTATGTCATTGATGGCATTTGATATATATTCCAAAGTATTAATTACTTCAGTACTAATAAGTTGAATTTCTCTAATATAACCTGCAATTTCATCGGTAGATTGAGAGGCTTGTTTTGCAAGATTTTTGACTTCTGATGCTACAACAGCAAAACCTTTACCACTTTTACCAGCCTTAGCTGACTCAATGGTAGCATTAAGAGCTAACAAATTTATTTTATGAGTAATACTATATATAATATTGACTACATTACCAATTTTTCTACCATTTTCTTCCAATTTTTTAATAATATTATCTGCTTCATTTGAGCTTTTTACTGCAGTATGAACCGTTGTATTAGAACTACCAATATGATTTGACATTTCTGAAATTAAGGAAATTAAATAATCAGTAGAAGATTCTACTATTGAAACATTTTGTATTACAGTCTTCGAGATATGATCTACTTCATTTGCATTTTGACTAGAAATATTGGCTGAATTAGAAACAGTATTAACTTTTTCTATAAGTTTTGAAATAGCAAAACTAAATATTTCTAAAATCTTTGATACTCTATGATCAAAATTATTAATTTGTTCTTTAAGTAGTTGATTACGTTTTTCTTTTTCTACACTCTCCTTATATTGAGTAGAGGCCATTTGTTCAACTTTAATAGCAGTTTGTTTAAATAATTCTAAAGCTCTTGCCATGTCTCCAATTTCATTATATTTGTTTTGGTAGGGAACATAGGTGTTTAAGTTATTATCAGCTAAATTTAACATTACATGATGTAAATTACTCATAGGTTTAATAATATTATATTTAATTACTTGGTAACTAATTATACCAAAAATAAGTATAGCTATATTGCTAAATAATATTCTGAAAAAGATTTGTTTTCTTGATTTGAGCTTATTTGATAGTAGTTCTTGTAAAGCAGATATACTAGCTATATATAAGTTATATGAGGCTTGCTTAACATCATAATATGACATTAAAAATACTTCAGCTTTTATATTACTTGTATCAGTTAAACTTTGGTTAGTATATTTAAGAAAAACACTTAATGCATTATGATATTTTATCATATCCTTAGAAAGATTATCTCTTACTTCGGGGGACAAATCATTATACATTACTGTATTTAATTCTTTATATACCTTATGACTGAGCTTTTCCAAAAAATTGGTGTTAATAATAAGTTTTTGTTTATGTGCGCTATCTAAAGGTGTCTTTTGTATATATAGAGGATACATATTATGGGTGATAAGAGTAGATAATTCAAAATTGTAGGGTATAGTATATAAAATTGCATAGCTTAAATAGTATAAATTTATTTCAGTATTTAAAGTTAACTTTGAAGAAAGACCTACGTAATTTATTGCTTCTTTAATTTCTTTTAATAAAGGAATATAAAGCTTTTCATAATCATTAATGTTATCGAATTTATCATTTATTATCTTATGCCATTGTTCTTTTACTGTATCGCCAAGTTTGGGTGTGGAAGGGTTTAACTTTGCATATTCATTAAATAAAGCAGAAATTTTTGTTTCGATTTCAGATGTTTTCTGGTCTAATTCCTCTTTTGTATCTTGCGTACCATAATCATATTGGAGTTTTAAGATAGAATGTTCAGTTAAATCAATTAATAGTTGCAGTAACCTATGATTGGTACCTAATCCTTGTAATTCTTCATTAAAAAGTTTTAGTTCTTCATTAGTATGTTTAAGTAAAAAATATGTAGATAATGTAATAACAATAATAAACAAAATTATATTGACAGTTAATTGTTTAGAGATGGTTACGGAAAACTTTGACTGCCTTATCTTATTATTTGTCACTGTTTAAGTCTCATATCAAATTATACTTATACTATAAGCACAGAAGAACCTTGAGTTTTTCGTTCTTCTAAATCTTGATGAGCTTGTATAACGTTATCAAAGTTATATTTGTTTATATTACAAGCCAATATATTTCTTTTTAATAATTCAAAAATTTCATTTGCACTTAATATTAGCTCCATTCTATCAGATTTATAGTTAAAAAGTGAAGGTCTTGTAATAAAAAGAGATTTTGGGCTTAACACAGACAAATCTATAGGATCTGGCATACCTGAGGACTGTCCAAAGCTCACAAGTAGGCCGAAATTGCTTAAACATTCTATAGATTTAAGCAAGGTATTTTTACCTATAGAATCATAAACTACGGCTACTCCTTGCCCTTCTGTAATATTATTAACTTCTTTAGCAAAATCAGTAGTATTGTAATTAATTACATGGTGGCACCCATTTTTTAGGGCTGTTTCTACTTTTTCTTCAGAGCCAACTGTGCCTATTACTGTAGCACGTAAGAATCGCGCCCAACTACATAATAATTGGCCAACCCCTCCGGCAGCTGCATGGATTAAGATTTTATCGTCAGGTTTTACAAAAAATGTTCTGCGCAATAGATAGTGGGCAGTAAGTCCTTTAAATAATGTGGAAGAAGCTTGTTCGTCGGATATACCTTCAGGAACTGCAATTAAATATTGAGGATCTATAATACGAGTATCACAATAAGATCCCATTGGTGCAGTCGCATATGCATAGCGCTCTCCTATTGTTATACCTTCTACGCCTTCTCCTATTTCTTCTACATAACCGCATGCTTCAAAACCTAAGATAGCAGGTAGCTTAGGTAGAGAATAAGAACCATTCCGATAATATACATCAATAAAGTTTATACCTATAGCAGTATGTTTTATGAGAACCATACCCTTTGGAGGCTTAGTATCCTTGATTGTTTTGAATTTTAAAACACTAGGAGAACCTGTATTTTCAATTATAATAGCTTTTGCCATAAATATTACATTGTTATATATAATAAGTTATTATATGAATATAGTCTATTATATTCATAAGAATATTAATACAATCTTTACCTTAAAATATTGTTAACAGTTGTCTAATTTATTATGAGTGAGTATTTTTATTACATACTAAGTGCCTATCTATTATGGTTTATTATAATGGCTTCATTAGGAATAACAGCATGGAAAGAGTTAGAAAATAAGGAAAAAGAGTTTAATAAGGTTATCTTGTTAAAAAAAGCTGGTTCAAAGAATAGGCAGTAAATGTATGAATTATATAAAACAGCGTATTTTTACTATTGGTGTCTCTATTTTATCAATTATTCTAGGAGTTGCTATAATATTATTTCAGTTAAAAGATAATATTACTTTTTTCTTTACCCCTAGTGAGATAAAAAATTATGAATCGGTAGAGAATAAAGTAATAAGGCTGGGAGGGCTAGTAGTTGAGGGTAGTATTAAACATTATAACGGTAGCACCGAACATATATTTACTATTACTGATAATAAAAAAAATGTGATAGTACATTATAAAGGTATATTACCTAAATTATTTAGGGTAGGGCAGGGAATAGTTGCCAAGGGCAAATTACAAGTAAATGGTATATTTGAAGCAAGTGAATTATTAACAAAGCATGATGAAAATTATGTTCCTAAGGAGTTAGGTAAATTACAAGATATTAAGTAAATTATATATGGGACCATTAACAATATATAGCCTTATACTAATATATGTTATAATTATTCTTTGTTGAGTATTTTACATTTTTAATGTAGTTTAAAAAATTTAATCTTAATGAGTAATAATAATGTTGCCAAATCAAATGGCTTTAACCAATGATAAACTATACCCAAATTCTGCATATTTATCTAGTACTGAGCATAAAGTTGAGTCCCAGGTTAGGGATTATTTTGTTTTACTAAAACCACGTGTAATGTCCTTAGTAGTTTTTACTGGAGCTGCAGGTTTATTTTTAGCTCCTGGTAGTATACATCCATTAATAGCATTAGTTACAATTTTATGTATAGCTCTTGGATCTGGGGCTGCCGGAGCTATTAATATGTGGTATGACCGTGATATAGATATGATTATGGAGCGCACGAAGAATCGGCCAATACCACGTGGTATTATACATCCTGATGATGCATTACAGTTTGGTATATTATTAGCTGCATTCTCTATCTTAATAATGGCTATTGCAGTAAATTTATTATCAGCCTTTTTATTAACGATAGCGATTTTATTTTATGTTTTAGTATATACTATGTATTTAAAACGTCGCACAGTACAAAATATTGTAATTGGCGGTGCAGCAGGTGCTATTCCACCAATGATTGGATGGGCAGCGGTGACTAGTAATGTATCTGTAGAGTCATTTATATTATTTATGATTATATTTTTTTGGACTCCACCTCATTTCTGGTCTTTAGCATTATATAAAGCAGACGATTATAAAAAAGCAAAAGTGCCGATGTTGCCAGTCACGCATGGAGAATTAATCACTAAAAGACAAATTATAATATATACAGTTATATTAAGTATAGCATCTTTATTACCTGCTATATGGTTTACTCATTTCACATATTTAATAGTAGCTATATTGCTTAATATACTATTTTTATATTATGTAGTTATGTCATATAGTGATAATAGTTATTATTATGCTAAAAAAACTTTTGGATTTTCAATATTATACTTATTTATGATATTTTTTACAATGATAATAGAAGGCGTGTATTATCAGTACTAACCTATAGAAAATTAACTTGTTATTTAGGCTAGAAGAGATGAGGTGAATTGTACAAATAGTACATAAGACAAGGAACGACAACTTACCAACTAACAAGCTAAAAAGCTATATTTACCAATTAATGATAAGGGAATATAAAAAATGCCAATCAATAATTTACATAAGCAAAAGAAATATAAAAATTGTGTTACGTTAGCTATATTATTGTGCCTGATAATACTATTATTCTATATTTCTATAATTAAATTTAGTATTACCTAATTATGAACTCAAATGGTAAACTAGCTTTGTCATTACTTATGCTAGTAGCTGGGATGTTGATGCTTACTTATGCTTCGGTACCTATTTATAGCTTATTTTGTAAACTTACTGGGTTTGCGGGAACAGCCAAAATTAATACGCAACCTACTCATGTGATAGGCACTAAAACGATTAAAGTAAGATTTGATGCTAATGTAGATAAAGATTTGCCTTGGATATTTAAGCCTAAGCAATATGAAGTGGCAGTGAAGACTGGTGAAAATACTTTAGTTTTTTATATGGCAAAAAATTTATCTAATAAGCCTATAACCGGTATGGCTATATATAATGTTACTCCCCATAAAGCTGGTGCCTATTTTAATAAAATACAATGTTTTTGCTTTGAGCAACAATTATTACTTCCAGGACAGGAGATATTAATGCCTGTATCTTTCTATATTGATCCTGAGATTGAAAAAGATCCTTATCTAGAAGATGTTACTGCTATTACTCTTTCTTATACCTTTTTTAAACAATAATTTATAATATATTTTGATATTATAACAAATTAGATAGTTATAGCCTTTTACCTTGTATTAGGTTTCTTAGCACCTAATTGTTATAAATCCTTTTTAATTTTTTTGTCTGCAAATGATAGCTTGATTTTTACCATATAAACGATATTGTTGCAAATCAAACTATAATTTTCGCTCGAAAGCCTATAAAAACAGGCTCTTTACAAAATTAGGTGCTAAGAACTCTAGGGATGTTGTCGTCCCTAGTTTTTATATTCTTTGTACACTTCAACTCGTTTTTTCTAGTCTAAATAGCAAGAAATATTTAAATTACTGCAGTATAACAATAAACTGTTAATGTTGTATAATAATATCAGTAGGTAGAATTTTACCTATAGCTTCTATTTTAAAATGAGCAAATTTATTAGATAATGTTGTAATGTCATTATCATAGCATATTTCGAGATCTGTATTCTTATTAGAATGACCACAATTTACAACTTTGGTAAATAAATGATTATGATTACTAGAACCTGCATGCATCCATATAGGTTTAATTTTATCTTTTCCAGAGATGAAATTTGATAATTTAAATTTGCTATCATAAGAATTATGAATATCAATGCTAAATACCCCGTATTTCTTTGCTACGGATAGATAGCTCTCTTGTGGAGCAATTGGCTCTGCTGCAAGGGAAGGACCAGGAGATGGTATTGCTGTAGTTTTATTGATAGGAGGATTATCTATATGGTTTTTTAGTTTTTGAGTTGTTTCATAGTGATTATTTATTATTTCCTTAGAAAGATGTTCTGCTATATTGGTAATAGCAACAAACATGTCTTGAGAATTATGCATTGTTTCTTCTATTTTAAGTTCCAAGCTCATTTGTTTTTCTTCGGAACTCATTTGCTTTTCTGCAAAACTCATCAAAACTTTATATATATTTTCTAGTGCTTTTTCATTTTTATTGGCATAGTAGGTGATCTGGTCTTGTATATCTAGATAATGTTCATGATTTACTTCATCTGATTTCTGTGTTGAATTTTCAATATGGTTTAGAATTATCTTAGTATTGATGTTTTCATGTTGTAAAATATTATCTAATAGTTTTTCTAAATTACTAAATTTTTCAGCTGTAAATTTCTGGAAGTGATTAAGTATAGTTTTAATATCACTTGAAGAGTTATCATGATTTTGAGCAAGTTCTTGAATTAACTTAACTACATTTGAGAATTCATTTTTGATTTCTTCTTTAGAAGCAAGGGTAGTAATTTTGGTGATAATATCTTTAATATCACTTGAAGAGTTATCATGATTTTGGGCAAGTTCTTGAATTAACTTAACTACATTTGAGAATTCATTTTTGATTTCTTCTTTAGAAGCAAGGGTAGTAATTTTAGTGATAATATCTTTAATATCACTTGAAGAGTTATCATGATTTTGGGCAAGTTCTTGAATTAACTTAACTACATTTGAGAATTCATTTTTGATTTCTTCTTTAGAAGCAAGGGTAGTAATTTTAGTGATAATATCTTTAATATCACTTGAAGAGTTATCATGATTTTGAGCAAGTTCTTGAATTAACTTAACTACATTTGAGAATTCATTTTTGATTTCTTCTTTAGAAGCAAGGGTAGTAATTTTAGTGATAATATCTTTAATATCACTTGAAGAGTTATCATGATTTTGGACAAGTTCTTGAATTAACTTAACTACATTTGAGAATTCATTTTTGATTTCTTCTTTAGAAGCAAGGGTAGTAATTTTAGTGATAATATCTTTAATATCACTTGAAGAGTTATCATGATTTTGGGCAAGTTCTTGAATTAACTTAACTACATTTGAGAATTCATTTTTGATTTCTTCTTTAGAAGCAAGGGTAGTAATTTTAGTGATAATATCTTTAATATCACTTGAAGAGTTATCATGATTTTGAGCAAGTTCTTGAATTAACTTAACTACATTTGAGAATTCATTTTTGATTTCTTCTTTAGAAGCAAGGGTAGTAATTTTAGTGATAATATCTTTAATATCACTTGAAGAGTTATCATGATTTTGAGCAAGTTCTTGAATTAACTTAACTACATTTGAGAATTCATTTTTGATTTCTTCTTTAGAAGCAAGGGTAGTAATTTTAGTGATAATATCTTTAATATCACTTGAAGAGTTATCATGATTTTGGGCAAGTTCTTGAATTAACTTAACTACATTTGAGAATTCATTTTTGATTTCTTCTTTAGAAGCAAGGGTAGTAATTTTGGTGATAATATCTTTAATATCACTTGAAGAGTTATCATGATTTTGGACAAGTTCTTGAATTAACTTAACTACATTTGAGAATTCATTTTTGATTTCTTCTTTAGAAGCAAGGGTAGTAATTTTAGTGATAATATCTTTAATATCACTTGAAGAGTTATCATGATTTTGGGCAAGTTCTTGAATTAACTTAACTACATTTGAGAATTCATTTTTGATTTCTTCTTTAGAAGCAAGGGTAGTAATTTTAGTGATAATATCTTTAATATCACTTGAAGAGTTATCATGATTTTGAGCAAGTTCTTGAATTAACTTAACTACATTTGAGAATTCATTTTTGATTTCTTCTTTAGAAGCAAGGGTATTTACTTTAGAAAGCGTAGTTTCAACTTCATTTTTTGAAAAAAGAGGATTGCTTTCCAATATAGATAATAATTTATTAAGCTGCTCTTCAATATGCGATAGCTCAATATTTACTTCTTTTGAAGAGTTCGAGCAGACTTCATTGTTCTGAATAAAATCTGAGTAACTATTTAATGTTTCCAGTAGTTTAGATGCTAATTGTTGAGATTTTGGCAAGTCTGCTCTATATGCATTTGATGTTAATTTATAGGCATCTGCAATTGTATTATTAAGTTTCTTAGCAGTATCGAGCGTTTCTACAAGAGAAAGTTGGAATTGATTAACATTTTCTATTAAAACTTTTGGATCATTTAACATTTTATCATACCTCACGAAATATAAACAGTTAATATTTATTAACATATTTTTAGCTTTATCACAATAAAAATTATTAATTTTTTTTAAGAAATATATTTAGGTAAATAAATATATTAAAAGGAAGAAAGATAATGTCTTTAATATATTAATTTTGGTTAATCCATGATATTAATATATAAGCTTTGAGAGATAAATATGATAGTTAATAGATACCAAGATCTAGAAAATATAAAATATTATGATCAAAGATCTTGGTATAAATGTTTATTCTGATAAAATTTTAAGTTGTACAGCTGCAGTTTTGCCTCTTTCATTGGCAAGTTCATACGAAATACGATCTCCCTGTTTGAGAGTGTTAATACCTGATGCCTGTAAAGCTTTAGCGTGGACAAATATATCTTTACCATTTGCATCGTTACTCTTTTGATCGGGTTCGATAAATCCAAAAGCTTTGATGTGACTAAACCATTTTACAGTACCAGTGGCCATAATGTCGTCTCCCTTGAATAGCAGAAGTTAATTAAAATACTAGGTGCAAGAACTTAAGATGTGTCTATAGCTAGTATTAATATAATGATACTTTATAATAAATTGAGTGTCATTTAAAATAATTTTTTAGATATATTTAAAGATACTCAATTTATTATATATCTTTTTTATCTACCTATTTGGCTAGATTTACTTATATTATTCTTAATAGTTGAAGAGAATTTGCTCGATGTAGAAGGTGTGATATATTCATCATTAGTTTTTATATGTACTAAATTTAAAACGTCATTACTAATTGATTGATTTAATCTTAACTCTTGGGAAGAAGATAGGCGTTTTTGGGTCATAGCACTACCAAATTTTGTAATTATAGTATTAATTTTTTGTTCTATTAGGGCTTGGGTATGTTTTTGGTCTATATATGGTTCTATTAGAGAAATTTGTTTAGGAGACGCTATTTGTTTGCCTAAGTTAAATAATTTAGTATAAGATAAATTTTCTACTTTATCATAATGTTCGTTAATAATTTTACTCGCTACAGTTTTAGCTAGTTTTTCTTCGTTTATAATATCCAATCCATACTTTCTTCTATTATTAGCTACTTGATATGCTTGCTTACTATTAATCCTTGTGTCAATTATGCCAGCGTAAATATTAGCAAATATATCAATTTGTGTTGAATCAAAGTTTAATATTCCTAATTCTTGCATAAGGTCTGTAGGTAGATATCTTCTTAAAAAAGCAGTACTACTTTTTCCAAAAACTATATCTGGAGTTTTATCCTCAAGGTGTACAATTCTAATTCCAGGTATTTTTTTACCTAAGATAGTTCTGTGCTGGTAATGAGTTAAGGTTTGATTTTCAATTAATGCTTTAATAATGGATTCATATATTGGCCTGATTTCTTTTTTTAAAGAACTAACAGATTTTTTCCATTGTTCTGATCTGAATTCTTTAATCGAAACTACAGGGTGAGAATTAACCATATTTCGCCTCCTATATTATTAATATATTTACTAACTTTAGTAGTTAAGTGTTAATTTATAGTTAATCGCTTGAGAATTATATTAATTTTTTAATTTTAATATCTTTAAAATAACAAGGGCTGCTTTATGGCTAGGTAGGAGAGTATTATTTGGCTTAAGAGAATTTATTGCTTCTGAAGAGGCATTAATTTGAGTTTGCCTCATTTGACTATCATGCAATAAAGTTTGTAATGCATTAGATAGTATTTTTGGAGTACATTTATTTTGTAGAAATTCAGGTATAATTTGTTTATTTGCGAGTATATTGATTAATGTTACATAGGGTATTTTTATAAGTATCTTAAGTAATAATGCAGAGAGTGGATTGACTTTATAAGCTACTATCATGGGTAATTTAGACATAGCGACTTCTAACGTACTTGTGCCTGATTTGACTAAAGCTATATTTGAAGAGTATAGGGCTGCTTTTTTTTCTTCTTCATTTGCAACAATAATAGTATTTAAATTTGCGCTGTTTACAATATTTTGTACTTTATTTATTAAATGGGGCAGAGTAATAATAATTATTTTTGATACAGTTTGGCTATTAATTAAAATTTTGGCAGTTTTGCAAAATATGGGTAATAATCTACTTAGTTCACTAATTCTGCTCCCTGGCATTATACATAATAATTTATCTTTGATATGGATATTATACTTTGTTTTGAAAATATGACTATGATTCTCTGGCTTATCAAAATCTTCAATAATTGGATGTCCTACAAAACTACATGGTAATCCTACTTTTTCAAAATAAGGGGGTTCAAAAGGTAAAAGTGCAAGTAAGTGATTATATAGTTTAGCAAATTTAACAGCCCTGCTTGGTTTATATGCCCATACGGATGGAGCTACATAATGAACAAATTTTATATCCTCTTTTTGTAGCTTTTGTACAACATTTGTGCAAAAGCCTGGAGAATCTATAGTAATGACTATGTCAGGTTTGATATATTTTATATATTGCACAGTTTCATTTATACGTTTAATAATTCGTCTAATATTAGGCAATATTTCAAAAAAGCCAATTAGTGATAATTCTTGCATAGGAAAGAACGAATTAAGGCCAGCTTTTTCCATATTATTTCCGCCAATGCCATAAAATTCTATAGGTACAGTAGAATAATAATTTAGAGCTTGCATTAATTTTGCACCTAAGTTATCACCAGACGCTTCACCTGCAATTAAAAATACTTTAAGATTAAAATTTTGCATAATTTGTTTTGCATATTTAGTTTAAACGGTATAGTTTGTTTATTAATAATAATATTATGTTATTATAAAAAAAGGTATATAAATGATAATGACCAATAATTCTATAATTTCAACTGAAATATCCGCTTATTTTCCTGTTTTAGTCTTTTTGATTGTGGCTGCAGTATTATCAGTAATTATAGTAGTAATACCTCATTTATTAGCTGTTAATAAGCCGGATGCTAATAAACTATCAGCATATGAATGTGGGTTTGATGCATTTAGCGATGCGCGTAAAAAATTTGATGTTAGATTTTATTTGGTAGCAATAATTTTTATTATATTTGATTTAGAAATAGCTTTTTTATTTCCTTGGGCTATATCTTTGGGTAAAATAGGTATATTTGGTTTTTGGTCCATGATAATCTTTCTAGTTATGTTAACTATAGGTTTTATTTATGAATGGAAAAAAGGTGCTTTAGAATGGGAATAGAATCAGGCATGAATAGTAGTCTTGGCATATTAGAACAAGAACAGATATTAACTACTGTTACTAGTGAACTTAGTAATCGAGGTTTTGTAATGGCAAAGCTTGATCAGTTAGTAAATTGGGCAAGAACAGGCTCACTATGGCCAATGACTTTTGGACTCGCTTGTTGTGCTGTGGAAATGATGCAAGCTGCAGCAAGTCGTTACGATATGGATAGATTTGGTTTGTTATTTAGGCCTAGCCCTAGACAATCAGATGTAATGATTGTAGCGGGTACTTTATGTAATAAAATGGCGCCAGCGCTGCGTAGGGTTTATGACCAGATGGCAGAACCAAGATATGTTATTTCAATGGGAAGTTGTGCCAATGGTGGAGGTTATTATCATTATTCATATTCAGTGATCAGGGGGTGTGATCGTATAGTACCAGTGGATGTATATGTACCTGGTTGTCCTCCAACCTCTGAGGCATTAATGTACGGTGTTTTACAATTGCAAAAAAAAATAAAGCGTACGGGTAAAATAAGGCGTTAGATTATATGGAATTAGAAAATTATTTAAAATCATTAATTACTTGGCTACCAAAAGATGCATTCACAAGTGGAGAGGTCAATAATGATTTCATAATGTTGAATATTGAAAAAGAATATATAAAAGAAGTATTGTTAATGCTAAGGGATAATCCTGAAGGTAAGTTTAAAATACTTTTAGATGTTTGTGGAATTGATTATCCAGCACGAGAGAAGCGTTTTGAGGTAATATATAATTTGTTAAGTGTTCATTATAATATAAGAATAGTTATTAAAGTAATGCTTGAGGATAGGGAGAGTATAGAATCTGTCACTGATTTATTTAGTGTAGCTAATTGGTTTGAGAGAGAAGTTTGGGATATGTATGGAATTAGGTTTGAAAAACATCCTGATTTAAGGCGTATTTTGACAGATTATGGCTTTGAGGGTCATCCGCTGCGTAAGGACTTCCCTTTAACTGGTTATGTAGAGTTAAGATATGATCTTGAACAAAAGAAGGTTGTATATGAGCCAGTAAAGTTAATGCAAGAATATAGAAGATTTGATTTTTTGAGTCCTTGGGAAAAGGGAGAATATGTATTGCCAGGTGATGAAAAAGCTACTAAATAACTTTGTATGAATGCAATTAGAGTTTTAAGAAAATGAAAGAAGTTAATTTAAAGAATTTAACGTTAAATTTTGGTCCTCAGCATCCTGCTGCGCATGGAGTTATGCGTCTTATTCTTGAAATGGATGGAGAGTTGATTGAGCGTGCTGATCCACATATAGGTTTGCTACATCGTGGTACTGAAAAATTAATTGAACATAAAACTTATATTCAGGCTTTACCTTATTTTGATCGTTTAGATTATGTATCTCCAATGAATCAGGAGCATGCATTTGCTCTTGCAATTGAAAAACTATTGGGGTGTGAAATTCCAATACGTGCTCAATATATTAGAGTATTATTTAGTGAATTAACTCGTTTATTGAATCACACTTTAAATATAGCTACGCAGGCTTTGGATGTAGGGGCTACTACTCCTATGTTGTGGATGTTTGAAGATCGTGAGATAATGATGGGGTTCTATGAGCGTGCTTCAGGTGCTCGCATGCATTCTAATTATTTTCGTCCTGGAGGGGTGGCTCAAGATATTACACCTGACTTATTAGATGATATAGCAAAATTTATAGAAGATTTTCCTAAAAAAATTATGCATATAGAGGAGTTATTAACGGAAAATCGTATATGGAAGCAAAGGTTGGTAGATATAGGTAAAGTTACCATGGAGCAAGCAATGGACTGGGGGTTTACAGGGCCTATGCTGAGAGGATCGGGTGTAGCTTGGGATTTACGTAGGAATAGGCCTTATGAAATATATGATCAATTAGAATTTTCTGTACCTGTAGGTAAGAATGGAGATTGTTATGATCGTTATTTAATTAGAATTGAAGAAATGTATCAATCTGTAAATCTAATTAAGCAATGTTTAGATAAAATGTCTTTGGGGCCTGTTCGTACTTCGGATAGAAAGATTGTACCTCCGCCAAGAGCGGAAATGAAGAGATCTATGGAGGCCTTAATTCACCATTTTAAATTATATACAGAAGGCTATCATGTGGCGGCGGGAGAATATTATGCAGCAGTAGAGGCTCCTAAGGGAGAATTTGGAGTGTATTTAGTATCTGATGGCACCAATAAGCCTCATCGCTGTAGAATTAGAGCACCTGGATTTGCTCATTTACAGGGAATGGATTTTATGTCAAAAGGTCATTTACTTGCTGATATTGTAACTATTATTGGAAGTTTAGATATAGTATTTGGCGAGATAGATAGATAAAGTGTTTAAAAGGATAGTATATAGGATTGCGTGAAGTTATGCATCATAATCAGGATACAATAGAATTATTTCAATTTACGTCTGAGAACTTAGAACTAGCTCAACGTATAATGAATAAATATCCAAAAGATAGGAAAGCTAGTGCTGTATTGCCACTATTAGATTTAGCTCAGCGTCAGGAAGGTTGGGTTTCTAAGTCGTCTATGAATTATATTGCACATCTGCTTGGTATGTCAGAAATGAAAGTTTATGAAGTGGCAAATTTTTATACTATGTTTAATCTAAAACCTGTAGGTAAATATTTGGTACAAATCTGTGGTACTACACCTTGTTGGTTGCGTGGTGCTGAAAATATAATGAATATATGTAAGAAACATTTATCAATTGCTCAGGAAGAAACTACTGAGGATGGGTTATTTACTTTGAAAGAAGTAGAATGCTTAGGTGCCTGTGTGAATGCGCCTGTAATACAGATTAATGATGATTATTATGAAGATTTAGATGGGGGAAGTATAATAGAAATACTGGATAAGCTTAAGAATGGTGAAGTGGTTCATAAAGGATCTCAGATAGGAAGGAGATCTTCAGAACCTTTTGAGGATAACTCTAATGTTCAGGGGGATAATAATGAAAAATAATATCAGATCTTTATTTTTAGTTGTTATAATTTTTATATGTGGTTTAAAAAATGTTTATAGCCAGACAAATGATGTCAAAGCAGATGCGGTAGTATTGCATATAAAAGATCAAATTGCTCAGAAAGGTGATATAGTGAGTAAGCCAAGTAAAGAAAAATGTGTAATGACTCGAGCAGAGGGTTATAATGATCTTTATCATACGGAAAATGATGAATGTGTATGTAAAGCTGATATACATTATCCAGAAATTGTGAATGGTGATTATAATGTTGCTACTGAGATTAATGAATATTTGAAAAAATTTGCTGAGGAATTCGGATGTCAAGATGATTATAGTTTTGGGGAATATACCTTAAAGTATAAGATAATGTCTTTACGTAGTCCTATAGTATCAATAGAGTTTTATTACACAGAGGATACAGGTGGTGCGCATGGTATGTATGGTGTTAATACATTAAATTTTAATGTTAAAACAGGTGATAAAGTTTTGTTAGAAGATTTAGTGAATGTAAACAACCAAAAGAAAATAAATGATTATTTATTAAATATTCTCAAAAAAGATTCGAGAAGCTTTTATAATCCAGAAATGCAGGTAGATTTTGCTTCTAGTGATGTAATAAAAAATTTTGATACACAGTCATTTTATGTAACTGCAAAGGGTATTATGTTACAGTTTAATCCATATGAGGTGGGTCCTTATTCTTCGGGTATTATTACTGTAGAATTACCATCAGAATTTATTAACCAAGATTATTTTACTAAATATGTTACAAAATAAAGATAGAATATTTACTAACCTTTATGGTTTAGACAGTTTTAGCATAGAAGATGCTAAAAAGCGTGGTGATTGGAATAATACTAAGGAAATTCTTAGTAAAGGACGTGAATGGATTATTGAAGAGGTTAAAAAATCTGGTTTACGAGGTAGAGGTGGTGCAGGGTTTTCTACTGGACTGAAATGGTCGTTTATGCCTAAGCAGTCAAATAAACCAGCCTATTTAGTTGTGAATGCCGATGAAAGTGAACCTGGTGCCTGCAAGGATAGAGAAATTTTACGAAATGAGCCTCATAAATTATTAGAAGGATGCTTAATAGCTAGTTTTGCAATAGGAGCTACGAGCTGCTATATATATGTACGTGGAGAATTTTATAATGAAGCTTCTCATTTGCAGATAGCGATAGATCAAGCTTATGCAGATGGGTTATTAGGTGTAAATGCCTGCGGTTCTGGTTATGATTTAAACGTTTATTTGCATCGAGGAGCGGGTGCGTATATTTGTGGTGAGGAAACGGCTTTATTGCAAAGTTTGGAAGGAAAAGTTGGTATGCCACGCTTGAAACCTCCATTTCCTGCTGGTGTAGGATTATATGGTTGTCCTACCACTATTAATAATGTTGAGTCAATTTCAGTTGTACCTACAATTTTAAGAAGGGGTGCTGATTGGTTTGCAAGTCTTGGTCGCCCAAACAATACTGGAACAAAGATTTTTTCTATATCTGGCCATGTAAATAAACCATGTAATGTAGAAGAAGAAATGGGAATAACATTAAAGGAATTAATAGAAAATCATGCTGGTGGGGTGCAAGGTGGATGGGATAATTTATTGGCAGTTATTCCAGGTGGGGCATCTGTTCCAATGATACCTAAATCTGTTTGTGATACAGTATTAATGGATTTTGATAGTTTAAGAGAAGTCAAGTCTGGGCTTGGGACTGCATCTATAATTGTTATGAATAAATCTACGGATATAATTTATGCTATTGCTAGATTAAGTAAATTTTATATGCATGAATCATGTGGGCAGTGTACTCCTTGTAGAGAAGGTACTGGCTGGATGTGGCGTATGATGATGAGGTTAGTTAAAGGTAATGCTAAAATAGAAGATATTGACTTGCTTGAGCAAGTCACAAAGCAAATTGAAGGCCATACTATTTGTGCATTAGGAGATGCTGCGGCTTGGCCTATACAGGGACTAGTAAGACATTTCAGAAGTGAAATAGAGGAGAGAATAAGGTGCCAAAACTAACTATTGATGGAAAAGAAATTGAAGTAGATGAAGGTTTAACAGTATTACAAGCTTGTGAAATTGCCGGAGTATCTATACCTAGATTTTGCTATCATGATAGATTATCTATTGCGGGTAATTGTAGAATGTGTTTAGTGGAAATGGAAAAATCTTCTAAACCTATAGCTTCTTGCGCTATGCCAGTTTCTGAAAATATGGTAATTCATACAGATACCCCTATGGTAAAAAAAGCGCGTGAAGGGGTAATGGAATTTTTGCTTATAAATCATCCTCTTGATTGCCCTATTTGCGACCAAGGAGGAGAATGTGATTTACAAGATCAGGCGATGTCTTATGGTAGGGGAGTTAGTCGTTTTTTTGAAGAAAAAAGGGCTGTAAAAGAAAAATATATGGGTCCTTTAATAAAGACATATATGACTAGATGTATACATTGTACCAGATGTGTACGATTTTTAAATGAAGTTGCGGGTATAGAAGAATTAGGTACTATAGGACGTGGTGAACATATGGAAGTTACTACATATGTAGAAAAATCTTTAACTTCTGAGCTTTCTGGTAATATTATAGACCTTTGTCCTGTAGGGGCTTTAACATCAAGGCCTTATGCATTTCAAGCACGCAGTTGGGAATTAACAAAAACTGAATCTATAGATGTGCTTGATGCGGTGGGTAGTAATATTAGAGTTGATTCGCGTGGAACAACGGTTATGAGGATTTTACCAAGATTACATGAAGATATTAATGAAGAGTGGATTTCTGATAAAACAAGATTTGCATATGATGGTTTAAGAGTGCAAAGATTGGATCGCCCTATGTTACGTAAGGATGGTAAGTTACACACTGTAAGTTGGTATGAAGCTTTAACTGCTGTAGCTTCAAAGTTATCGCAAACGAGAGGAGATAAAATTGCTGCTATCGCAGGAGATTTAGCTGATTTAGAATCTATGATGGCTTTAAAAGATTTAATGGATTCTTTAGATTGCAATAATATAGAGTGTAGGCAAGATGGTAGTATAGCTAATACTTCTGAGCGAGTTTCTTATTTATTTAATACCACTATAGCTGGTATAGAGGAAGCTGATTTGTGCTTATTAATCGGTACCAATCCAAGATATGAAGCATCAATTATAAATGCACGTTTGAGGAAGAGATATAGGGCAGGAGGTTTTACCATAGCTTCTATAGGGCCTAGAAATGATTTAACATATCCTGTACAAAATTTAGGAGATAATGTTGATATTTTAAGAGAATTACTTGATCAAAAACATGAATTTGTAAGAAAGATACTTGATGCTAAGAATCCAATGTTAATTTTAGGAACAGGAGTAATGACTCGTCCTGATGCAGAAGCTATTCTTGCGCTAGTGAGTGAATTAGCAGAAAAATTAGGTTTTGTAAGGGATGATTGGAATGGATTTAATGTTTTACAAAGAGCTGCATCAAGAGTAGGGGCTCTAGATATTGGTTTTGTCCCCAAGGAGAGTGGAAAAAATTTAGGAGAAATCTTGGGGGCTACTTCTAGAGATGAGATTAAGATAGTATATTTGCTTGGTGCTGATGAGATAGATATGTCTAAGTTAGGTAATAGTTTTGTGATATATCAGGGGCACCATGGAGATAAGGGGGCTCATAGGGCTGATGTAATTTTCCCTGGAGCAGCTTATACTGAGAAAAGCGGTACGTATATTAATTTAGAAGGGCGCCTGCAACGTACTAAACAAGCGGTATTTCCTCCTGGTGATGCTAAAGAAGATTGGAAGATTATAAAAGAATTATCTAAATATTTGAATAAAAGTTTATCTTATGAATCCATTGAAGAGTTAAGGAATAGAATAGCAAAAGTTATTCCGTATATCTATGAAATAGACAAGATTACACCTACAAAATGGACAAAATTTGGTAAAGCTGGTGAATTGCTTAGCTTGCCTTTTGAAAATGTAATAAATAATTATTATATGACAGATGTAATTAGCAGAGCTTCAAAAACTATGGCTGAATGTAGTACAATTTTAAAGGATGAGAAGGCAGCCTAATGGAACATGTAATGTTTTTAATTAATATTCTAATTAAAATTATTTTAGTTATAGTACCATTATTAATATGCGTTGCATATTTGACTTATGCTGAAAGGCGGGTTATTGGTTTGATGCAAATGCGTAAAGGTCCGAACGTAGTTGGGGTATTTGGTTTATTGCAGCCATGGGCCGATGCTATAAAATTAATGTTCAAAGAGGTTATATTACCTATTAAAGCTGATAAGGTAATGTTTATGTTAGCTCCTATGATAACATTTACGTTAAGCTTGGGTGCGTGGGCGGTGATACCTGTAAATATAAAAATGGAAGTAGCTAATATTAATGTAGGGATATTATATTTATTAGCAATATCTTCTTTGAGCGTGTATGGAATTATTATTGCTGGTTGGGCAAGTAATTCACAATATGCATTTTTAGGAGCTATACGTTCTTCGGCGCAAATGATTTCTTATGAAGTATCTATTGGTTTAATCTTAATCACAGTGCTTGTGACAACTGGATCTTTGAATATTACAGAAATAGTTATGGCTCAGCAAAATATGAAATGGTATATACAGCTATTGCTGTTTCCAATGATGATTATATTTTTTATTTCTTGTTTAGCAGAAACTAACAGGCATCCATTTGATTTGCCGGAAGCTGAATCAGAGCTTGTAGCCGGTTATAATGTTGAATATTCTTCAATGACATTTGCAATGTTTTTCCTTGGTGAATATGCTAATATGGTGCTTGCAAGTGCTATGATTACAATTTTATTTATGGGTGGATGGTTGCCACCATTTAATATTGAATTTTTACAATGTGTGCCTGGAGTTGTCTGGTTTGTATTAAAAGTTGCATTTTGGTTATTTTGTTTTTTATGGATTAGAGCTACTCTTCCTAGGTATAGGTATGATCAACTAATGAGAATAGGTTGGAAATTATTTTTACCAATATCACTGATGTGGGTAGTGTTAGTTTCAGGTGTATTGGTGTATTTGGATGAATTACCCAAATAAGAATTAAAGTTGGAGGATTTAGTGATATTTGGAGATAAATTAGCAAGAAATATGTTTTTATATGAAATTATTTCTGGCATGTTATTGACATTTAAATATTTGTTCAAACCTAAGGTTACTATAAATTACCCTTATGAGAAGGGGGCAATTAGTCCAAGATTTAGGGGAGAGCATGCTTTAAGAAGGTATCCTAATGGTGAAGAAAGGTGTATAGCTTGTAAATTATGTGAAGCTGTATGTCCTGCGCAAGCTATTACCATTGAAGCAGAATCTAGAGAAGATGGAAGTCGTCGTACTACTAAGTATGATATTGATATGACAAAATGTATTTATTGTGGATTATGTCAAGAATCATGTCCTGTTGATGCGATAGTTGAGGGACCCAATTTTGAATTTGCTACAGAGACTCATGAAGAACTATTATATAATAAAGATAAGCTGTTAGCGAATGGTGAGATTTGGGAAGAAGCTATTGCGGCGGATATAAAAGCAGATTATGATTATAGATAAAATTAAAATATTGATTATTGTTTTAGGAATTATTTGTGAAATATGATATTGGATTGATATAAAAATGTACCAAATTATTACAGGACTGTTGTTTTATGCTTTTTCCATAGTTACAATTGTAGCAGCGATTATGGTAATTTCAATGCGTAACCCAGTGCATTCAGTGTTATCTCTTATTGTAAGTTTTTTTGCTGCTTCTGGGTTATTTATTTTAGTAGGTGCAGAATTTATAGCAATGGTGCTTGTAATTGTATATGTAGGTGCTGTAGCTGTATTATTTTTATTTGTGATTATGATGCTTGATATAGATATTGTAGAATTACGCAAGGGTTTTTTAAAGCATTTACCATTTGTAATATTAGTTTCTCTAATAATATTTGTTGATTTATATTTAGTCATAATGCAGTCTGTATATAATATGCAAGGGGTCAATAATATTGCATTTCCTATACCGGATTTATCTCAAATAAGTAATACTCATGCTATTGGTAAAATTTTATATACTAATTATTTTTATCCTTTTCAAATTGCGGGGCTTATTTTATTTATAGCAATGATAAGTTGCATAGTATTAACTTTACGTTATAAACATGGTATACGTAAGCAAAATATTATGCAGCAAATATCGCGTAAGCGTAGTGATTCAATCGAGTTAGTAAAAATTAAGCTTGGTACAGGTATAGGTGGAAATGATGAATCTGGAAAATAATATTTATATAATGCAGTTTTTAACAATAGGGGCAACGCATTATTTAATTGTTGCTGCTATTATTTTTGTCCTAGGCATATCTGGAATATTTTTAAATCGTAAAAATGTTATTACTATTTTATTGTCTATAGAACTCATGCTACTCGCAATAAATATAAACTTTGTAGCTTTTTCTGTATATTTAAAAGATCTTACTGGACAGATTTTTAGTTTATTTGTATTGACAATTGCAGCAGCAGAATCAGCAATAGGACTTGCTATAGTAGTATTATATTATAGAAATCGTAAAACTATTGCGGTAGAAAATATTAATAAATTGAAAGGATAACAGATGAAAAATGAAATAGTTTTCTTAGTCTTTATTCCTTTAATTACGTCAGTGATATCTGGCCTATTTATGCAAAGGGTTAATGCGGCATTAGCTCAATTTCTAACTTGCATTGGGATGGCAATATCATCGTTTTTATCTTTAATAATTTTTTATAATATAATTATAAAAGGATATAATTATAATACAGTAGAGCTTTTAAGATGGATAGAGATTAATGAACTAGTTGTAAATTGGGCTTTAAAAGTAGATGCATTAACAGCTGTGATGCTAGTGGTAGTGACAGTGGTTTCTTTTTTAGTGCACGTATATTCTGTGGGTTATATGCATGATGATCAACATAAACCACGATTTATGTCGTATTTATCTTTGTTTACCTTCTTTATGTTGATGTTAGTTACCTCTGATAATTTTTTACAATTGTTTTTAGGATGGGAAGGAGTAGGATTATGCTCCTATTTATTGATAGGGTTTTGGTATCAAAAAAATAGTGCAAATTTAGCTGCTATGAAGGCTTTTATAGTAAATAGAGTTGGAGATTTTGGGTTTATATTAGGTATTTTTTCTATATATTTGATATTTAATTCTTTACAATTTGATCAAATTTTTAAATTAGTTAATGAATATAGCTATAAGACTTTTAATATATTAGGTTATAATATTTCTGCGATTGAAATAAGTTGTATGTTGTTGTTCATAGGGTGTATGGGTAAATCAGCGCAGCTAGGCTTGCATATATGGCTACCAGATGCCATGGAAGGACCTACCCCTGTATCTGCTCTTATACATGCGGCAACTATGGTAACTGCGGGGGTATTTTTACTAGTTAGATGCTCTTGGTTATTTCAATATGCTCCTATAGTATTGTATATAATTACCGTTATAGGTGCTTTAACTTGTATTTTTGCGGCTACTATTGCTTTAACTCAAAACGATATTAAAAAAATTATAGCATACTCAACATGTAGTCAATTAGGTTATATGTTTTTTGCGTGTGGTGTTTCCGCATATAATGTAGCTCTGTTTCATTTAGCTACTCATGCGTTTTTTAAAGCTTTATTGTTTCTGGGAGCTGGTAGTGTAATACATGCTATGTCTGGTGAACAAGACATTAATAAAATGGGAGGTATTTGGCGTAAAATTCCATTTACTTATCTAATGATGTGGATTGGTTCCTTAGCTTTAGCAGGAATTTATCCATTTGCGGGTTATTATTCTAAAGATATGATAATAGAGGCGGCATATTTATCTCCAAGTGAAAGTGGAAGATTTGCTTATTGGATAGGCATTAGTGCAGCTTTTTGCACAGCTTTTTATTCTTGGCGTTTATTAATAAAAGTATTTCATGGTAAATTTAAGAATGAACCAACTGTTTGGAAAAGAGTACATGAATCTCCGTTATTTATGACAATACCTTTATTTATATTATCTCTTGGAGCTATTTTTTCGGGTATAATTGGTGAAAAGTTGCATATAGTGGACAATACAAATAAATTTTGGCATGGTGCTATAGAAATATTCCACAGTCATTCACATCATATACCTGTTTTATATAAGTTTATGCCCATGGGTGTAGGTATATTAGGTATAGTTATAGCTGTTATATATTATGTAGTATTTAAGGTACTACCTGATATTACTAAATCTACTATTTCTCCTTTATATAATTTATCTTATTACAAATATTATTGGGATGAGATATATGAATATATAGTTATTAAACCTATACGTTGCTTAAGTGTGGTATTGTGGAAAAAAATTGATAATGTGATTATAGATGGTTTAGGCCCAAATGGTGTAGTTAAAATTATAAATTTATTATCTACAAAAGTTACTAAAATGCAAACTGGATATTTATATCATTATGCATATATAATGCTCGGTGCCGTGATGGTGTTAACTAGTTGGTATATATTTAATATAATAAATTAATAAAATTATGAAAAACGAATTATTATCAGTAATTATTTTTTTGCCTTTATTAGGTGCTGTTCTATTATTTTTGTTAAGAGGAATAACGAATAAATTATCTTATATAATAGCTATGGTAACATCTATAGTTACCCTATGTTTAAATATATTATTATTTTCTGGTTTTAATCATAAAATTAGTGGCCTCCAATTTGAAACCAACGCAATATGGATAAGAGCACTTAATTTATATTATCATATTGGGATTGATGGGATTTCTTTTTTCTTTGTATTATTAACTACTATCCTTATACCTATTTGTATATTAAGCAGTATAAATTCTATAAAATCTAGAGTGAAAGAATATTTAATAGCCTTTCTATTATTAGAGTGTTCGGTAATTGGGGTATTTTGTGCACTTGATTTAATGCTATTTTTTATCTTTTTTGAAGTGATGCTTATCCCGATGTTTTTAATTATAGGTATTTGGGGTGGAGAGAATAAAATTTATGCTACGTTTAAATTTTTTCTTTACACAATGTTTGGCTCAGTGTTACTTCTTGTGGCTATTATTTATTTATACACTGAATTTGGCAGTTTTAGTGTTTTAAAATTAACTAAACTTACTTCTACTTTACCGTTTATAGTGCAGCAATGGTTATGGGTTGCTTTTTTCATAGCATTTGCTATTAAAATTCCTATGTGGCCATTTCATACATGGCTGCCAGATGCCCATGTGCAAGCACCTACTGCTGGTTCAGTTATACTAGCTGGTATATTATTGAAAATAGGGGGATATGGTTTATTAAGATTTTCTCTACCATTATTTACTGAAGCTAGCAAATATTTTGCTTATTATGTATTTATTTTAAGCTATATAGCAATTATTTATGCTTCTTTGGTAGCATTAATGCAGCAAGATATGAAAAAGCTTATAGCATATTCATCAATTGCTCATATGGGTTTTGTTACTATGGGAATTTTTACTTTTGAACAAAAAGGCATAGAAGGAGCAATAGTTCAAATGATAAGCCATGGTTTAATATCATCAGCTTTATTTTTATGTGTAGGTATGCTTTATGATAGAATGCATACTAAGGAAATTAGTAAATTTGGTGGTGTGGCAATACGAATGCCAGTGTATGCTACCTTTCTTATGTTTTTTACAATGGCTTCTATAGGGTTACCAGGAACTAGTGGATTTATTGGTGAATTTTTAGTTATGCTTAGCGTATATGAGGTAGATAAATTATCTGCAGTACTTGCAGCCCTTGGCATAATATTAGGTGCTGCCTATATGTTATGGCTATATAAAAGAGTTATATTAGGTGAGATAGCTAATCAGGAAGTACGTAGTTTGGTGGATATAAATTGTAAAGAAATATTGATACTTACGCCATTATTAATATTGATATTAATAATTGGTGTTTATCCTAAAGTGATTACTTCTATGCTGGGTAGCTCAGTGATTTATTTGATAAAGAATTTATATTAGTGGGTTTTAAAATGTATCAATTGATATTTAATGGATTTATTAAGCCAATTGTACCAGAATTGATAATGATTATTACTTCTGTAGGATGTTTATTAATTTCTCTTTTTAGAAAAAATATTAAAAATACAAAATGGCAAGCAACTTTAATAATACTCGCTATATTAGCCGCTTTACTATGTCTACGATCATCTTTTTATCATAGTTCGGTTATAGCTTTTGATAAAATGTTTATGTCTGATTTATATGTAGCATTTTCTAAAGGTTTAATATTGATATCCTCTATTATCTTTTTTGTGATTTATCTCAATCAGCATCAAGCTGGAAAATTTATGACTGATAAATATGAATTTTCAGTGATAGTTGTATTTTCAATTATTGGTATGATGATTATGCTATCTGCTAATGATTTGCTAATAATGTATTTGGGTATAGAATTACAAAGTTTATGTCTATATGTATTAGCTGCTTTTAATAGGGACCAAGAAAGTTCTGTTGAAGCTGGTATTAAATATTTTATACTAGGTGCTCTTGCCTCTGGATTATTGTTATATGGTATATCATTAATTTATGGATTTAGTGGGAATACTAACTTTACTACATTATCAAAATTATATTTAATCAATACAGGAGAAACTAATATTCCTATAGGGATATTAATAGGGGTAATTTTGATTACCATAGGTTTAGCTTTTAAAATTGCTGCTGTGCCTTTTCATATGTGGGCTCCAGATGTATATGAAGGTGCTCCTATAATTGTTACTACATTTTTTGCAACTGTACCTAAGTTAGCTTCGGCTTTATTTTTAATAAAATTTTTAGTCAAAGTATGTGCAATATGGGTAGAATATTGGCAACAGATTTTAATGTTTTTTGCTATTGCTTCGATGATTATAGGGACGCTTGGTGCTCTGTATCAACATAATATAAAAAGGTTATTTGCATATAGCTCTATAAGTCACATAGGTTATATATTATTAGGTATCTCATTAGCTAATATTAATGGAATACACTCTTCTTTAATGTATTTAATAATTTATGTAGTTATGAATTTAGGAGTATTTGCATGTATCGTATATTTAAGAAAAGAAGGTATAGTGCAGGAAAATATTAAGGAATGGTCTGGTCTTGCGTCTAAAAATCCATTACTAGCTTTTTCTTTACTAGTGTTGATGTTTTCACAGGCTGGTATACCTCCTATAGCAGGTTTTTTTGCAAAGTTTTATATTTTTACAGCGGTTATTAAAGAAGGTTATTATTTACTTGCTATAATAGCAGCTGTTACTAGTGTAATATCAGCATATTATTATTTACGTATAGTAAAAATAATGTATTTTGAAGTACCAAATGGATATACATATAGAGAATTTTTACCTGAGGGTATGTTTATTATATTTTTAATTATACTGTTTAATATATTGTTTTTTTTAATAGCTAAACCTTTATTACTAGTTACTTTGGATATTACAAGAGCATTGATCTTATGATATATCAATCTGTAAGCCAATGGTATAAACATTATAATCTTCTTATTTTTGATGAAATAGATAGTACTAGTGCTGAAGCTAGGCGTCTAATAGAGGCAGATGTAGATGGAGAATTTGTAATATGGGCAAAATCTCAAACATCTGGTAAAGGTAAAGTTGGTAGGTATTGGCATTCTCCTCAAGGAAATTTATATTTGTCTATGTTGCTTAAACCTATGATTGAGGCTCAATATGCTTCTCAACTTTCT
Organism: Rickettsiales bacterium Ac37b; assembly: GCA_000746585.2. NCBI lineage: Bacteria > Pseudomonadati > Pseudomonadota > Alphaproteobacteria > Rickettsiales > Rickettsiales bacterium Ac37b. The sequence goes on from CP009217.2 coordinate 1,647,143, forward strand.
TATGTAGTTGCGCTTGCCGTAGGAGATGCTATTAAAAGTTTTATATCTGTAGACGATCAAGTTAAATATAAATGGCCAAATGATATATTTCTGAATGGCAAAAAATGTGCTGGGATTCTTTTAGAATCGGGTACTAAAGTAAATAATAATATACTAGATTTTTTAATTATAGGAATAGGTATTAATGTTTCTGAGTATCCACCTAATATTAATCCGAATTATGATGCTACAAGCCTTCAGGCAGAAAATATAGTATGTGAATTACATACATTACTTGATCAAGTAATGAAAAACTTTTTATATTGGATTTCCGTCTGGAGAAAGGATGGTTTTAATAAAATAGGGCATAAGTGGTTAGAAAATTCTATGGAATTTGGTAAGGTGATTACTGTATCTATAGGGCAGGATAGGGTTTCTGGTATATTTGATAAATTAACTGATAATGGATGTATAAGATTAATATTAGCTGGTGGTCAAGAATGTTTTGTGTCATCAGGTGAAGTATTATATGGCGCATTAGATTATTGCGTATAAAAATGGAGGAAATTAGCTTTGTTATTAGCAATAGATGTTGGAAATACTAATATAGTATTTGCTGTATTTGATCAAGAAGAGATGGTTGGTAAGTGGCGTATGGCTACAGTACGTGGTAAGACTTCGGATGAATATATGGTGTTTATAATACAAATGTTATCTATTACGAAATTAGATTATAATCAGATTAATAGTGTAATTATTGCTACTGTTGTTCCTAACTTATTATTTGATTTAAAAAATTTATGTAAGGATTATTTTAGGTGCAAGCCATTAATAGTGCATGGTAATAGTCTGAATCTAAATATAAAATTAACGCAGGAAAAACCTCATGAAGTCGGGGCTGACCTTATTGCAAATGCTGTAGCTGGATATAAAAATTTTGGTGGTGATATAATAATTATTGATTTTGGTACTGCTACCACTTTTCAGGTTATTGATGATGTTGGTAATTATGTAGGAGTGGTAATTGCGCCAGGTGTTGAGTTAATTTCTAATTCTTTAAGTTTAGAAACAGCAAAGCTTCCAAAAATTTCTATTGAAACACCTGAGAAAGTTATAGGTAATACAACTGTAGTAGCAATGCAATCTGGTATTTATTGGGGATATGTAGGTTTAATTGAAAAGATAATTAATAAAATTGAGCAAGAATATACTCAAGAATTAAAAATAATTGCAACTGGAGGAATGGCTTCTTTGTTTAAGAATTCCATAATGAAATTAGAATATTTAGAACCAGACTTAACAATGTATGGTCTAATGTATATATATTATATGAATAAGAGTAAATAGCGTATGGACTTAAATAATTATAAAAATGACCTATTATTTGTACCTTTAGGTGGCTCTGGAGAAATTGGATTAAATTTAAATTTGTATTTTTACCAAGGTAAATGGCTAATGATAGATATGGGTGCAGGGTTTGCTGATGATACTTTACCTGGTATTGATATGATTACGCCTGATATAAGTTTTATAGTAAAGCATAAGAAAGATTTATTAGGGATAGTATTAACCCATATACATGAAGACCATCTTGGAGGGATACAATATTTATGGGACGAACTGAGGTGTCCTATATTTGCCACTAAGTTTACAGCTAATTTTCTTCGTACTAAATTAATTGGAGTGAAGTTTAGAGATGAGATAAAAATTCATGAAGTAGAATGTGGTGGTAAAATTAATATATCCCCATTTACTCTTGAATTAGTGCCTTTAACGCATTCTGCTCCGGAAATGCAAGCTATTGTAATACGTACAGCATTAGGTAATATATTTCATACAGGTGATTGGAAGTTTGATCATCAGCCTTTAATAGGGCAAGTAAACGATGAGAATTTACTAAAACAGTATGGAGAAGATGGGATTTTAGCTTTAATTGGTGATTCTACGAATGTTTTTAATCCAGGAATATCTGGGTCTGAAGGAGATTTAAGAGATAGTCTTACTGATTTAATAGCTAAATGTAAAAATTTAGTAGCTGTTACAACTTTTGCCTCAAATGTAGCGAGAATTGAAACGATTATAAAAGCGGCAGAGGCGAGTAGACGTAAAGTAGTGATTGCAGGTACAAGCTTAAAGAGAGTCATTAAGATTGCGATGGAAAGCGGATATCTCAATGATATAGAACCACCTCTTGAAGAAAAAGATATTGGTAAATACCCTCGTCACAAATTATTAGTATTATGTACAGGGTGTCAGGGTGAACCTCTTGCGGCCACCAATAAAATTGCTTTTAATACACATCCTCATATTAAATTTTCTGTAGGTGATACTATCATTTTTTCTTCTAAAATTATTCCAGGGAACGAAAAAAAGATTTTTAAATTATTTAATCAATTTGTCAAAGCAGGGGTGGAAGTATTAACTGAAAAAGATCATTTTGTGCATGTATCTGGACATCCAGCATGTGATGAATTAAAACGTATGTATGAATTAATTAGGCCACAAATTGCTATTCCAGTGCATGGTGAATTAATGCATATGCATGAACATGCTAAACTAGCTAAAATTTGGGGAGTAAAGCAGTCTATACAAGTAGAAAATGGTGATGTAATAAAATTAGCACCGAATATTGCGGAGAAAGTAGCTAAAGTACAGGCCGGATATCTTGCTATAGATGGTAATTACTTATTACCAATTAACTCACCGATAATGCAAATGCGTCGTAAAATACAAAAAGATGGTGTAATCGTAGTTGTAATTTTAGTAGATCAATATGGTAATTTGATGGCAAGGCCAATTGTTACAGCACCAGGTTTATTGGATAGTAATGAAGATAAGGATTTGTTATTAGAAATTTCTGAAGAGATTGAATATGTTTTGGAGGATTATAGTAAAAATACTAATGTTAATACTATAAAAGTTAAGAAAAAGCATATACTAAATAAAGAATTATTAACTAATAAAATAAGAGAAGTAATTAGAACATTTATTAGAAGGGAAGTTGGAAAAAAGCCTCCAATTGAAATATATATAGAAAAATGTATATAAAATTTAGGTTAAAGGAGTGATTGTGATTAGGTTGATAGGTATAAATACTACATGATTTTTATTATTAAAATACTAAATATAAATAATATTAAACTAGAATTAAGAGCCGATTATGAGCAGAGAAACTAACCCTATTACCAATAAAGAAGCATTAGATTTTCATTCTAATGGTAAGCCTGGCAAGATATCTATATCACCTATAAAACCGTTAATTACTCAGCGTGATTTATCTTTGGCATATTCTCCAGGTGTTGCAGTTCCATGCATTGAAATTAAAAATGATCCTACTAAGGCATATGATTATACTGCAAAGGGCAATTTTGTGGCGGTTATTTCTAATGGAACAGCTGTACTGGGGTTAGGAAATTTGGGTGCACTTGCCTCTAAACCAGTTATGGAAGGAAAAGCTGTATTATTTAAAAGATTTGCTGATATTGATTCTATTGACATAGAAGTTGATACTACTGATCCTGAGCAATTTGTGAATGCTATACGTTATTTATCTCCAAGTTGGGGAGGAATTAATTTAGAAGATATAAAAGCGCCAGAGTGCTTTATTATAGAAGATAAATTGCGTGAGTTAATGGATATACCTGTATTTCATGATGATCAACATGGTACGGCTATTATTACTCTAGCAGGATTAATGAACGCTGTACATTTGACTGGTAGGGAATTTCAGGAAATACAAATCGTAGTAAATGGAGCTGGTGCTGCAGGTATTGCATGTATAGAGCTTATTAAAGCTTATGGTGTGCCTCACGATAATATTATTTTATGTGATACGAAAGGTGTAGTATATGAGGGCAGAACAGATGGTATGAATCAATGGAAATCGGCACATGCAGTTAAAACTGAGGTGCGTACTTTAGGAGAAGCATTGAAAGGTGCTGATGTATTTATAGGATTATCTGTAAAAGGTGCGGTTACTCAAGATATGGTTAGAAGTATGAATGATAAACCTATTATTTTTGCTATGGCTAATCCCGATCCTGAAATTACTCCTGAAGAGATAAAAGAGGTACGTAGTGATGCTATCATTGCTACAGGTCGCTCTGATTATAATAATCAAATTAATAATGTTATGGGTTTCCCTTATATATTTAGGGGAGCATTAGATGTTAGAGCTTCTACCATTAACGAATCTATGAAAATTGCAGCTGCTGAGAGTATAGCAGCTCTTGCGAGAGAGCATGTACCAGATGAAGTATTTGCTGCATATTCAGGTAAAAAGATGCTATATGGTCCTGAGTATATAATTCCGGTGCCTTTCGATACAAGATTAATTACAACTGTACCCCCAGCAGTGGCTCAAGCTGCTATGGATAGTGGGGTAGCTAGATTACCCATTCAAGATATGATGAGTTATAAAAGAGAGTTAGGTGCAAGGCTTAATCCTACTGCTAATAGTATGAATATGATTTATGACAGGGTAAGTAATAATAAAAAAAGGATTATTTTTGCAGAAGGTGAAGAAGAGCAAATAATTAGAGCAGCGCTTTTATGGCGTGATAATGGTTATGGCACACCTATATTAATAGGGCGTGAAAGACGTATACGTGAGGCTTTAGTCAATATAGCCGCTAATATTAGTCTTGAAGGTATTGAAATAAAGAATGCAGCAAACTGTGATAAAGTTAATTATTATACAGATTTTATGTATAAAAAATTGCAAAGGAAAGGTTATTTGCATAGAGATTGTATGCGTCTAGTTAAGAATGATCGTAACATTTTTGCTGCCTGTATGCTTGCATGTGGTGATGGTGATGCCTTAATTACTGGTTTAACCAGAGGTTATACCACATCTCTTGAAGAGGTATCAAAAATTATTGCAACAAAGGCTAAATCTATGGTTTTTGCTGTTTCGGTTATGGTGGCTCAAGGTAGGACAATTTTTATATCAGATACAACTGTAAATGAAATTCCAACAGCAGAAGAATTGGCGCATATAGCGGTACAAACTGCAGCTATGGCCCGTCGTATGGGACATGAGCCAAGGGTAGCATTGCTTTCATTCTCAAATTTTGGTAATCCATTAAAAGAACGTGCTAAACGAGTCAGGGATGCTGTAGAAATTTTGGATAAAATGGATTTAGATTTTGAATATGATGGTGAAATGTCTGTTGATGTTGCCCTTAATCCTGAATTGTTAAAGTTATATCCGTTTTCTAGGTTAACTAAACCTGCAAATATACTAATTATGCCTGCTTTACATTCTGCTAATATATCATCGAAGTTATTACAAGAATTAGGTGGAGGGGCAATGCTAGGTCCTATATTAACAGGTTTAGAATATTCGGTACAAATTATACCTATGGGATCAACTGTATCAGATATTTTAAATTTGGCTGCATTTGCTGCCATTGCCGCTATTAATGAGGATGAAAATAAAAAATATAAATTTTCTGACTAATGTAAAAAACTATTAAATAGAGATTTTAGTCTATTGACAAAAATTGATTTAATAGTTATTTGTTATGCTTTATTTAAAAGGTTTTTAAGGAAGGTTTTAAATGCCAAATCATCAATCAGCTAAGAAAGCTATGCGTCATAGCGAGAAAAGAATAAAAATTAATCGTGCTCGTAAAAGTAAAATACATACTTTTATAAAGAAGGTTGAAACTGCTATTACTGATGGTAATAAAGATGTAGCTCATGATTTATTTATTAAAGCTCAGTCTGAAATTATGCGTGGAGTAACTAAAGGAATTTTAAGTTTAAATACAGCCTCTAGAAGAATTAGTAAATTATCAAAGCAAGTTAAAGCTATAGCTTAATGGATCAAAACATTAAGAAAAAGCTTCTATATAGAAGCAAGCATAGAGGGTGTAAAGAGATGGATTTATTATTGGGTGGCTTTGCATCCCGTAATATTGGTTCATTAGATAGTTATGGTATTATTGAATATGACGAGTTATTATCTGAAGATGATAGTGATATTTTTAATTGGATAATAGGGCGTCAAAAAGTGCCATTAAGGTTAGAAAATAATAAAATTTTGCATTTATTAATAGAATTTCAAACAAGAAAAAGACCTTATATCTAATTAGGTATATAGGTAATTTTGTAGAAATTAGTATAGCAAGGAATTTAGGGATAGAGGAGTAAAAATGTTATCATTTATATCATGTGCTATAGCTGAGGAAGCTAATCAAATATCAGCTTCGAATATATTACAGCAAAGTAATTTATCAAGCTTACTACCGTTTATTTTAATTTTCTGTATTTTCTATTTTATCTTAATACGTCCTCAAGTCAAAAAGCAGAAAGAGCACGTATCTATGCTTGATTCATTGAAAAAAGGTGAAAAGGTGGTGACTACTGGCGGCATTGTCGGGCATGTATCAAAAATAGAAGATAAGATAGTATATATAGAAGTTGCTCCTGAAATTAAAATTAAATTTATAAAATCAGCTATCAGTGAAATTTTAGATCGCGAAAAAGATACTAAGGTATTAAAGGAAAAAATTAAAGAACTCAAAGAAGAGCAACAAAATAATTCATAAGTTGATGAAATATTAGCCTTAATATATTAAGGCTAATAGCTATTTTATCTCAAGGAAAAAATTCTTATTATTTTTCTCATTTTCTATAATATTTTTATTAGAGATAAATTAAATGTTATATAACATATTAAATTAAGCTGCTGTGTATATAGTTTTTTAATGAATTATAGTGAATTAACTTGTATTAAGGAATAGTATCTATTATAAAACTCAATTTAATTACAAAATATGAAAAGCAATGCCTCTAAAAGCTTACAGTAAAGATTTACTAGAAAGAGTAATATCTCAATAAAATCAGGTAACACTCAAAAATCAGCGGCAGAAATTTTTAGAGTTAGTGCAGCTAGCGTAAGTAGATGGTGTTCTAGACATACCAGAGAAGGTACCGTTGATGAGAAACCACGAGGCGGGAGTAAAGGTAAAATAGTATATGTAGATGAAAGTGGGATTGATTTATCAATCACAAAAGAAAAAGGTTGGTCAAAGATAGGTAAAGTAATTTCTGATAAGAAAAGTGGTATAGTTTTTTGATTTGAAGTAGCATATGCGTCACTCTTAGCTAACCTAACAAAAGTAGGTTTTGCTCATCATTCGTATATGCTAATCCAACTGAAAAAACTTATATGTTGAAGTAATGTAAGATCAGATAGTCAGAAAGAAGTATAGTATATAAAATAGATATGCTATAAAGGAGTATGATAATCCAGTTACTGATCGATCAGTAACTGGATTGCTTTAGGATATGGTCGTTTAAAAAGCAGAGCTTTTATGCTCGTTCTATAGTCTGACCACCTTCAGCTTAATGCAATTTCGAACCATTGATTGATCTTCGTAATGATCGCATATAAGGGAGATTTTAGCATGAACAATAATAACATTGCAATAGCTATTGATATTTCTAAGCACTTTCTTGATCTATATCATAGCCAGACTAAAAAAATTAAACGCTTTGCTAATAATCAAGATGGTATTAAGATTATAATAAAGGAGCTCTCTTTAATCAAAGATAACATATTTTCTATAATTTTAGAACCTTCTGGTGGATACGAAAAAATGATATTAGCTGCTTTATTTAAATATCAATTTCCTACCTCTTTAGTATAAGCATATAAAATTAGATCTTTTGCCAGAGCTAAAGGAATATTAGCTAAAACTGATAATCTTGATGCAAAAGTTATGGCTGAATATGCTCTAGCTTGTTCTCCTAGACTAACTGAAAGTAAAACAAACTCTCAACTAGAGCTTGCTGGCTTAGTCAAAAGAAGAGAAGAGCTGGTGAAGATCATTGCTGCAGAAAATAATAGGCTTGAAAAGCAGCCTGCTACTAGTGTTGCTAATAATATTAAAAAGCACCTATCTTATCTAAAAGAAAATATAAAAGAGATAGAGCAAGATATAGAATCATTGTTCAAAAATGATATAGATCTTAGCAAAATTAGAGAACTTATCACCAAAAATAAAGGCATAGGTAAAGTTACGGCAGCTATTTTGATTAGCTCTTTACCTGAACTTGGTAAGTTAAATAAATATCAAATTGCCAAATTAGCTGGTTTAGCTCCGATCAATAGAGATAGCGGTATGTTTAAAGGAAAAAGATCTATTACAGGTGGTAGAAAAATTGTACGATCTGCTTTATACATGGCAACTCTTGCTGCTATCAGATTTAATCAAACTATTAGAGAATTTTCTCTAGATTAAAAGCAAAAGGTAAATCAAGCAAACTAGCCATTACTGCCTGTATGCGCAAGCTGTTAGTCATTATCAATGCTCAAACTTACAGGCAACTTAAGGGGCTAATTACTTTCTGAGCTTTTTTTATTCAACACCATTGACTATATTTATAAAAAATCATGGATAGGTTAATAATTCCAATCAATACAATTTATTATGTAGCCAGTATTGTTACTGCAGGTTGGATAGTTATCAGCTTCCATTTGGCATATATTAAAGCACTCAGCATTATGTACATCTCTCAATTTTTCTACTTCCGGAGTTATATACGTTATCCAAAATTCTTCAAGTGGGCGAAAATATTCCATGACTTCAGAATTTATTTGAAGCACTTTTAATTCAGGATATCTCACAATTAATTCTCTATCATAGTCTTCAATATCTCTGTTTACTATTAAATCTACAACTCTTCCCAAAAGTATGAGCTCATCTTCAGAAAAGCTTCGGTTTAAATTTGTTTTAGCATATTCATATAAATGCTCAATCATATTTCCAACGTTAAGCTCGGAGTTTGTAGAGTGGTTTAGATATTTATTATAAGCAATATTAACATCTTCCTTGTTTGGAAAAAATTTATAATATTTATACGTTAAACATAACTCAAAAATATCTAGCAGGCTATTTTGTTTTAAATATTGAGCAATATCATATACATGATTATTATAAATTTCGGATTCAGATAAGTTTATCCTAAGAAAATCATGAGCAATATTTACTAAAAAATCTTTAAAGGCTTTATGATATATGTTTTGAATTTCATAGTTATCTATAGAAAAGGGATTGCTATCATTTTCAAACATTAAATCAAAAAATGCATGGGCAATTTCATGAATAAATGTTGAAATTTCTGCTTTTGAGTCTGAAAGAGTGGAGGTTAAAATCCCCTTGTAATCTTCATATCCTGAATAAATTTGATATTTACTATTTCCTAATATAATCAATTTTAAATTAGTTGCATCTAAAGCATATTTAATACTGAGGCTATCCAAAATATCTTTAATAATTAGAGAAATATTGTATGCATTATTATAAATTTCTCTAAGAGACGAACTCTCAATTTCTGAATAAGTATGTGAAAGTAATAAATCTACTACACCAGAACATAAAGAAACCTGATTGATTGATTTAAATGTTAATAACTTTAATACGTTTGCTTCATATTCTATTTCTTCTAACTCTAAAATTTCATTTTCTAAATCTTTTGTAATCATTTTTTACTATATTTATTAATTAATTGATAAATATTAAATAAAGTCAAGAAATAATTAAAAGTAAAAAGAAATGAAAATAATTATTACAAGAAATCTAAGGAAAAATCAGAGATCGATAATTTTTTTGTGGGATAGCTCAGATTTTTAAACTATTCAGGAAAGCAATATGTCTACAAGTCCCTATAGTAAAGATTTACGTAAAAAAGTAGTAGAATTTATTCAAGCAGGCATAGTCAAACAAGAAGCTTGTAAAATATTTAAATTAAATAAATCGACGATGGATCAGAAATTCTCTTAATCACTTTGATAATATTTTTGATTTTTTACACTATTTCTTTGTCTTACGCTAATTCAAATCAATATATGGATTAGTATTTATTCTATAAAAACATAGTAAAAAATCAAAGAATTATAAGGTTAGCTACAAATGAAAAAGTACTCTCTTAAAAAGAGAGTACTTTTTATATGAAGAGGTAAGATTAAAAATCCATATCACCCATTGGAGCACCACCCATTCCACCAGCAGCAGGTTTGTTACCGCCTTCATCTGGTTTATCAGCAATTAATGCTTCAGTTGTAATTAATAAAGAAGCAACAGAAGCTGCATCTTGTAAAGCTGTGCGTACAACCTTTGTAGGGTCAATAATGCCAGTTTTAATCATGTCTACATATTCTAGTTTTTGTGCATCAAAACCAAATTTATCATCTTTGCTTTCTGTAAGTTTACCAACTACAATAGCACCATCAATACCAGAATTATGAACAATTTGACGTAGAGGAGCTTGTAAAGCACGTTTTACAATATTGATACCAGCTTTAATATCATCATTATCTGCTTTTAATGTTTCAAGCACTCGTGCAGCATAGAATAAAGTTATACCACCACCTGGTACAATACCTTCTTGTACAGCAGCTCTTGTTGCATTTAAAGCATCATCAACACGATCTTTACGTTCTTTTACTTCAACTTCAGTAGCTCCGCCAACTTTTAATACTGCAACACCACCAGCTAATTTAGCAAGACGCTCTTGTAATTTTTCTTTATCATAATCAGAAGAAGTTTCCTCGATATGAGCTTTGATTTGACTGCAACGAGCATCAATATCAACTTTATTACCAGCACCATCAACGATCGTGGTATTTTCTTTTGAAATTGAGATGCGTTTAGCTTTCCCAAGCATATTTAAGGTTACACTCTCTAATTTTATGCCTAGCTCATCACTAATAACTTGACCTCCAGTTAAAATAGCTATGTCTTCTAACATCGCTTTACGACGATCACCAAAGCCAGGAGCTTTAACAGCTGCAACTTTTAAACCGCCTCTTAATTTATTTACAACTAAAGTAGCAAGAGCTTCACCTTCTACATCTTCAGCTATAATAAGTAAAGGACGTCCAGATTGTACTACAGCTTCAAGTAAAGGCAACATTTGTTGTAAACCAGAAAGTTTCTTATCAAATAATAAAATATAAGGATTATCAAGCTCTACAATCATTTTTTCAGCATTAGTTACAAAATATGGAGAAAGATAACCACGATCAAAATCCATACCATCTGTAAATTCTACATCAAATCCTAAGCTTTTATTTTCTTCAACAGTGATAACTCCTTCATTACCAACTTTTTTCATAGCTTCTGCTATTTTAACACCAACTTCCTTATCACCATTTGCAGAGATAGTTCCGACTTGTGCTATTTCTTCTTGTGAAGAGATTTTTTTACTTTTCTTTTGTACTTCTTCAATAACAGCTGCAACAGCTATATCAATACCACGCTTTAAATCCATAGGATTCATACCAGCTGCTACATATTTATTACCTTCTTTAGCAATAGCTTGCGCAAGTACAGTAGCTGTAGTAGTACCATCACCAGCTATATCAGCTGTTTTGCTAGCCACAGATTTAATAAACTGAGCGCCTAGATTTTGTAATTTATTGCTTAGATCAATAGATTTTGCAACTTTTACACCATCTTTAGTAATTTCAGGTGCACCAAAAGATTTTTCAATTACAACATTACGACCACGTGGACCTAATGTAACTTTTACAGTATCAGCTACTACGTCTACCCCTTGTAGCATCAACTCACGTGCTTTTGTACTATATTCAACTTGTTTGGCTGTAGCCATATCAAAGCTCCTTTCTTATAGTTTTAAAATTATTTTTTAGAATCTACGATACCCATAATATCTGATTCTTTCATAATAAGTAGGTTTGTACCGTCAATCTTTACTTCTGTACCCGCCCATTTTCCAAAAATTATTATATCACCTACTTTAACATCTAAAGGATGTATTTTACCGGAATCATCACGAGTTCCAGGCCCAACTGCTACAACTTCAGCTTGCATTGGTTTTTCTTTAGCAGTATCTGGGATGATAATACCACCAACAGTTTTTTCTTCTTGTTCGGTAACTTTTACTGCAACACGGTCACCGAGTGGCTTGAATGACACCATTTAACCCTCCAATCTTTATTAAATATTGTGACTATTAAGTCGTTTATTCTCAACTATAAAATATACTTAAAGCTTAAGCTTTTTATTTTCCGAGACAGAAACTATATAAGTACGTAGATGTGAACTGTCAAGATTGTTTACAACAATTTTTATTATTATCATACAAAAATCTGAATTTTTAGAGAAAAAATTTCTAATCAAGGTAATAAAATCAAATTAGGATAAAGTAGATACCTATCTTTGGGGGTAATAATTTTTTTGTTTAGTATTCTTATATTCATATATTACTGAGTATCTAATTTTAGCTATCTATAAAAAATAAAACCTCATAAACCTTGTTTGTATATATATAGTAAATTAAGTTGTATTTGATGAGGAGCGATAAGCTAAGCCTACAAATAGTAGCAAAGCTTTGAGCTATAGCAAAGGCAATTTAAAATAATACGAGGCGTGAGGCAGAAAGCGTAGAAATACTATTGTAGGCAACGAACAACAAAGCAATATTTAAATTGCCACAGCTATCACCGAGTCCCAGATTCAAATCAATTGACTATAGCATATAGAATTTTACTATAAATTTTATACAATAATAAAAAATACATATTGTAAATTTATAGAGCAATTTTAAAATTATTGTATAGTTTTTGTAGCTTCCTTAGCAGATAGGAATGATGAGCGAAACCTACTTTGTATTAGGTTAGTGGAGAAGAACGCATATGCTAATTGAAATCAAGAAACTATAGTATTTTAATTTGAAGAATAGGATAGTATTATGAAAAATAGCAACAATAATATGAAGTTTGAAGAAGGCGTTAAAGAATGGAAAAATATAGAGCACGAAAACTTTAGAAAAAAAGTTATAAAAACCTATAAAAATATACCATCACCATTACGAAATTTTGTCCATGATATGATAGATACAATATTCTTTTTACCAATTGGAGAGAAGTATCGTGATTACCTCCATTATGCGGCTATCAATATTTTTAATGTTGCAGAGCGTAATAGACATATATCTTTAACTATGATAGGTGGCTCAATTGCAGCTATGATCTTTCAACAAGGTATAGAAAAATTATTTACTATGACTGGAACTATAATTACAGAAGCATTTAGTATAATTGGTGCAATAGTTACGGTAACTGGTGAAGGGCTGGGATCCATTTATGCATTACCATTAGTTGGCTTAATGGGAGCTCTAGGCGGATATGCAGTTGCTTCAAAAATTGCTAATGGCTGTGTTTATGATCCTGTGTTGGAAAAACAATATAAAGATTCTTTAGGTATAATAGAACCTGTTTTAAATGTTGCTCAAAATATAGCAAATAATTTAAATATTGGAATAACTAAGGAAAAAGATTTACAAACTAGCCATGTTCGGAGATTGATAGAAGAGCGTAATGGGCAAGCAAAAGATCAATGTATAATATCCTAATTATAATTTAATATTAATTAGGCGTAAATAGTAATTCATGTTGTATATTATATTTTTCATGGGAAAATATATGTTGTACAGCTAAGTATTTATGCAAATCTATGATTATAGGTGCTCGTAAATTTACTGTGATTTTAGGAGTAGTAGAGTTACTATTATAATATATAGAAGTGATTAAACATATTACCATATTTTCTATTTCAATAGAAAGGAGTTTAGAGCATGCTATAATATCATTATGATCAATTAATTCTAGGTTATCTAAAGGATAGACAATAAATGCTAATTTTTCATTTTCAATAGATTGTAGTACTTTAAATGGTTCAAATTTTTTGTTAGGTAAGTGTGCTAAACAGAATTTTTTGTCGATAATACCAGGTAATCCCGTTGGAAATAATATAGTCTTATCTAAATTGATTTTAATAATACCGAATCTACTCTGGATAAATTTTATATTATTTCCTAACATTTCATGAATAGTATTAGTATCTTCGATGATAGATGCAGGACATTTCATAATTTTTATACTCCAAATAATTTAACTCGCCTAGATATTTACTTTAAATAGTCTACAAGAGATAAATGAGAAGATTTATTTAGTAAGCTATAACTTGAGGTTAAAGCTGCTATATCATTATTAATTTCAATCATAGTAGAAGGTATATCTGTATAAACCATATCATTGATAACTTTATTGTAATAGAAAGTTAGATCTTTATTGGTTTTTTCTATATTTTCCAAATTTTTCATTTGATTGCCAAGTGTGGAAACTAGATTGTTTATATCTAGAGTTGCCTGGTCAAGCATATCACTGGCTTGGTGTCTGGTAGCTATATCATCTTCTTGATCACCTTTAATAGCAGTATGGAGGGCACCTATTAAAGTTTGAAATGCTTGATCATTTGCTTTAACGCCATATTCAATATTTAAGGAATCACTAGCTTGTATATTAAGAGTAAAATTATCTCCAATGTAATAATTAGCTGAAATCTTATCACCAATAATATTGGAAATGTTAATTATGTCTCCTACAGCAGTAGTGTTAGTGCTACCTCCGGCAAATAAGTGTTCATTTCCAAGTGAAATATTCAAATTATCTCTAATTAATGCTAAATTGGATCTAATGTCTTGTTCAAGATGCATAGCTGGTGCATTAACACTTTCTCTTTGCGTTAATAATGCTTTAGTATTTTGTGCAATCTTTTCTATATTACTTAAAGCCTTATGCATGGTATTAAGTTTTTTCATGATAGTGCCATTATTATTGGTATAATCTGATAATTTGCTTATGTTAGTTTGTAATTCCATGAATATATTAGCTTGTTCTTTATCTGACAATTGCGCATAATTATTAGAGTGCTTAGTACTACTGACAGCTAATTGTTTTTCTGTATAATCATTTTGCAGGTTAATAAAATTTTGAATCATATTTTGCATTACAAAATTTGAACCTATAGAATCTGTGCTCATAATTTATACTCCTTTATTTAAAATAATAAGAATTATCTAAGAAGATTAAGTAAATAACTATCCAGCTCCTGTGATAGCTTAATCATCATTGATGAGGCATTATAAACTTTTACCTGTTTTATAGTATCTGCTAGTTGTTCATCTAAGTTTACACCACTACCTGATAAAAGCTTATTTAAATAACCTTTATAAGATATTTCTTCATTTTTTAGATTATTTGTATTCTTTGCAGCATAGCTCGAATTCACAGTAATAATATTTTCAATATATGTACTAAAATTTACTGTGGTACTAGTTAAGTTACCAGCTGGTAAAAAATTTATACGATTATTTTTTAACTCTGATAACTCTGCTATAGTTTGGTTAGTACTTACACTTAATTGATAGGTCCAAGGTATAACCTCTACTACTTGGTTGATATTACTACCTCCTAGTAAAGTACCAATAGGCATGTTACTAGATGTTTCATTATTAAGACTGGCTGTAATTGTAGCAAAATTTGCTGAAATCATGAAGCTATTGCCAATTTCTCCAGCTGATTTAAAAGTAATACGTAATGTATTGTTTCCCTCTTGTTCATAAACAGCATTATTTACAGTACCTGCAGTATAAATATTTTCAGCATTTAATATTTGAGTGATATTATTTAAAGTATCAGCTAAAGTGGCTCCTACTTCAATAGTGTTATTTGAGCTTATGGTATCAAAGGTAAAAGTTTGTCCATTAATTGTGATAGTATCATTAATAGCAGGGTTACCATTAAAAATTAAAGTTGCTTCTGCTTTTTCATAACCTTGAAGTTGTGTTTCCATTCTAGCAGGAGTTGGTATTAATCTGCCCACAGATAATAAATCTGGAGTCTTAATAATATCCTTACGAATAGCAAGATTAATAGCGCTGTTATGAACAGCAGAGTGGTTATTATTTTTATTCATTTCTGGGTTACGTATAAAAAAATCATTAAGTTCAAAGAAACCAGAAAAACCCTTATTACTTGCGAAATTAGTACGAGTGCCTTGGATTATACCTAATTCTTGGCTTGTTAATTCACTAATAGATAAGTGGTATCCAGCACCCAGGGTTTTAATTTGTAAAAAACCAGGCATGTTATTATCTGTAATTTCATTACCTTCACTATCTACTAAAGTTGCATAAGCAAAACCTTGTGTGGTGCCGGCTGGTATAATTTGAGCAGAACCAGATAAAACATTACTTGCAACGTATCTAGAGTTTTCAATATCAGGGTTTGCTGGAGTATCATCTATAATAAAGCTTACATTTGCCACCGAAGAGTTTCCATTTGCATCTTGTACTTCCAGTGCTACATTTATAGTATAAGGTCCTCCTGCGCCTCCAGCAAAATCTACTGTAATTGGATGAGAAGTACGTTTTATATCCCCTGCATTTATTAAAGAATATCCTGGTAAAGTGCTTGTAAGTCCTGCACATCCAGGATCAGTTACTGTAACTGCTAACACTTTAAAACTAGAGTCAAGTTGGCTGTTGTTGTCTAATTCAAAATCAAATGTAAACTGACCATTAGGAGTTGTACTAAGGTTATTATAGGCAACCATTTTTATATCATCCAAATTACCTAATTCTAATCGATTATTGATCTGTTTGTGGTAAAAATATTGGTTAATTTCTTCGATGATAGTTTTAGAAGAAATTTCTCCATCTATTGTATCACTTCTTATATGAGATAAATTAAGGGTAAGTGGTTTTAGAGGTGTAGTATCAGCTTTTTCTAAAGGTAGGCCTTCATTATTGACTAAGCCTATCATCACCTCTCCATCCCATTTATGGGTTTCATTTAATGTGAGGGGTCTTGTGCCTGTAAGTTCTTTAGCTGCTTTAAAACTGCTACCATCATTATGGATTTTATTATATTCTTGAGCAAAAACATAAGCTAGATTATCTAATTCATCCAAGAATTTTGGTATTATAGTGTCACGCATTTCTAATAAGGATTTTATTTTACCAGATTTAATACTAGTTTCAACAGTACTAGCTTGACCACCTAATTCACCATAACCGCTTGACACTAAAATTACTGGTTCTGAGTTTTTCTGTCTATTACCGTTAGAGTCAGTTGCGGTTATGGTCACAGGGCTCATGATATTATTATTTATAAAAGCTTCCTTTGCAATAGTGGGGCTATAATTAAGGCTATAAGAAGAAATATCTAAAAGAGCTTTACCTTCTGCCGCATTTACGGCTACCGCTCCAGACTTATTGTAATAGGTATAAATATCTAAATGTTCTGCTAGATTTCTAAGTAACGTATCTCTCTGTTCTAGAATGCTGGTATTGTCAGCACCTATATTATTTAAATTATTTAAAGCATCATTACAGTGAGCCAACTCTTTTAATATATTATTAATACTATTTACGCTATTATAAATTTCTTTATCTGCTGTATGGCGTAATTCTTGTAAATTCTGTGCTAAACTAGAAAGGTTATTAGCAAAAGTTTCACCCTGTTGTACAACAGTTAAATGTAACGAAGTTTGATTAGGTGAAGTGGTTAACGAGCTTAATGCCGAAAAAAATTGATTCATTGTAGCAGTTAGCGTATTTTCTTGATCAGGCTTTCCAACCATAAGTTGGATTTGCTCATAATATTGATTAAGAGTTTTTAAACTAGCTAAAGATGAACCTTCATCTCTTACACTATCCATTAACAGTTGATCAATATCTCTAGTAATACCAGAGATTTTTACTCCTTGGACGTTATTAGATATAATTAAAGCTTCTTGCTTGACAGAGCGTTTCGAATAATTTTTGGTATTAACATTGGCTATATTATTTGAAATGACTTCTAGAGATTTTTTTGCCGTATCAATACTAGCAAGAGAACTATTAATTAGAGTAGAAGACATAATAACTCCTATATTGAATTTTTTTCTATAAAAGAAATAGGTGATATTTCAAATATTTTATTATTGTAACAGCCACTTTTATCATAAGTGGCTTGTCTATTTGTATTTATAAGAATAATATTTTTAATTAATTCTGAAACTTTATAATTAATTGATAGAGAATATGACAATTTTTCCTTATTTTCTGACATTAATTTTTGTAATATTGTATTAATATTTTTAAGTTTTTTTAATAATTTTTTGTCTAATATTTCTTCCTTGTCATATTTTAGTAAGGACGATTTATATTGCTCAAACAATGTCATTAACTCTGTTTTTTCGTGTTGTAATCTTGCTATTGATTTAAATGTAAAATCTTCAAGCAATTCATTTTCTTTTTTTAAAAGTTTAACTAATTTCTTACTTATACTTATTAATTCTATAACTATGTTATCTAGGGTATGGATGCTTGTAAAAGAATTATTCATGGGTGTATGCCTCCTGTAACTTAAGAAGATCTTCTACTTTTTCTTTAATGCCTAAAGGAGTAGATTCAGCGATTATTTCACTATATTTATCAACTAATAAATCTTGGTATATTTTACCTGCACTACTATCTCCAAGAAAAGGATCTTTTGCTTGTTCAACAACAGGTTTAATTAACGCTGCTAAAAACACCATTTCAAACTCTTTAGCGACTTGTTCTATTTTATTATTTTGATTAGCGGTATGTAGCTTATTAGTATGCTCTAATATGCGCTTATTTGTTTCATTAGGAATATAGTTATAATTTATAGTTGTATCCATAATGTATTACCTGTTAAATTTTAATAGGCAAAAATTACCCATCTGGATAATTTTACCTAGTTTCTATACTCGCTTGCAGCGCTCCTGCTGCCTTAATATTTCCTAAAATAGTTATTAAATCGCGTGGCCCAACTCCTAAAGCGTTTAAGCCATCTACTACTTCCTGCAAGGTACTACCTTCTTCTAGCACAGCTAGCCCT
Organism: Rickettsiales bacterium Ac37b; assembly: GCA_000746585.2. Classification (NCBI taxonomy): domain Bacteria; kingdom Pseudomonadati; phylum Pseudomonadota; class Alphaproteobacteria; order Rickettsiales; species Rickettsiales bacterium Ac37b. The sequence goes on from CP009217.2 coordinate 1,665,849, forward strand.
TTCCCTGTTTGCTTAACATCTATTGTTGTATCGGTTACTACCACTGTTTGAGCGCTTGGAGGCGCAAAAGGCGGCGGCTGCGAAACATCAGGTTTCTGTTGAATAACAACCACTAAATTACCTTGAGAGATAGCCACAGGACTAATACGTACATTTTCACCCATAACTATAGTTCCCGAAGAACCATCTATTAATATTTTTGCCGGGTAATCAGGGATAATTTGGAGCTTTTCAATTTGTGATAATAATCCCATTACATTCTGCCGATAAATATTTGGTATTAAAAGTTCTACCGTGCCAGGATCAAGAGTTTTTGCTATATTTGATTGCATAGATTGATTGATGGTGGTGGCAATATCGGTAGCAGTTGAAATGTCAGGGTTTTTTAATGCAAGTTTAATTGAGGACATACTATTAAATTCAAAATTAACTTCTTTTTCAACTATAGCTCCATTTGGAATAAATCCATTAGTAACTGTATTTTTAGTGATAGTATTTCTTCCTCCGCCGGGAGTAGTGGCATCTGCAACAAACCCTCCTAGAGAAACTTGACCTTGTGAAACTGCATAAACTTCTCCATCTGCTCCAAGTAAAGGAGTAGCGAGTAATGTGCCACCTTGTAAACTTTTGGCATCACCGAGAGCACTTACGGAAACATCAATACGGTTGCCATGGCGTGCAAAGGGCGGCAGTATTGAGGTTACTGTAACTGCTGCGACATTTTTGGGCTTTAAATTTCCCATACCTTTAATATTAACACCTAGTTTTTCTAGAAAATCTACGAGTCCTTTTTGAGTAAAAACAGAGCTATTTAGATTATCGCCTGTACCACTTAATCCAACTACTAAGCCATATCCTACCAATATATTATCTCTTACGCCTTCTACATATACTATATCTTTAATACGCGTAGTAACAGCATAAGTTGGTATAGGTAATAAATACAAACTCAAAGTTAACATGATATTTATAAGTAATAATATTATATTTTTTTTCATAATTTTATACTACGCATATTTCGTGCCAAATTAGGATTTATTAATTTATAAAAATAGTTAATAATGTATTTATTTGTATATATAGATATACATTATGTAATATAGCAACAGTATAAAACTACAGTTAAAAAACTGTTTATTAATTATAAAAATTATACTAATTATACTGAATAAAATGCATATTGATGATTTTTAGCAATTTTATGGTATATGGGAATGAAAAAGGTAAGCTGGAATACCAAAAAAGGTATCATATGGTGACCAAGAGAGCAACTAAGTATGCAAGTTCAAATATTTTTGTTATAGTTTTTTTCATGGTATTATTATAATTATTTAAGGAATATATTGGTTTGTATGAATTATATAAATATATTAAAGAAGAGGTATATTTTTCCTTCATTAGTAGTGATTACGACATTATTGATTGCTGTGATTCCATTAGAATTGCCAAGTACTTACATTCATATAGTGTTTATGGATGTAATTGTGATTTTTTATTGGATTATTTACTATCCTAAAATATTTTCTCCGTTTGTTTTAATTATTATAGGTGTATTACATGATAGTTTATATGGGACAGTGATTGGTGTTACAACTATTTGCTATATTATAGTACAATATTTAATATTATCTCAGCGTAAGTTATTTATTACCCAGCCTTTTATAGTTATATGGTTAGTATTTAGTATGTTTAGTTTTGTATTTATTTTACTCAAAACGATATTAGTTTCATTAACTGTAGGTGAATTTGTAATAAACCGACATTTATTGTTTCAGTGGTTATTTATTAGTTTTGTTTATCCTATATTTCATATATTGTTTAATAGTATGTCCACTTTATTACCAAAGACCAGAATAAATGAATAAAGATGAATCTAATAAAGCAAAGCTATTTTCGAGGCGCTCATTTATAATGGGGATAGGCGGGGCTGGGCTCTTTTCTTTACTTGCTGGTAGGTTGTATTATTTACAAGTAATAAAAAATGACCAATATAAGACTTTATCTGAAAGTAATCGTATTAAATTTTTTTTGATACCCGCACTGCGTGGTAATATTCTTGATAGTTTTGGTGTGCCAATTGCGGTGAACAAAAATCATTATAGGGTTATTTTAGATAAAGAATATGGGGTTGACTATATCTCAATTGTACAAAAAATAAGTGATATATTAAAAATTGATCGCAGTGGTTACGAACAATTGTTAAAAAAAATTAAACAGGCGAGAAATAATACTCCGATATTATTACAAAATCTACTTACTTGGGAAGAAGTGGTTAAGCTTGAAGTACATGCAATTGAATTACCAAATGTGTATGTAGATGTAGGTACAGTACGTTTTTATAATTATAAATCTCTATTTGCGCACTTGGTAGGTTATACTGGTGCTCCATCAGAAAAAGAAGTTGCGGTTAATGCGCTGCTTAATCATCCAGATATTAAAGTTGGTAAGACAGGCATAGAGTTAACTATGAATTCTGAACTTTCGGGGGAACTTGGTGTAAAACGTATGGAGGTGAATGCATATGGTGTTAGAATACGTGAACTTTCTAGAGAAGAATCTAAATCTGGTCAAGACATTAATTTGACAATAGATGTAAGGTTGCAAGAAATTGTAGCTAGTAAGTTAGATTCTAAAGGTGCAATAGCTGTCTTGATGGATATTAATACAGGAGGAATATTAGCTATGGCTTCTACCCCTAGTTTTGATCCAAATCATTTTACTCAAGGACTATCCTCTAATTATTGGGATGGATTAATTAATGATCCTTATTTTCCATTAATTAATAAAGCTATATCTGTACAATATCCACCTGGATCTATATTTAAATTAGTAGTAGCTTTGGCTGCTTTAGAAGAGGGTATATCTTCAGAGATGTTTGTTAATTGTCCTGGTTATACCATGCTTGGGGAAAGAAAATTTCATTGCTGGAAAGATGGCGGACATGGTGATGTAAATATGCTGAGTGCAATAGCTGGGTCATGTAACTGTTATTTTTGGGCTATAGCTAGGCGTATAGGGATTGAAAAAATTTCTCAGATGGCTTATAAGCTTGGACTAGGCACAAAAACTGGTATAGAATTACCCAATGAATTTGTAGGGATTATTCCTAATCGTAAATGGAAGAAAAAGAAATACAAAAAAGATTGGCAGCTAGGAGATACATTAAATAGTGCAGTAGGGCAGGGATTTGTTTCAACTACCATATTACAATTAGCTGTAATGGTAGCTCGTATTGCTAGTGGCAAGGAAGTTAGGCCCTATTTGATTAATAATATAAATAATCAGGAAGTAATACCTAATTCATTTGGTAATTTAGATATTGATCCAAAAAATTTAACAATAGTACGTAAAGGTATGGAGGCGGTAGTAAATTTTCCGATAGGTGTTGCGTATTCGCATCGTATTTTAAATGAGAATCAAAGAATGGCTGGGAAAACTGGTACGTCTCAGGTAATATCCAAAAGATATGCTAATGATGATTTAAGTAAATTAAATGTAGCATGGTTCAATAGAAATCATGGTTTATTTGCTGGATATGCTCCTATAGAACAACCTAAATATGCTTGTGCAGTATTAGTTGAGCATGGGGGAGGGGGAGCACGCGCAGCTGCGCCAGTAGTAAAAGATATATTACTCGCAGTACAAAATTTATATGATATAGGTAAAATAACATAATGAAATTAATAGATGTCTTACCAGAAGTGCGAGGAATATATAGAGAAAATTTTGTTTTAGGTAAGAGCACGTGGTTTGGTGTTGGAGGTGCTTGCGATATATTTTTTAAACCAGAAGATATAGATGATTTAAAACATTTTTTAAAACATAAGCCTCAATCTATACCTATAACAGTGCTTGGACTTGCCTCAAATCTTCTAATACGTGATGGTGGTATTGAAGGTGTTGTAATAAAATTAGGAAGAAATTTTGCGAATATTAGTATAGAAAATAGTCAATTACACGTGGGTGCTGGCGCACTAGATTATAATGTAGCACTTTTTTGTAGAGAAGAAGGGTTAGCTGGGCTTGAATTTTTAATAGGTATACCTGGTACTATTGGTGGTGCTATTGCTATGAATGCTGGCGCGTATGGAAGGGATATATCTATGATGTTAGAAAAAGCAGAAGCTGTTGATGTAAATGGTATAGAACATACCTTATCTAATAAAGATATAGGATTTATATATAGAGGAAATAGCGTACCTAAAAACTGGATATTTACTAAAGCTATTTTTAAAATAATTAAAGGTGATAAACAAGAAATAGCTAGTGACATGGATAATATTAGTAAAAACAGAGCAGAAACTCAGCCAATTCGTAATAAAACTTCTGGAAGTACTTTTGTCAATCCTTTGCCTTTGAAGGCTTGGGAGTTAATTGATCAGGCGGGGTGCCGTAACTTACGTGTTGGTGGTGCAGTGGTATCTGATAAGCATTGTAATTTTATTATAAACGATAATAATGCTACAGCCCTAGATATAGAAAATCTTGGTAATGAAGTTAAGCAGAGAGTAAAAAATATAACTAATATAGATTTAGAATGGGAGGTAAAAGTTATTGGTAGGTATGAAAAATAACACTCCTTCTTTTAATCTAAATTTTGTGCTTGACTCTTAAGATAGTGTAAAGCTGTACGGTAAATGAGTATAGGATATCTCTATGTTAGATAATAACAATCAACCTCACGATTATTATTTCCGTTCTATGATGGCTAATATTAATAATGCTAAAGGTCTTCTTAGTAGAAGACTGCCTGAGCATATTAAGCAAATAGTGAATCTAAATAGTTTAAAAGCTTGTAAAGAGACTTATATAGATGAAGATATGAAAAAATATCAACTAGATACTCTGTATCAAGCTGATTTTGGAGATAGGGCAGGTTATATATATCTATTACTCGAGCATCAATCCTCGATAGATAAGCATATGCCTTTTAGAATGTTAAAATCCTAGTTAGGATTATGGAGGATCATCTTGAGAGCCATAATACTTTACCAGTTATTTATCCTTTGGTTATCTATCACGGTCGAAGGTCTTATAGAGCTCCTAAAACACTTATAGAACTATTTAACAAAGAAGATTTAGAATTAGCAAAGGAGATGTTGCTGAACCCTTGTAATATTATAGATTTAACAAAAGCCAGTGATAGTGAGCTTAAGAAGTTTATCAATACTGGCCTTTTAGAATATGCTTTAAAGAATATATACGATCCTGTACGCATGCTCAAAAACATAAGAGAAGAAGCAATACTGCTTGATCAAGAAGAGAGTAGTAACTTGCAAAAATTATTAATATATGTTAGTATGGTAGTAGAGGAACAGAAAGTAGTTAGAGATTTTATAGAAGAAACATTTCCAGAAGATAAGGAGAAAAGAATGGCTAGTTTAGCGGAAACTTGGTTCCAACAGGGTATAGAACAGGGTATGCACTTGGTTGCTCTTAATATGCTGAAAGAAAAAGTTGATAGAAACCTTATCTCTAAAGTAACAGGTCTTTCTCTTGAGGAACTTAGTTCTTTGTACAATAAGATATAATAAGAAAGCAAAGAAAATGATGTATATAATGGTAGCGTTGCAAGAAGTAGGTTAAAATAAAAAAATAATAGGTTATTAATTTACCATATACCATTAATATTATCGAAGGACTGCATCATCAAATCAGAAAATATATTAAACTAAAGGACTATTTCCCAGTGTAAATACTTTGTGAACAGTCTCATAGTGCTTTTTTATGTAATTTTCCGCTTAAATTAATTGATTCCCAATTTAAAGGATATAATTTGCTATAACATTTAATAGGTAATTTATGTGACAGTCAAAGATGAAATATTTTATTTTTTCCTATTAATTTAGTTTAATTCAAGTATAAATCATTTTATTTAACAATAAGTAATAACTATTGGAGTATAAGGTGATAATTACATGATAATTATGTCAACTAATTTATTCGACATATATAATAAAAAAGATAGTTTACTCTCTATCAATATTGATGCATTTTATTAGAGTACTAATATTTTCTATTTTAAAAAAATTATTTTATGTCTAGTCATATTTGTTCTGATAACAAAACTTGTAATGATTCGGAAGTGCATAATATATCTTCTATTTTTGCATGGAATATGTTGCGTAAAGAAAAAAAATCTATATTAATAGACGTCAGAACGAAATTGGAATGGGACATAATAGGGTACCCTGAGTTAAGCTCTTTAGATAAAGAAACATATAAAATTTCGTGGAGAATTGCTCCAAGTATGAAATGTAATGAAAATTTTATAAAAGAATTACAATGCTTGGATAGTGATTATAATACGCCTATTATATTTATATGTAAATCTGGGGGAAGATCATTAGAGGCCGCTGTTGCTGCTATGTCTTTTGGCTATAAGAAATGTTATAACATTCTTGGTGGATTTGAAGGTATAGAGAAGGCAGGAGATAATAATATTCAAGGATGGAAAGAACAACAATTACCATGGAAACGGAGCTAGTAATGAAAACTGCCAGTGCGGTTATATATAATACAGAATCGGCGAATGCAATAGATACATGGTTTGCTATACGTGATAATTTAAAGTCAAAATATGGAGAAGCTATTTTTAAAAGCTGGTTAGGCAAGCTAGATTTTATTTCATTCAATAATGGGCAATTAATATTGTCAGCACCTACTAGGTTTATTAAAGAATGGATATATAATTATTATTCCCATATCATCCAAAATTTATGGCATGAGCATGATAAATCAATAAGGCAGTTAGATATTATAGTAGATAGCGGTCATAAAAAGTCACTAATGCATCCTTCTATTGCTTCTACTGAATCTTTGCAGAATAAAAATGAAGATACAATACCTACAGAAGAAATGGTATTTTCATCATTAGATAAAAGATTTACTTTTGAAAACTTTGTTGTAGGGGGGCCGAATGAGTTAGCTTATGCTGCGGCAAGGGCTACTGCAGAGTCTTCTAAAGTGCAATCTGAATCTAATCCTCTATTTTTATATGGTGGAGTGGGGCTTGGAAAAACTCATTTAATGCATGCCATAGCTTGGCATATACATGAAACTACACCTTGGCGTAAAGTTGTATATATGTCTGCTGAAAAATTCATGTATCAATTTGTACAAGCTTTAAGAAATAAAGATATTATGTCTTTTAAAGAAAAATTTAGATCAGTTGATGTTTTAATGATAGATGATGTGCAGTTTATTTGCGGTAAGGATAGTACGCAGGAGGAATTTTTTCATACTTTTAATGCTTTAGTTGATAATAATAGGCAGATAGTAATTTCTTGTGATCGATCCCCTTCGGATTTAGAGGGTATAGAAGAAAGGATTAGATCTCGTTTAGGATGGGGATTAGTTATTGATGTTCACAGTACAACTTATGAGCTTAGATTAGGTATTTTGGAGTCTAAAGTAGAGCAATTAGAGTGCCATGTTCCCAAAATAGTGTTAGAGTTTTTAGCGTCTAAAATTACCTCGAATGTTAGAGAGCTTGAAGGAGCTCTTAACAAAGTAGTAGCTCATTCTACCTTTGTTAAAAAAGAAATTAATCTTGAAAATACGCAGGAAATTTTACGTGATCTTCTAAGGGCTAATGAAAGAGTGATTACTATAGAAGAAATACAAAAACGCATAGCTGAGCGTTATAGTTTAAGAGTAGCAGATATGTCGTCTTCAAAGAAATTGCGTATGGTAGCAAGACCAAGACAGATTGCTATGTATTTATCTAAAATGCTAACTCCACGTAGTTTATCTGAGATTGGTCGTAAATTTGGAGGAAAAGATCATACAACAGTTTTACATGCAATACGTAAAATAGAAGAACTTTGTAATGGTGATAATGAATTTAATGAAGAAATACAGATGCTTATGCGTATGTTTCAGCATTAATTGAAAAAGCTTAATATGATAGGGGTATAAAGAATTTTATGGAACTGGATTTATTGGAAAAAATAGAAGAAGATACAGTGGGAAATGCTATTCAAGAAAAAAATGGATTTTCTGTTCTTGTAAGCCGTACTGATTTGTTAAAAGTTTTATCTCATGCTCAATCAATAGTTGAAAAAAATAATATTATTCCAATTTTATCTCATATTAAATTATTAGCTCAAGATGGTATTATTGAATTAACTGCGACTAATACAGAAATTGCTATTATAGAAAAAATTAAGGCAGAAATTAATGTATCAGGAGTTTTAACTGTATCAGCACATACTTTGCATGATATAGTAAGAAAATTACCTGAAAATATTAATATAGAATTAACAGTTGATGTTAAAAAACAGTCTAGATTAAATGTGATTGCAGGTAATTGTCATTTTTCTTTACCTTTTTTATCAGCAGAAAGTTTTCCTGTAATGGGATATGGAGAAATGTCGCATAAATTTTCGATGAGCTCTTCAGAATTAGTAATGTTATTTGATAAAAATCGTCATTTTATTTCAACAGAAGAAACACGTTATAATTTAAATGGTATATATATTCATACTATTAACAAGGATGGGAAGTTAGCTTTTAGAGCTGTAGCAATAGATGGTCATAGATTAAGTAGAGTGGAGTTGCCTAAATTACCCGTAGGTACAGAAAATATACCAGGTATTATTATACCACGTAAAACAATATTAGAAGTTCGTAAATTAATTAGCAGTAACGATATTGAGATACTGATAGAAATATCTACAACAAAAATTAAATTTACATGCGGGGAATTAGTGTTAATTTCTAAATTAATAGATGGAACTTTTCCTGAATATGATACCTTAATACCTTATAATAATCAGTATGTAGTTCGGGTTGATAGTGAGAGCTTTACCCAAGCTGTGGATAGAGTTTCTACAATTTCATTTGAAAAGCTACGTGCAGTAAAATTTATGATTCAGAATAATAAGTTAACTTTATCTGCTGTAGATGAAATTCATGGAGCAGCTACGGAAGTTTTAGAAATATCGCATTCAGAAAAAGATATAGAGATAGGTTTCAATTCTCGTTATTTGCTAGATGTAATGAGTGTAATAAAAGGTAAAACTGTAGAATTCTTATTTGGTGATGATAATTATGCGCCTGTAGTTATAAGAGATGCAGAAGATGTTAGTTCTTTATACGTAGTGATGCCATTATTAATATAGCTTTTATAAATATATTATTAAAAATAGCTTTGTATCTATACTTAATACTTAGTCCATACGTTTAAACTCTATATTTTACAAGGCTTCTCTTGGAGAAAGCCTTGTTGTGTAATTAAAAACAGTTTTTTTTGTTCTGCTCTCTTTGCAATGGCTATATAGTAAAAACATTTGAATTTGCGTACGGCATCGATCAATGTTTACCTAGTAATTAGTAGGCTTTGATCTTCATTTCTATCTGCTTATAATCAAAGAAAAGCTCAGTTTGAGAATAATAACATAGGTAGGGGCTATAGAAGATATTCCTTTAAACAGCTGATTTTAAAATGTCTTTAATTTTTTCTATTAGATCAACACCTTCTTCTCGAGCAAGATATACTTTTTTTCTTAATAAATATGCTGGGCTAGTTAGTAATAGATGTTTTTGCTGTTTTAAATAGGCAAGATACTCAGATATAGTATTATATTCAGATTGCAATCTTCTGAATGTTTCTAATGAACTAATATAGTTAGTTGAAGAATCATTATTACAAAGTGTATTTTCCAGATGAAGAAGATTATTTAAATCTTTATTTTTATAAGCTTTTGTCACATGAAGAAAAATTTCTTTTGATTTATTTTTGGTAATATCAGGATGGCAAACTAGTACCAATTTTCTATAAATAGATTTTAGCTTGTTGTCTAAAATATGATTATATTGTTTAAGTCTAGCTTGCATCTCTGAGTTATGGCGGAAATAATTACTCTGAGGAGTAATATTATTTTTAAGTGTTCCTATAGATTTATAATATTCATCAGTAAAATTTTTAATAGTTTGCTCTATTGATTTAAGTTGTAGGACTAATAATCGGATTTCAAAATAGCAGTGTTGTATACGGCTTTTTAATTGTTTTATATTAGTAATTTTATAGAGAATATCTATATTGTTCATCTTATTTTTTTTGGCTAGTTTTATAAAAAGTGAAAAACATGCTATTAATATTTAGAGCTTCAGCTTTTTGTTGATATTTTGTTTGAACCCAGTTATCTGGAGGAGTTTTATAATCGGCATGTTCATTATTAGATATGAAACCTTGATTAGATAAAAAATGTTCTAAAATATGATGTGCATATTCTGTATGGTCGTAGCGAGTAAAATACTTGCATTTTCCTTTAAGACATGATGTAAAAGAAGCAAAAATTGCTCGTTAATCAGTCTTCTTTTATGATGTTTGGATTTGGGCCAAGGATCAGGAAATAAAATAAAAATTTTATGAATTATAGAAGATGGTAATTGCTCTAATAATAAACGAGCATCATCTGGCCATATTCTTATATTATTTATATTATGCTCTTTGATTAATTTTAATAAATTTGCGGTTCCGTTAATAAAGGGCTCACATCCTATAAAAGCTATATTAGGGTTATTAATAGCTTGAGTGGTAATAAATTCTCCTGTGCCAAAACCTATTTCAATATATATTTCTTGATAGGTAGAATTTAACCCGAAAATATCTTCCATATTGTTGATTTTTAAATCATCTAATAAAGAGGTGATCAAATTATTTTTGATAGAACATAATTTTCTTCCACGTCTTCTACCAAATGATAGTAGCCTATGACCCTTATTATCCATATATAAATCTTCTCAAAAAACTATATTTAAATGTAAAAAATAATATATATGGTCTATTTTAAGTCAATATTAAAATCAAGCAATATTTATTTAGGAAGATCTAGCTTAAATAACTCCATTCTTTCATAAAAAATGGAGTTATTGATTATATTAAAGCTTTAGTTCCTTAATTATTGCTCGTCATGGGGGTAGCGTATATTACCACTATCTCCTACCGTAGATAGGCTATCATAATTATCGTTAGTTATAGTGGATTCTTCTTGAACTTCTATCTCACCGTTTAATAAAGCCTCTATTTTACTATAATATCCTGGTTGCTCAGCTCTAGCTATAAACTCTTGAGATAACTCTCCTATTTGAGTTAATATGATGGTTGCTATATCGTACTTCTCTCTTATAACTGTTAACTCTAATGCTTTTTCCTTCCATTATTGATCAATATAATCGCCTGCTTGGTTTAATAATACTTTCATTGTATTAAACTGTTCTTCCTTAACCGATTCATTAAATACTTCTTGCTTTAATTCTTGAGGAATGTCATCTCCTACTTCATTTAATATTTTTAACAATACATCAGGTCTATTTATCTTACCTCCTTCCCTAAATAACTCTTCCTTACAATCTTGAGTAATATTCTCTCTTCCTATTTTCGTTAATAATATTTCAACTCTTGATACTGCCGAGGTGTGTAGGGGCAAAATTATGGAATAGAGATCTATTTTAACTGCGTAAATTAATGCTTTTTCTAGGTAATCATTTGGTATACTCGTTCCTAATATGTCTAATACTAGTTCTAGTTTCTCCTGAAGGTCTACACATACCCGAAGGGCACTAAAGAGTGCTTTTGCTTTTCCTTCGGTAGATACAAGTTCGGGAGAATGAAGGAGAAAGTGTTGTAATTACCCGAAATTATAGGCTTCTTCCCCTTCCAGTGTATCACCTCCCTCCTCCGAAATAAAATTTGTTGAATAATAATCTTCCATGTTCTTCTCCTTTTAATATATTATTAATCTTATTAATTAGATTAGCTCAAATTTTTATTAATTAAATTTTAATTAAGCAATTAACTCTTATTGATAATTTTACCTTATATGTTAATAATATACTATATAATTAATTTATAAATTTACCACAAATAATAAGCCTTAGAATCGCAAAGTAAATAGCTTCAGCTATTTTCTAGGAGAAGGTTTTGTAATATTTTAATAATTGATCAAAGGCTTCTATTTTCGCACGCAGAAGGCCCAAATAATGACCAAGATATGAGATTATACTCATAAACGGGTATCTCATGAGTAACCAAAATGGTAATGATCAAAATATAAAGTTCAAATGTTTTAGTTATATTATCATTTTATTTTTAACCTCTTTGTATTTTTTCTTTTTTTATCTCTAAATATTCAAGCTTAAAGTATCAATAATCGTCTAAATATTTTTGCCAGCTATTACATTTAAAGATTCTCATAATCTTGTACATAAGAAGTTACTTGGTGAGTAGTGTTAAAGTATTAAATTATTACTGCATGCTTGCCTACAGTCTTAATTAATTTTTAACTTCTTGGTCCTTGTAACTTCTCTTAAAAATCCTAGCCTATTCTTTAAACGATTACTGATACTTCTTAGGGTATATATAATTTTTGATCTATGGAAGTACCATTTTTTAATTTTTTCAAAAATTTTTATTTTTTAATTAAAAAATAAGGAAAATATAGGAAATTTACCTATTTTATTTCTTCCATCCAACTTTGTTGCATGATTCAAAGTAAACGAATAAATATAAGAATGGTATGATACCCTTCTTTATCTCTTCCACGCAACAATACTCCTCAGGAAGAAGTGAAAGATATAGTGTTTGCTATACTATCTCTTACAATTTTTTGTCCGGTAGTGTTATAAGTCTAAAAGATGGTATAAAAGTAAATGGGGTGATTATACTTGAAGAGAGCATATAGTTTCTTGATCTGAATTAGCATATGCATTCTTCTTCGCTAACCTAACAAAAAGTGGGTTTAGCTCATCATTACTATCTGCTAAGGAATTTGAAAAAACTATAATGACTAATTATAGGTTTTACTCTATCTTCCTTGTATTATTAACTAAATTTAGTTTGGTTAAGAAAGATTATACTTTAAAATTAATATAGATAAGTGCTAAAGATATTAGTATGATAAATTGTACGCATGGCTGTGATTAGAGGGATAAATATGTTACATATAGTTAGCATTAAATTATTTTATAAATATAGATTTAATAGATTTCTATTTATCCTCCTAATAGGAAATTTGGTATCTAATTTAAATGTGGTTTATGCTTCCTCATTAAATCAAAATAAATTAGATATATTGGCAGAATCTTTATATTTAATTGAATGTGGAAAATATCAAGAGGCATGGGGTAAAGCTGAGTATAATAAAGATACTTTAATAAGTGATATAATTCTTTGGATGCAATATAAATCAGGTCAGGGAGGGGCGTTTAATGAAATACAAAATTTTATTACTAAAAAACCTTATTGGCCCATGCAAAATCGACTTATACAAACAGCCGAGACAGCAATAGATACTAATGTCAGCCCAAATACGGTGGTTAACTGGTTTAAAAAACATCCTCCTACCACTTATCATGGAATGAAAATGCTATTAGATGCGCAAAGTAAATTACTAGGAGATAATAAAGTACTAACCAAGCAAAATAAAGATATAGTAAATTTAGTAAAAAAAATCTGGCTTGAAAGTAATCTTAGTGCTATTCAAGAGAGAGATTTTTTAGCAAAATATAGTATGATATTGAATAATCAAGACCACATAAAACGCGTTAATGAATTACTGTGGAAAAATGAATTTGCTCAAGCTGAACGGCTATTGCCAAAACTTTCTCCCGATTATCAAAAATTTTTTTTATTACGAATAAAATTACTTAAAAAAATACATATACCACAAAATTCAATGAAACATTTACCACCTAAATTACGTTTTGATCCTGGATTAATTTATGCTATGGCACATTTTCATCACCATAAAGATGACATAAAAAATGTAGTACAATTATTATCTATTCATCCTAGTTCTAATGAAAACAAAAAACAATGGTGGAGCTTACGTTCGAGATATATCAGAGAATTATTATATGTAAAAGATTATCATAATGCTTATAAAATAGCTAAAAATCACCATCATGATGGTAGATGTAGTGAAGTAGATGCTGAATGGTTAGCGGGTTGGATAGCACTTAAGTTTTTAAATAATCCTGAACAAGCATCTCGTCATTTTTATACTTTTTATAATAATGTAAAATTTCCTATTAGTCTTGCTAGAGGTGCATATTGGTCTGCTATTGCATATACCAAGTTGAATGATAAACAGCTTGCTCAAGAATGGTATAAAATTGCTGCAAGTTATCCCTATACATTTTACGGTCAATTAGCCTTGCTAAAATTAGGTCATAATACTATTACTTTGCCTAAAGAGATTGTTCGTAATGTAAAGGGAACAATTAATACAAGTAATATAGAGCTTCTAAATGTATTTGATTTATTTTTTAAATTAAAGAAACTCGAGTTAGCAAAAATGTTTGCTGAAGCAGCAATTCTAAACTCTAAAACTCAAGGTGAAGCAAAACTTATTGTAGATCATATATATAAGACACAAAATTTATATTTAATAGTAGAAATAACTAAACTAGCTAATAGGGAAAAATTGTTATTTGTAAAATCTTCCTATCCTGTATTGCCCAAACTTGCTAATTTTGACCTGGAAAAACCTATAATACATTCTATTATTAGACAAGAAAGTGTGTTTAATAAAGATGCAAAAAGTACGGCTGGAGCATTAGGAATGATGCAACTTATGCCATCTACTGCACAAAAAGTTGCAAAAAATTTAAGCGTAAAATACAGTAAGGTTGATTTAACTGCTAATCCGTCTTATAACATAAAGTTAGGAAGTAATCACCTATATAGTTTACTAAAAGATTATAAAGGCTCGTATATACTAGCTATAGCTGCTTATAATGCAGGATCTGCAAATGTAGATAAATGGATCAATACTATAGGAGATCCAAGAAATATTAATAAGTTAGATGATTTGATAGATTGGATGGAAATGGTGCCATTTTATGAAACACGTAATTATTTACAAAGGGTTATAGAAAATCTACAAGTATATAGGGTGATTATGAATGGTAATGGACTAGCGGCTCGTTTGACTGTTGATAAAGATTTAATGCGTTTAATGAAAACAGTTGATAATTGATACACGCGAAGCCTACAATTAGTAGGAGAGCGAGGTGTAACCGTAACAAATTTAAATGTTTTTGCAATAAAAATTAATTGCCAGCATAAAGTTTAATAACAATAAGAGAAAGATAATTATGAAATCATTTAACCAATTAACAGATATAAGTAGCATTGCTTTTAGTGATGAGTCTATATTATTACAGCAATTACAAGAATATACTAAAATTTTTCAAGACAAATCTGAAATAATTAATTCAAAGGCAAAAAAATATATTAATAGTATAAATGATTCAGATAATATAACAATTATTGATCAATTTATTAATGAATATAATTTAACTAATGAAGAAGGTATTGCTATAATGTGTTTGGCTGAGGCATTATTGCGTATACCTGATAAAAACACTATGGATGAATTGATAGCGGATAAATGTGGAAGTGCTGAGTGGTTAAAACATGTTGGGCAAGACAAATCTAAAATTGTTAATGTTGCTACCCTTGGCTTATCTGTGGCTGGAAAAATTTTGAGTTTGGATAAAACAAAAAATTTGCTTGGTTCTATAGTAAGAAGGGTTAGTGATCCTATAATTAGGACAGCTCTTAAAAAAGCTATAACCATTATGGGACAAAAATTTGTTATTGGAGAAAACATTGAACAAGCTCTCAAAAATTCAGGTCGTACTCCAAATTATATGTTTTCCTATGATATTTTAGGTGAAGGTGCTCGTAGTCAAGAACAAGCAGAATTTTATTTTGATCATTATCTACAGGCAATAGATGCTATAGGAGAGCATAATACTGAGGTTTCTTTACATAAAAAAACTAGTATTTCTGTAAAATTAAGTGCTTTACATCCAAGATATGAATTATTAAAAAAAAATAGATTAATTAATGAACTCATACCTACAGTGAAATGCATAATAACTCATGCTAAAAAGAAAGGTATTAATGTTACATTAGATGCAGAAGAAGCAAATCGTTTAGATATTTCTTTACTATTATTTGAAGAGCTATTTACAGATGAAGAGTTTGTAAATTATAATGGTTTAGGTATTGCTGTACAGGCTTATCAGAAACGAGCTCCATTCGTGATTGATTATTTAGCAGATTTAGCAAAAAAGCATAATAAAATAATTCCTATCAGGTTAGTTAAAGGTGCTTATTGGGATAGTGAAATAAAGAAAGCGCAGATGCTTGGTCTTGAAGGATTTCCAGTATATACCAATAAATATCATACTGATTTTTCATATTTAGCATGTGCGAGTAAGATGTTTAGCTATAGTAATTATATATATCCACAATTTGCCACCCATAATGCTTTAACCGTAGCGAGTATTTTATCAATCGCAGAAGGAAGACAATTCGAATTTCAATGTTTGTATGGTATGGGAAAACCTTTATATGACTATGTTATAGAACATGAAAAAGTAAATTGTCGTATTTATGCGCCTGTAGGTAATTATCATGATTTATTATGTTATTTAATTAGACGCTTAATTGAGAATGGTGCTAATAATTCTTTTGTACATATGTTTGCAAACGATGTAGCTGAAGAAGAACTATTACAAGATCCTATTAAATTAACAATACAAGAGAATTTTTTACCATCCAAAGAAATAAAATTACCTAAATTTATCTATAAAGATAATAGGGAAAATTCTCAAGGCTTTGATTTAGGTAATATATACCAAGTTGAAAATATACGCGAACAGTTACCAAAATTTATGCAAAAAACTTGGGAAGCTTATCCAATCATTAATGGTCAATCTAATAAAGATGGTGAAATAATTCGTTGTGTTCAGCCATGTGATTTAGAAAAAGAAATAGGGAAAATGAGGAAGGCCTCTGAAAAGGATTGTGACCTAGCCTTAGAGGCATCAGCTAAAGCCTTTAATTCTTGGTCATCAATGGATGTCGAAAGAAGAAGTATTATTATAGAAAAAGTAGCTGATGTATTTCATGAAAATCAGATAGAATTAGCTGCATTATTGATATGTGAAGGAGGTAAGACTATTGCTGATGCTATTGCAGAAATAAGAGAAGCAATAGATTTCTGTAGATATTATGCATGTGAAGCCAGAAAATTAATGAAAGCTAACCAAAAGCTTGCTGGTTATACTGGTGAAAGTAATGAACTTTCTCTTCATGGCCGAGGTATTTTTGTATGTATTAGTCCTTGGAATTTTCCTTTAGCTATTTTTACAGGACAAGTTGTAGCTGCATTAGTTGCAGGCAATGTGGTGATTGCTAAACCTGCCTTACAAACTTCGTTAATTGCATTTTTAGCAGTAAAATTAATGTATGAAGCAGGAGTTCCATATGATGTATTGCATTTTTTACCCGCTCAAGGTTCGTTAGTTGGTAATTATTTGTTAAAAGATAACAGAATAGCTGGTGTATCTTTTACAGGTTCTACTTATACTGCTAGATCTATTAATCGTACTTTAGCTGCGCGGGATGCAGATATTGTACCATTTATTGCTGAAACAGGTGGTCAAAATTGTATGATTGTTGATAGCTCTGCTTTAATTGAGCAGACAATTGATGATATTATACAATCTGCTTTTGGTTCTACCGGTCAACGTTGCTCAGCATTACGTGTTTTATATGTACAAGAAGAAATAGCTAATAAGTTAGTAAATTTATTAATCGGGGCTATGCGTGAACTTACTATAGGTGATACTCATGATTTATCAGTCGATATAGGGCCGGTTATAGATAAAAATTCTCAAGATACCTTGCAGCAGCACATAGAAATGATGAAAAAATCTGCTAAATTCCTATATGCTACTGAAATTAATGATGAAACTAGAAAAATGGGATATTTTGTAGCACCTCATGCTTTTGAAATTCAATCAATTAATGAATTAACAGAAGAAGTTTTTGGACCGATTTTACATGTTATCCGATATAATTCTGAAAATCTTGATCAAATAATTGATGAAATAAATTCTACAGGATATGGCTTAACTTTTGGTATTCAAAGCAGAATAGGTACAAAAATAGAATATATTAGGTCTAAAATAAAAGTAGGAAATATTTATGTAAATCGTTCAACTATAGGTGCGGTAGTAGGTCTGCAACCATTTGGAGGTGAGAGAGCTTCTGGTACAGGACCAAAAGCCGGGGGCCCTAATTATTTATTACGTTTTATGTTAGAGAGAAGTTGTACTATTAATACTGCTGCTATTGGTGGTAATTTAGAGCTATTTTCTTAAAGATTATAGTTATTAGATTAGGGAGAAATATATATCTGAGATCACATTAGTAATACATCCTGTATTGAAAAAGGATTTTGTAGAATATAAAGCAAAAGATAGATTAGCTGAAGCAGTTGCACTCGCAAAAGCCATTAATTTAGAGATTGTACTGGAGGAAATAGTTATTTTATCTAAAATCTCCTCAGCGAGCTTTATAGGGTCTGGTAAGGTTAGTGAATATGCTAATATAATTAAGCAATTAGATGTTACGTTAGTAATTATAGATGAAAAAGTTTCTCCCATACAGCAGCGTAATTTAGAAAAAGCATGGAAATGTAAAGTTATAGAGCGTACTGCGCTTATAATAGAAATTTTTGGTGACAGGGCTAAAACAAAAGAAGGTAAGTTACAAGTAAATTTGGCTCATTTTCAGTATCAAAAAAGTAGGTTAGTGAGAACTTGGACGCATTTGGAAAGACAACGTGGTGGTCATGGTTTTTTAGCAGGGCCAGGAGAAAAGCAAATAGAAGTTGATCGTAGAATCATTACACAGCAGATTACAAAAATTAAACGTGAATTAGAAAAAATAAAATTAACACGTGCTGAACATCGTAAATCGCGCCAAGCAGTGCCATACCCTATAATATCTTTAGTAGGATACACTAATACGGGTAAAACTACTTTATTTAATAGGCTGACAGGCGCTAAATTACTGGCTGCTGATATGCTTTTTGCAACTCTTGATCCAACGATGCGTATTGTAACTTTGCCCTCTCGTAAAAAAATTATTTTATCGGATACAGTTGGATTTATTTCGGATCTTCCAACAGAACTCATAGTGTCATTTAGGGCAACGCTTGAGGAAGTGAAGCAAGCAGATTTAATTTTACATGTCCAAGATATATCTAGTCCAAATAGATTAAAGCAAAAAGAGGAAGTAAACAAGATTTTAGTTAGTCTGGGTACTGAGGATAAAATATATCACCATACTATAGAAGTGTTAAATAAAATGGACTTGTTAGAGGAAACAAAGGAAATTTCTAATTCGGTATCAGATAATGTTTTGTATATATCAGCATCTACTGGAATAAATTGTGATAAGTTATTGGAATATATAGACCATAAATTAAGCATGAATGATAAGGTAATAAAAATAGAAATTGAGAATTTAGATGGTAAAGTATTAGCATGGATTTATAGTAACTCAGCAGTAATAGAACGTCAGGAACAAGAAGATAAAATATACATGTTACTGCGCATTTCAGAAAAGAATTACCAAAAGCTTTTAAAAAATTTTACCGTAAAAATTTTAAACTAACTTTCCAGGATCTTAGCACCTAATAATTTTTATATTACATTAATATTACAACAAAGTTGTAATATTTGGTATTGACTTTATACTTGGGAAGTTTTAACTTTTTAAGTATAGTGAAAATAGCCCGTATTTGATCCACGGAACGAGGGGATAAGCCTACTATAGTCAATTAAGTTGAGAATGGCATAGAGAAGCCATAATCAATAGCATCGCTAAGGTTATTAAAATTAGTAATGATAGGTTTGATTTTAGCTTTTAAATGAGCCCAATATTTTTCAATTGGGTTGAGATCAGGAGAGTAAGGTGGTAAGAATAAAAGTTTACAGCCTATATCTTCTATTAAATTCCTAGTTCTAGCTGACTTATGGAACGTTGCATTATCAAGTATTACAACTTGACCAAATCTTAGTTCGGGCACCAAACACTGACTAACCCACTCGTTAAAAACTTCTGTATTACATGTGCCCTTGAAACACATTGGCGCAATAATTTTCTTCCCAACCTTACCTGCAATAAAGCTTTCTCAATCATGTTTTTTACCTGAGATATCACCATAAACTTTACTTCCTCTGAGACTGTATCCCCAAGAATAGTACAAATAGCTATCAATTCCACTCTCATCAATATAAACTATATCTTCCGCTTTATAGTTTGCGATAGCTGCCAAAAATAATTGCCGTTTTGCTTCATCCCGTTCACGATAGAGTGTGGTCTTTTTTTTCGTGTGATCCCCAAAGTCTTGAATGCCAAACAGATAGCAGCTGTAGACACATTAAAAACCTTTGCAAAATCAGATAATAGCCAATTGCTGTTTTTAGACACCTCGTTTAATAATTTGATTGGATCAAGCTTCTTCCATGGCTTAGCTGCTCGTGTGGCTGCTAAATTCCCGGATTTCGATCTCGATAACCATCTATAAATTGTTCTTTCACCTATGCCAAAAATTCTTGCAGCTTCTTCTCTGGTATAACCTTTATTAACATAGTGAATTACTTTTTTACGTAAATCTAAGGAATATGCCATTGCTTCTACTGTTTTGGGTTTATGAGCTTTTTAATATATCATATATCATGTCTTTATCAACTTAATTTACTATAAAAGCAAACTGAAAAAAGAAAAAGATTCGAGTATAGATCAAATTCAGGAAAAACCTGAAAAAAATAGTTATAAATTAGAATTTTTAAAGGAAAAAGCCCAAAATCATTTAAAGGCTTTTAACATATCTCAAGAAAAAGAGGAAAATAAAAATATAGGGAAAGAAGCTCATGGGCATTTAACTCCTCCAAAGACTCCGAATGTTAAAAAAGCAGAACAGCAAAATAATAAAAATGGCCCAGGTCAAAAAAGAACATAGAGTAATTAAACTATAAAAATAAAGACATGATCTAGCTGCGTCCCGGATTTAAACCATTTACTATATAAATTTATTGATAACAATTTATGTTACCCTAAGAATATTTAAAATATGTAAAGTATAAATTAATATAGTAACGTTTACTTAATATATTAATAATAGAATTTATTTATAGGAAAGTAATATAAAGATTTTTCAATGAGGCCAAAGTGCGTAACATAATCATAAATGGTAAAGATATATTACAAGTTATGGAAGAAAAACCTTTTAAGTTCTTGTATGAAGGAAAATATAAAGAAGCCTATAACTCACTACTTCACTTAAAGAGTAAAAAAAGAAATTTGGAAAAAATAAATTTTGCCTTAGGCTTTATTTGCGAATTAGAAGCAATAGAAGGTACAACCCTTGAGTTAGCAAAGTCATATTACTCTGATGCTATAGAACTCGGTAGTATAGAAGCTAAGATTAGGATGGCTTTTTTGGCTGAGAAAGGTAGAATTCTAAATAGGGAGGAAGCATATATCCTATATAAGGAAATTATAGATCATTATAAATTAAATCATGATAAGCTATCTCACGATGAACTGGTGCGGTTAGAAAAAAATGTAGCATTTGTTTATTATCGTCTTGGCAGAATGTATGAAAAAGGCATGCTTTCCAATGAAGATAATATTAAATCAGAAGCTTTCGAATTATATACTATGTCTTCTGAATTATATACCAAACATAAGTTTAATCATTTAGACAAAGCACGAGTACTTAATAGAATAGGGTGGCTCAAATACGAAAAATTTCTAGAAGCAAGTGATAGAAATTATATTACTGAGCTTAAAGAAGAAATAGAGGTTATTGAAAAAACATTTAAGGAATCAAGTGGTTTAGGTAACAAAGAAGCAAAGCTGGGATTATTAAACATACAAGCGGTTAAACATTTCTTAATCGATTATTCTCCTGAAAGAAATTTAGTGTTAGCTCAATCTTTAATCCAAGATGCTTTAGAGATAAATTCTAATCATTTACCAACACTTTTCCTTGCTGCACAAATTAAAACTATGACATCAACATTTAAAGATCGGACAACATTTGAAGATCAGAAATTAGCTTTAGATTTTATAAGACGAGCTTTAAAAATTGATTCTGCAAATCAAAAAGTAAGAAAAAAATTTGATGAAATTATTAATTTTCACTCTAGCACTTTTGATAAGCCTCTGGAGCAGGAGCTTAACAACTTTGTGAAGGAAATAATAAAAAATGCAGGAAAAAAAGGAGCATCCCAGGATACTATAAATAAAAGCCAAAAATTACAGGAAATATTTTTTCCTGAAGGATATCATTCAGCAAATTGGTTTACAAAACAAATGTATACTCCAGCTTCCCTTGATGAGCATATTAAACAAAAGATTGTAGATTTTATTATAAAGATAAGCCCTGTTATTAATTCTGTTATTAATCAAAATAAATTCTTTAGAGAATTATATAATCCTGAAGATCAACAAAAATTATCTAGAGAAATAGTGAAGGCTCTGCTTGAAAATGAGGAAAACCTTAAGGTAATAAAGCTCATTATTAAAGATAAAGATAGTGATGTTGGGCAGCATGAAAAAGATCATATAACTCAAGAGATTACTGATCAATTTGAGCTTTTTTATAATATAAAAAATAGTAGTAAGAAAGAACATTTGTTGGTTACTAGAGAAGAACATCAATGGATAAGCGCTCAAGAGGAATTTATAAAATTATTTTGTGAGGAATTTAGATTAGAAAGAAATTATATAGAATCTATTGCTAAAGATAAAGCTCTTCCCATGGTAAGTCTTATAGATAAAGTAAAAACTGCAGCAGATAAAATTGCTCTCTTGTCCACTGCTCCACCTTTTTCCTATTTAGGTAATGCTTTAGGAGCGAATCCTGCCCTATCTGCCTTAACAGTTTTTGCTACTGATTATGCGCATGCTCATTATAAGAAAGCTGTGATTTCGAGTTTTAAAGAAGTAGATAAAATGTTGCCACGATCAGAAGAAGCAAATAGGTTAATCTTGGAAATAGCCAAAGAAATAGCATTTAAATATGCACTGCAAATTGCAAATCTTAAAGACTATAATTCTTTAAAGCTGTTAGCTGAAATTACAATAGAACGTATGATATCGCATGCATTTGCTCAAACAGGTATGGTTAAACAAATTGAAGAAAGTATACGTAATAAGGTAAATAATGCTTTAAATTTTGTCCTTGGTAGTTATAAAGAATCAAGACCAGTAAACGCTAAGCAATTATTATATGAGGGCATTTGGTACGGTAAATCTTCTGAAAAAGATAAACGTATAAGGACTGTGGGAGAAAAAAAAGAATTTGAAGATAATTGGCTAGCAGATGGGCTCTTAGAAAGGACAGGTATTATTACTCAGGATAAAAGAATATTTGGTAATATAAAAAATATTACAAAATATGGATGTGCGGTAGGTGATGAAATAGATATAACTCTTAGAAATTTACAACCTGTTGATCAATCAAAACTTAATTTAGAGCTTAAAGAGCTTAAAGAAACGCTAAATAAAATCTCCAGTAAACAGCAAAAAATACACTTTATTATTGATCGAGAACAAAATGTATTAAATAATAAAGGTAATTTAGCTAATATTAAAGCGAGTCATGATACTCAAAATTATAGTACTCTTGTTGCAAAAACTATTATAGCTATAGGTATGTTATCTGGAATGCTTGCTTTAATGATTATGTATGCTCCATTATTATCGGTATTATCTAGCGTAATTCCAGGTTTAATATTAGCTGGAAGTATATTAACTGTAACAGGTGTGGTATTGGGTAAAATTGCTTCTAGTAAGATAGTAGGGAATATTAGTACTGATATAGCGCAAATTAATACTGAAAATAAAGAACAAACAATAAAAGAAATAAGTTTTGACCAAATTCAAGGACCTACTCCTTTAGATAATTATAATGAACTACCTCATAAAAGTTTTAAAATTAGAAAAAGTAGTGGGTTACTCCCTGAAAAACATGTTGCATTTTCTTCTCGAATTTCTTCTAATTCTACACTTGGTTTTCAAGATAAATAAATACTTGTATATAAAATTTATTGTGAAACATTATCCACATAATTTGTGGATAAAAATGTGAGTGATATATATTTTGTTTATATAGATATTTGTTTCAGCTCCTGTCTTTGTTGGTTTTGGTTTATAATATAAGATAAAGGAGCTTTTGGCCCTGATTTTATAATTTCTTCTATATTGTTGGTTGTTGTAAGTCTATTAGCTTTGGTGTCACTCTCTTTACTGGTATGGTCATGTACTTTATCTAAAGTTTTATATGCATTTTTATGTTCATATTCTAAAGTTAATTTCTCAAGTTCTTGAGCAAAATCTTTACTTATTCTAAAAGCACGCCTTTTAGTTTCAGGAGTTAATATTGCACCATGTAATATTAAGCACTTCATAATATCAGTATGATTATCCGCAGCAGCATAATGTAGGGCTGTCTTACCTATATTATCTTTAATATTAGGATCGGCTCCTTGATCTATTAATAATTGCGTTGCTTCAAAATAACCTTTACTAGAAGTAAGATGCAAAGCTGTACGACCGGAAATATTTTGTTGATTAATTGCAGCACCGTGATTTATAAGAAATTCTACTATTTCTTGGTTTCCCATTATAGCTGCATAGTATAATATGGATTCACCCAAATTGTTATGGCAATTTATTGATGCATTATGTTTTATTAGTAATTCTATAATTGGCATATAAGATATTACAACAGCATAATGTAATGGAGTATTTCTAAATGGCAACATGCATGGAGAATTTAGATCAATACTATCTTGTATGCGTCTATTGATAAGGTTTATAAGGTTTTCTTTGCTGTCTTGATATATCCTAATATTTTCAGGAGATTTATTTATAGTAAATTAAGTTGATAAAGACATGATATATGATATATTAAAAAGCTCATAAACCCAAAACAGTAGAAGCAATGGCATATTCCTTAGATTTACGTAAAAAAGTAATTCACTATGTTAATAAAGGTTATACCAGAGAAGAAGCTGCAAGAATTTTTGGCATAGGTGAAAGAACAATTTATAGATGGTTATCGAGATCGAAATCCGGGAATTTAGCAGCCACACGAGCAGCTAAGCCATGGAAGAAGCTTGATCCAATCAAATTATTAAACGAGGTGTCTAAAAACAGCAATTGGCTATTATCTGATTTTGCAAAGGTTTTTAATGTGTCTACAGCTGCTATCTGTTTGGCATTCAAGACTTTGGGGATCACACGAAAAAAAAGACCACACTCTATCGTGAACGGGATGAAGCAAAACGGCAATTATTTTTGGCAGCTATCGCAAACTATAAAGCGGAAGATATAGTTTATATTGATGAGAGTGGAATTGATAGCTATTTGTACTATTCTTGGGGATACAGTCTCAGAGGAAGTAAAGTTTATGGTGATATCTCAGGTAAAAAACATGATTGAGAAAGCTTTATTGCAGGTAAGGTTGGGAAGAAAATTATTGCGCCAATGTGTTTCAAGGGCACATGTAATACAGAAGTTTTTAACGAGTGGGTTAGTCAGTGTTTGGTGCCCGAACTAAGATTTGGTCAAGTTGTAATACTTGATAATGCAACGTTCCATAAGTCAGCTAGAACTAGGAATTTAATAGAAGATATAGGCTGTAAACTTTTATTCTTACCACCTTACTCTCCTGATCTCAACCCAATTGAAAAATATTGGGCTCATTTAAAAGCTAAAATCAAACCTATCATTACTAATTTTAATAACCTTAGCGATGCTATTGATTATGGCTTCTCTATGCCATTCTCAACTTAATTGACTATAATATAACCAAAACAATCTTATATATAGTAAAAACAGTTGAAGTTTGATACAAGGAATGAGGAGCAAAGCCTACTAATTGCTAGGTGAGCAACGAATGACGCCGTATGCAAATTCAAATGTTTTTACTATAGTAGAAATTATTCTCTTATACATAGTGTACTTACAGAAGCTTATTATTATTTAGGGAAGTTGAGAATGACACTAGGAGTGAGAATCCAAAGCCGACTAAATGCTAGATAGGGGACGAACGACAACGTGACCATTCCAACTTCGCTGACTATACTTGGGTACAATTAAATTTTGTTAATTTATAGGTTATAACATAGGAATAATAACTTTTATTTTATAAAATCTGAAGTAAAAATATGATAGTTTTATAATTCTTATATTTACAGCATAATAAACTCCAGTTATAAATCTATAAATAATATAGGTATATAACTTTTAAAGGTATAAGATGTTTAGTGCTATAGCAAGACGTTTATTTGGATCTGTTAATGATAGAGTAATAAAGTCTTTGAAACCATTAGTCGAAGAAATTAATACATTCGAGGAAAGTTTAAAAAATCTTTCTGATCAGGAATTATCTAATAAAACAATAGAATTTAAAGAACAACTTAAAAATGGTGCAAAACTAGATAGCTTGATAGCCCCAGCATTTGCAGTAGTTAGGGAAGCATCTAGAAGGATACTGGGACTTCGTCATTTTGATGTGCAATTAATGGGTGGGATAGTGCTGCATAAAGGTATGATTGCAGAAATGCGTACTGGTGAAGGAAAAACTTTAGTTGCTACTTTATCAACGTATTTGAATGCGTTAACTGGTTATGGGGTGCATGTTATAACTGTTAATGATTATTTAGCTAAGCGTGACTCTGAGTGGATGGGTAAGCTATATAATTTTTTAGGATTAACTGTTGGGTGTTTAGTGCATGGTATTAGTGATGACGATCGTAAAGCAGCCTATAATGCTGATATTACCTATGGTACTAATAATGAATTTGGCTTTGATTATTTACGTGATAATATGAAATATTCACCTGACCATTTTGTACAAAGACCTTTTAATTATGCTATTATTGATGAAGTAGATTCTATTTTAATTGATGAAGCGCGTACACCTTTAATTATTTCAGGTCCTACTGAAGATAATTCAGATTTATATAATAAAATTAATAAGGTCGTATTAAAACTCTCAAATACTGATTACAGTAAAGATGAAAAATCTAAAACTATTACTTTAAATGATGATGGTATTACTAAAGTTGAAACTATTTTACAAGAAATGAAATTGCTAAATAGTGAAAGTAATTTATATGATATGGAAAATTTATCATTAGTGCATCATATAAATCAGGCCCTTAGAGCGCATGAATTATTTAAGCGTGATGTAGATTATATGGTAAAAGATAATAAAATTATGATCATAGATGAATTTACTGGTCGTGTGATGGAGGGACGCAGATATTCTGATGGCTTGCATCAGGCATTAGAAGCTAAAGAGAATGTAACTGTACAGAATGAAAATCAAACCTTAGCATCAATAACATTTCAAAATTATTTTAGATTATATCCTAAGTTGTCAGGCATGACTGGTACTGCGATGACAGAAGCAGCTGAATTTCAAGATATTTATAAGCTTGATGTTGTAGAAATTCCAACACACATGCAAGTAAAACGTAAAGATGAAGAGGATGAAATATATCGTACTGTAAAAGAAAAATATAATGCTATTGTAAATGAAATTGAAAAATCTCATAAAAATGAACAGCCTATTTTAGTTGGTACGGTAAGTATAGAAAAATCAGAATATTTATCATCTTTATTAAAGAAAAAACATATTCCACATCAAGTATTAAATGCTAAATATCATGAACAAGAAGCATTAATTATTGCGCAAGCAGGACGTCCAAAAGCAGTAACTATAGCTACTAATATGGCTGGTCGTGGAACCGATATTATGCTTGGTGGTAATCCTAACATGGTAGAAGCAGAAAAATTTTCGGAAGCTGATTATGAAAGAGATAAATTAGCGGTGCTTGAGGCTGGAGGGTTATTAGTTTTAGGTACAGAAAGGCATGAAAGTAGAAGAATAGATAACCAATTGCGAGGTCGTTCTGGACGTCAAGGTGATCCTGGGCGTACTAAATTTTTCTTATCATTAGAAGATGATTTAATGCGAATTTTTGGGTCTGATAAGATTTCTGGCTTATTACAAAAACTGGGGATGAAGGAAGGGGAGTCTATATTTCATCCAATGATTAGTAGGGCTTTAGAAAAAGCACAATATAAGGTTGAAGTTTTTAATTATGAAACACGCAAAAATCTTTTAAAATTTGATGATGTTATGAATGATCAACGTAAGATCATTTATGAACAACGTATTGAAATTATGGGTAAGGATGATGTAAAAGATACGCTATCTGAAATGTATACAGAGCTTTGTCATCAATTAGTTTCAGAGCATATACCTCCACGTTCTTATGCTGATGAATGGGATGTTGAAGGTTTATCAAAAGAAGTTTATCATTTATTTTCTTTAAATCTTCCTCTAGCTGATTGGATAACAAATGAAAATATTGATGAGCATGGGATTTTAAATCGTATTTTGGAAGAAGTGGAAAATTTCTTTAATAATAAAGAACAAAAATACGGTTTAGATTTAATGAAAATGGCACGAAAAAGATTTTTGCTTATCACTTTAGATCAGCTCTGGAAAGAACATTTATATTCACTAGATCAATTAAGACAAGGTATTAATTTACGGGCATATGGTCAGAGAGATCCTTTACAGGAATATAAGAAAGAAGCATTTATGATGTTTGATAGTATGCTTGTTCATCTTGGAAGATTATTTATAGAGCGTATTGCACATCTTATAATTCATGAGAATAAAGATGAATATGCTATATTGTCTCCAAGTTATGAACCTAAGCATAAAATGCAGGAATCTCGTCTTGATCCAGCTTTATCACATAATAATGTGGAAAAAATTTCTCAAGTGAGAGCAAGAACTCCTAAAGGCGAGTGGAATGAGCATAATCCCAATAGTTGGGGAAGAGTAGGGCGTAATGAAATATGTCCTTGTGGTTCTAATAAAAAGTTTAAATATTGTCATGGTAAACTTCCTGAATTGTCAAGGATGGAATGACCACTTTTTTCTTGCTTATTATTATGCTATTTTCTTTATTATTGCCGCGTTTGCGGTAATAATAAAGAGGTCTTTTTAGCCACGCAACATCTCCACTAAGTGAAAAAGCTATAGTAAAAGAAGTTGAATCCGGGACGCGGTTATAGCTATGGCAATTTAAATATTGCTTTGTTGTTCGTTGCCTACAATAGTATTTCTACGCTTTCTGCCTCACGCCTCGTATTATTTTAATTGCCTTTGCTCTATCTGCCCTCGTCCCAAATACAACTTTGCTAACCTTAACAAAAAGTAGGTTTCACTCATCATTCCTCTCTTCTCAAGAAGCTGAAGAAACTATAACTACCAAGTTACCACTTTCATATCTTTAGCCGTCTTATACTATTTTATGCTTAATATAATCACTTTTTGATAAATAAAAATTACAACTTACAGTATGTATAGATAATTATGTTTACAACCTAAAGTATAGGTAAATATAATATATGCTTTTGGTTACAAATATAAAATTGGATTATAAAATATGATAAAAGAATTAGTAGAGACAATTGCAAATAAAATAGTTAATAATACCCCTTCTGAAGCTGTAGAACTAATAGAAAATATAACAGACACTGATTTGCGTTTTCAAGTAATAAAGGAGCTTAAATCTAAAGCTTCAGAAGTTATGCCTTTAGCCGCAATGGATTATTATGATGTATTATATTGTGTCGATCGAAACCATGTTTATAATAGTCTAAGAGACAGTAATCAACTATATAACCAGGCTTTAGAAAATCAGTCTCTACCAGATAAAGCCACCATGAATGAACTAGAAAAGCATTATAATATATTTTTTTTTAGCATATATAATGCAGTGTATTTATATAAAGAATCTTATCCTTTAATCCAACGTACTCAACTACAAGTTAATATAATACCAAATTTTTTCCCTATCTGGAGTAAATTTATCAATAATATAATATCCGGAATTGAAAACTACTATCAATATTTGTTAATTAATACTCCAACTTTTAAAAAAATAGCCCATATACGAGAAAACAACATCTTGGAGCTTGCGTGGGAAATAGTAGAATTACAAAATAAATTATTAACATTTTACTTCAACACCTATGGTAATAATCTTTTATTCTATTTTAGCATAGACTCCCAACTCTTTAAAATTACAAACGAATCTCGTACCACCCTAGAAATGATTGATTTATATAAAGTAAGACGCAATAAATTATGTCCAAGAATAGTTGCAAATAAAGCTGAAGTTCAGTATCACGACAGGATATTGACCATGAATGATATATTAGAACTAGGGGATCTATCTTTTTTACAAAAAAAATATAGTGACGCTTATGAAGCGTATAATAATCTCCAGGAAATAGCAAAAGAATTCAAGTTAAAGAGGTGGGTATTTTGGTCATCATATAAGTTAGCTATATGTGCTTATACAGAATTATTAGAATTATATACAGAATATAAAGCAAATATTTTTCTTCCCAAAAAAACTTTTTTTTCTGATTTATTAATTAATATAACACGTGTTACTGAAGAATTATTACAAACTTTTGCCTATTTAGAATATAATTTTGATCAGGAATGGAAAGATTTTAATATAAAATTTTCTAAATTAATGCTAGAAATCTTAATAAATACTTTATATATAGACACTATCTTTTTTAAAGAATCTAATCAATTTGCGTTAGAAGCTTTATCATTTCATACCAATATTATAATTTTGCTAAATAATTTATCGCAACATAATGTGAAAGAAATAGAATTAAATTTGCTATTACCTAATATCAAAGAAGTGGAATTAAATTTATCATTACCACATGGCAAAGAAGAAAAACAAAATGGAAAACCAAAGGAAAACAAAAGCCAGATACCAAAAACAAAAGTACAAGTTTTAGAAACAACATTATCACAATATGATGTAGATGAGTTATTTATCCGTTATACTCAAAAACAAAAGGAATTAGATAAATTAGTACCAAATGTGGCAATACCCTTACCAAATGAGACAGCTACCTTACCTAATACATCTAAATCCTGGGAACGAACAATTCTAAAACAAAAGCTAGCAAATAAAATCTCTAGCTTATCTCTAAGTTAATGATGTACAGTTTCAGCTACTCACCTAAAGCAAGTAGCTGAAGCTAAAATTCATATATCTTATTAATCTTAATATTTCTCTAAATCTTGTGGTAGATAAAAAGATTATTTTGAATATAATAAAATGTATAATTCAAAATATTAAAATTAGCTTATGAATCAAAAAATATTTCAATATATTATAGCAAATAAAAAAATTGTTCATAGAAAGATTGAGAGGCCACTTCCTGATAAAAATGAAGTGCTAATTAAAGTTAAAGCTGCAGGAATTAATAGGGCTGATTTGCTTCAAGTAGAAGGCAAATACTTTGCACCAGAGAATTATGAAAACTTACCTGGATTAGAAGTTGCTGGAGAAATTGTTCAAATCGGGAATGAAGTAAATCACTTTAATATAGGTGAAAAAGTTTGCGGATTATTACCAGGCGGCGGTTACTCTGAATATGTAATATTAAATCAAGACATATTATTACCTATACCTTCAAGCTTAAGCTACCTTGAAGCAGCCTCCTTGCCTGAAAGCGTATATAGTTTTATTTGAATTTTTTTTGGCCTAACTCTATTTTTAAACCTAACGATAAACTATTAGTGACAGGAGGTGCAAGCGGAATTAGTACACTTGCTATTCAACTAGCTAAATCATATAATATGCATGTGTGCGCACTTGTTTCTAATGAAGAAAAAAAAGAATTTTGTCAAAAATTAGGAGCGGATTTAATTATAAATTATAGAAAAGAAAATTTTGTACATGCTTTAAAATTATCAAATTTTTCTCCTGATCTAGTTTTAGACATGTATGGAGGAGAATTTATTGAAAAATATTTACACCTTATCAATTATGAAGGAAAAATCTTATTGATAGGTGTTATGAATAACAGCATTGCTTCCTTTTCTGTTGGAAGGCTATTAATGAAAAATGGTTCAATTATAAGCAAAACTCTACGTTCTCAAACTACTCAAACTAAAATAAAAATGACTAAAGGATTGCTCCACAAAGTTTGGCCCCTAATAGAACAAAATAAAATAAAACCATATGTAAGTAAAGTTTTTTCCTTTGAACAAATAGAAGAAGCACATAATTTTATGCAGTTAAATAAGCATTTTGGTAAAATAGTATTATCAAATGTTTAAACTCTGTGATTCATATTTTATACATTTTTTATCTAGATTAAAAACTAGACTTGTATATTCAGGTAGAGTATTTTCATAGTTCACAATAGGGGCATTGTCACCTACATCAAAAAACCCTACCAAAAACAGAATATCATAGCTGAGCTTGAACAAGCTTTAAAGGTAAAACATGGCACTTGATTTTATCTTTTAAAGATATATTTTTATATCAGTTGGTGGTATTTTTCTTACGTTTAGTAGGTTTGCTTTTGATAGGTGGAATAAAAGTATCTTTTACTTCCTCGTTATATGTATCTACCATATTTGTATGTATATTTGGCTGATTAAAGAATCTGCGATCCCTACGTCGGTAAACCCGTATGCCTGAACGTATATACTTTTAGTCGCCTGATTTATCGTTTCAGTTATTACTTTGCTACAACCAGATGGTGGAGTAAAGCATGTAGAAATTCTAATAGGTGGTATAATATTATTATTTGCTTCTTTAATGGTAGGTGAAGGTATTTGTTCCTGATTTGATGACAACGCAGAGTTATTATTAGTAAAACTTGATAATGAATTACATGCTGTTACTCCTATCATTATTCCTACAATAAGAGAAAAAGTAATATTACGCACTTTAGATTTATGGGCTAGTTTTCTTTTACTCATATTAAAACTCAATATATGAAATTATAGATGTTAAGATGATTACTAATAGACATTATTGCTTCCATTATAGCAAGTATTCCAGTTAAAATTTTATCAACTTTATCATTTCTTACTGCTTAATCAAAAGGTTCATTGTAAGCAAAACTATAGAAATAAATATAAGAGAATAGTAGCAATTTGTTATGATAATAATATTAATAATATAGATTTTAGCCAAGCAATGGTACTCCAAGGTTTAGTTCTAGCCTATAGAAGATATTCAAAAAAATATGTTATAGATACAATATTCCCAAAAGCTAAAACTTGGTTTCTGGAACAGCCAGTTTATTTTTCCTTGAAAATGGCGGCAGCAACATTGATACTTGAACTTTAAGAAAAGTAAAAATCTCTTATTTTTTCAACTGTATAAATTAGTATTTTCTGAATAATTGACAAACCAAGTTAATCAAATCACTCATCCCAGAATCTATTAAGCCTACAACCTTATAGCTATATTAAATTATTCTCCAGAATCTAACTCAAACCCAGGAAGTTTTAGGTCTTTGTTATCCTTGGAGATGGTTTTGTTAACATTGTTTTCCTCTTGAATTATAGGATTGTCAGTAACAAACTTACCAGCTATCTTGGCGTGTTTTTCTAACTCATCTATTACCCAAGTAACCCACTCCTTATGTTCTTCAATAGTCGGATAAGAAAAATTACATGTATCTGCTATCCATTTTGATGGAAATTCTTCTAATGCTAGAATTTCCCTTCCTTGCTTGATGGTTTCCATTATATATTTAGCTTCAAAGGTTTCGATATATCTCTTAATTGTACCAAGATCAAGTTGCGTTCCAAATTCTTTTGGCGACAAATTTTCAGGTTTTTCAAGATCAAGATAAGTGTCTTCTAGGAAATATCCTAAAAGACATGAAATCCAATCATATTTGTTTGAAAAAAATCTATGTTGATCAATATCCATAGTTCACTCCACTGGAAAAGAAGTTATAATTTTAGGACCATCTTGAGTTTTAAGTATTCGAACAACAGCTTTATTTCTAGGGGTTAACCTAGTTTCTCCTGGTTTTAAACCTTCTCCTATATTTTCTGTAAAACTTCCTATAAATTCCTGACTTTTGCCCACAGCAGCATTCTTTATCCAATCTACAAATGCCTTTTCATTCTGTTCTAGAATTCCCTTTACTACCTTATTAGCTGTTTCATAATCTGGGTAGGTGGTAGATCCAGTTAAATCTTTTCCTGTTTTTTGCTTATGCTCAGCAAATCTTCCACTCAAATAATCTATATCCCTACCAATGTGTTTATATTCAGTATGCCCTTTATGTGCCTGACCTTCGTGATTCTTGATATCAAAGTCAGTAAAATCTATTTTCCCATTATTATCTATTTTGATTTTATATAAAATAGACATATCCACATCAGAATCAGGGATTTCAAAGCCTTGGTCTACTGACTGTTTGCTGGTTGGGATTGGCGTGTGCAAAATTTTAATGCCTTCTGCTTCAGGCATTGGTGTGGACAGGATTTTGCCTTCCTCTTGATGTATTGGCGTGCTCAGTATGCTTCCCTCATTCTTATGCTCGGGGGTATAAATAATATTGCCCTTATTCACTTCGGTGAGTATGGCATGGTACACAGTAATTGCCGTACCAACTAAGAGCGCGCTACATACTGGGTTTGATAAGCAGTAACTAACTGCTAAAACTGCTGGCGTTGCCGGACCAAAAGCATGAGATGTTTGGATTATGCTATCACTAATTTTAGCAAATAGACTCTTTTCAGTAGGGTTTGCTTGATTATATAAATCTGTCATAATCTCTTTACGGCGCTCAGGGCTTGCATTTCTTAACTGATCCACAAATTTATGCAGTTCCTTTTTCATCGCATCTTTATCAAGGCCCGAAGCTTTGATTTCATCAACTGCGCGGTCAATTGCTGCATGATCCGCATTATAAGCACTTGCTCCTGCTTTGGAAGCTATATAGTTACTATCTTGAGCTCCAGCTGGAAACTTATTCTGCCCTTGTGTATGATGATTATCATTTGCTTGCTTTGATGGATTATATTTAGCGCCATTTGGCAGTTTAATCGTAGTTTCAGCTTGGATTTTGTCTGGGTTTTTAATGCCATTTAGCTTAGCTAATTCCTCAACTGTTGTACCATGGTTTTTGGCAATTTGAGATAAGGTATCACCCTGCTTTACTTCATAGGAAGTTGGTTTATTATTGTCGTTAGCTCCTCCACCATTATTATCGCCAGTTGCAATAAACTCGCTAGTATCTTTTGCTTTTTCAATTTATCTATAGTCAATTAAGTTGAGAATAGCATAGAGAAGCCATAATCAATAGCATCGCTAAGGTTATTAAAATTAGTAATGATAGGTTTGATTTTAGCTTTTAAATGAGCCCAATATTTTTCAATTGGGTTGAGATCAGGAGAGTAAGGTGGTAAGAATAAAAGTTTACAGCCTATATCTTCTATTAAATTCCTAGTTCTAGCTGACTTATGGAACGTTGCATTATCAAGTATTACAACTTGACCAAATCTTAGTTCGGGCACCAAACACTGACTAACCCACTCGTTAAAAACTTCTGTATTACATGTGCCCTTGAAACACATTGGCGCAATAATTTTCTTCCCAACCTTACCTGCAATAAAGCTTTCTCAATCATGTTTTTTACCTGAGATATCACCATAAACTTTACTTCCTCTGAGACTGTATCCCCAAGAATAGTACAAATAGCTATCAATTCCACTCTCATCAATATAAACTATATCTTCCGCTTTATAGTTTGCGATAGCTGCCAAAAATAATTGCCGTTTTGCTTCATCCCGTTCACGATAGAGTGTGGTCTTTTTTTTCGTGTGATCCCCAAAGTCTTGAATGCCAAACAGATAGCAGCTGTAGACACATTAAAAACCTTTGCAAAATCAGATAATAGCCAATTGCTGTTTTTAGACACCTCGTTTAATAATTTGATTGGATCAAGCTTCTTCCATGGCTTAGCTGCTCGTGTGGCTGCTAAATTCCCGGATTTCGATCTCGATAACCATCTATAAATTGTTCTTTCACCTATGCCAAAAATTCTTGCAGCTTCTTCTCTGGTATAACCTTTATTAACATAGTGAATTACTTTTTTACGTAAATCTAAGGAATATGCCATTGCTTCTACTGTTTTGGGTTTATGAGCTTTTTAATATATCATATATCATGTCTTTATCAACTTAATTTACTATAAATAATTTTGGTAAGATAGTAGTGATCAGTGGCAGAGGATTTCTGCAAGGTTCCAATTTCTATATACATAATAATGGTTTGGTAAGGATAGGTAATGGTCTTAAAGTTATGGTAGACCATTATGTAATATTAAAACCTAATTCTGCATTATATGCAGAAAGGTTAGAGATTCAGAATAAATTAGGTGGCAGAATAGCTGAGCTACAGCTTGAATCAGCTGATATGGTGGTTACTAGTGATGCACATGTAAAGAGTAATAGAATACTTTTGACACGTGCTGGAGAATATCAGAAAGCACAACACTATGTAGATCCTAATCTTTTAAAGTGGGTGCATTATAATGGAAAAGCATCACTTCAGGGAAGATGTATTTTAGAAAGAGAATTGGTTAATACTCTTGGTAATCCTGGTAAGATTGATATAGGTGGTAATTTTTATATAGATAGTGAAAATAGGCCGGTTAATAAATATAGTAATGTTAATGTCAGAGGTATTATTACTAACTCTTTTGAAGAGGTTAGTGAAAAATTAGAAAATACATATATATTAGATTCTAAAGTACATAAAGGAAGAGAAAGATACAAACAATGGATTTTAGGCGAAGGAGGAGTTCTTTTTGCTGCTCATTGTGATAATTATAATATTCACATTCTTGGTCAAAGACAATTTTATGAGAAGCATACAACTAAAACAATTTTAGCAGTAACCAAACAACATAGTGATATTAATGTGCAGGCAAAATATGATGCACTTAGTGTTGAAGGAATCGTGGATGAGAAGGTAGAAGAAACTGCTATTAATATTGAGGATTTAGAAAGTACAGCTTTTAAAGTACATATAGCTACTGACCAAGAAATTGCAGAGCGCTATGCTGACAAAGAAGAAAGTCGTTATGTAACTGAGAGTTTTAGTGATACTTCGCAGGAGATCCTTACCAGTAAAGCTGTTATAAATGAGAATATATCTCCAGAAGTTAGAGGATTAGATCCTGATCCAGATGAATTTGATGAAGAGGATATCCTACCTGATCAAGATGATGATTTGGGTGATAATGAAAATAATAATCCAATTTCAGATGAAGTGTTTGGCACGGAAGAAAATATACCTCCTGCTGAGTTCAAAGAAAATAAAGCTAAATCTACAGATGAAATTTGGCAAGAATTTGAAGAATTAAATTCAGATTTAGAAGAATATGACGAGATTCGGGCAAGCTTTGAGGCGATGAGTGAAATATCTAAAAAGAAAGATATTGATAATTGGAGTGCTGAAGATATTAAGCATTGGCATATTGATGTAAGTAATGTGCAGCAAAATATTGCAGAAGTTATAGCTATTGCTAAAAGAGCTTTATATTTAACCAATCACATTCAGCTGCGTGATGCGCAGTTAATTTCTGTTTTATCATTTTACCACGCGCCAGATCATCGGATAGCAGAAATTGGAACTGGCGAAGGTAAGACAGTTATTATAGCAATTCTTGCCTTACTTAAGGTACTTGAAGGGCATAATGTAAATATCGTCACTTCCTCGCATGTACTGGCAAGAAGTGCTGTCAAAGACATGCTTACATTCTATCAAATGTTTGGCTTTTCTTGCTCACATAATACTGATGATCACACCAGCAGCGGCATGAAGGAAGCCTATAATCATCCTATTGTCTATGGTGATGTGGTGCATTTTATAGGAGATAAATTGCGCCATGAAAATGGCAGGAATGTTTTGGGAGAAAGACAAGCTGATATAGTAATTGTTGATGAAGTAGACAGTATGTTGATTGATCAAAGCTCACATACCGTACTGCTTTCTGAGAAGATTAGTCGTTTTGAGCTATTACAAACCATGTTTACAGCGATTTGGGCACAGTATAAAGTAATTGTAAATCAATTAGAGTTATTAGAAAATGGGCAATATATATGGCATAATCCTATTTTTAAAGGAGAGGATGTAGTTGATTATGAAAGTATCATTATCAATGATCCTGACAGAGTAATTATTTCGCATTTAAACAGTTATATAGAACATGCTATTTTAGATGAGGAGCATAGGGTGGTTAAAGTTCCGCGTCATTTAACCAGCTATATACGTATTCAAAAAGAGGCGTGGATCAAAGCAGTATTAATTGCTAATTCATATGTGTTGGAAAAAGATTATATTTTTGTTAAGACCGAAGATGGTGATCGAGACGTACGTCCATTTGATAAAATTTCTAATTTAGTTCAGGAGAGAACGGTCTTTGCTGATGGGGTGCAGCAATTTTTACAGCTCAAAGAAGGGCTAAAAATGACAGCTGAAACTTTAACCATTAATTTTGCATCTAATGTATATTTTTTCAGTAACTATAAAGAAGGTAAAGTTTACGGCTTAAGTGGAACTATAGGTATTGATTCTGATCAAAGTTTACTCAATGAGTTATATGATGTAGATTTTATCAAAATGCCAAGCTTTAAGGTAAAGAATTTTGTGCTCTATCCCCCTATGGCTTATCATAAATATGTATGGGAAGAGAAGATTGTAGAATCGGCAATTAAAATAGCACGTGATGAAAAAAGAGCAGTGGTACTCGTTGCTGCACATATGCAGCAAGCCAAAATCTTTTATCAAATGCTACGAGAGTATTATGAGGTAGAGCATTTAAGACTTTACACTGATGATCGAACAGATAGCCATGTAATAGATGAAGAGCTTGAAGTAGGTAGAATTCTGGTATCAACCAGCGCTATTGGCCGTGGTATAGATTTAAAAGTAAGCAATGAATTAAATGAAAGTGGTGGTTTGCATGTTTTACTCACCTATCTACCTGATAATGAACGCGTAGACTGGCAAGTATATGGGCGCACAGCAAGATCTGGTAACCCAGGTAGTGGCCAGATGATTTTAAATTATGAACAAACTTTAAAGCGTTTATATGCCATTTATCCAGATTATGCTCTTTATGGAGTGGAGTCTTTTGAAGACCTCTTAGAATGGAGGAATGAGGCGGAAAGTGAGCGTTTAGAGCAAGATAAGGAATGCGGAATTCCGATGCTCTTACTCAAGGATAAGCTATTTAGTGAATACCGGAAGTTTTTTGCTGAATTTAATAATCGCGGGACCGATGAATTTAATGAGATTACAGCAGAGCTCAGTGAATTATGGGGTGTGTGGCTGAAGGATAAAGAACATTTAATGTCTTGTAGGGTAGATGAAGGCAAGAACGTAGAAGAAACTGAAAAGCTGCTGAAAGAAGAATTATATGAGTTTTTTGCCAAATGCAGAAGAGAGATAGTAGCTGGGAAATTCATCAAAAACCCAACCTATCAAGCTCATATAGCTTTTGATAGCGCGGATACTAGTGGCCTAAATAAAGCAATAAAATTAGATCCAGATTTTGCCTTTTCAAGCTTATATCTAAAAGCGGTACTTGAAATTAGGGATAATCAAAAACACAGATCTCTCTATAGTTTGCAGGAAGCACTATCGAACCTAGAGGATGTGATGCTGCCACTTTATAGTCAGGGCCAAGCTTTAGCTGTGATGGCAGGGGTTGATCCTCTCAGTCCTCTTATTAAACAATATCATGATTATATAGAGATCTATACCAGCTATGCAAATAACATTAAGCAATCAATATCACTCATAGATCAATTAAAAGACACAGGCAAAGCTAACATACAGCAAGGTGAGTTTATAAAATTTGAAGAAATGATACCAACCGCAAACACCATGCAGGATGAGTTAGATGATGTAAGAGAGCTTGGTCTTAGGGGTTTTGTTGAAGTCGATTACTATATAACCCCAAAGAAATCAAGCTTTTTAGGTAATTTTGTAAGTGTGGTGCTAAGTGTCATCCAGATAGTGGCTGGAACTGCTTTGGGAGTGGCTAGTGGTGGCTTTTTAGCGCATTTTAGTAGTGGATTGATTGCAAATGGCCTCAAAGACATTCTTTTTACCGCAATAAATACCGTCCAAGGAATTGGGATGGAGTTAAAGCAGGTGTTTAAGAGTAAGACTATAGATCTTGCTGTTAATGCCATTACTGCAGGCCTAAAGGTGGTGGCTAGTAAAGTTGCAAAGCATATTAAAGATGCAGGTTACGCAGAAGGATCTTGGCAAAGCAATGCCGGCAAAACTTTAGAAGGATGGACCGGAAAAGACAGCATGACTTTTGGAGAACGTGTCTATAAAGATACTCTAATTACTGTAACTAGCCGAGCCCTTGATGAAGTTACCAGAATAGGATTTGACACACAAAAAGATAACATAGAAACTCATGTTTATAGTAAGATATCAAAAATGCTATCCCGTCACCAAGAAGAAATAGAGCGGATAGCAGCAAATGATTTGTGGAAGCATGATAGAGTGGCAGAGAGAGCACTTGTAAATAGCGGAGAAGAGATTTTAATGCATCATTATCTTCCAGGATATAAGCAGATTCATCAGGAGATCCTTAGGGAAGTTGGAGGGCGGATTCCTTATATAGGTACGGTGCTCACAGCTTATGAAGTTGTTGGTGCGGCCAGTAAGGTGCTAAGCTTAACAGATCAGTTCTGCGAGGAGTTTGAGGGTCAGCTAGCTGCAAAGGTGCCAGATGATAAGAAGTTAATGCATACCCGTCTTGGTGTGATGGGTGCATCAAGTGATGCTATTTTAAATAAGATGGAGCAGCAGAATGCCTTCCCAGGAGGTAAGATTGACTGCGAGAGGGAACTAAATCTTGGTACATATGTGGCTGAGAAAGACCGGGTGAAAGAGGCATGTCATGAGGTTGCTGGCCTAAAAGTTTCTGGAATTAGCGCCTATAAGGAAAAAATTACAGCAGAGCTATCGCAAATCATTACTCGACATATTATGGAGATGGTAAGTAAAGGGATCTTCCATCCGCTCAATATCCAGGCAGGTCAAGCGCTTGGCACTTCGATCTATGAAGGCACTCATGATGCACTGTTTAAAGCTAAAGTGGTGATGAGTAATCTGCCACAGCCAGAGAAAGAGGAACTGCTTGCTAAAGCTGATAATAAAGAACTGACCGAGAATCAAAAACGTGCCATTAGAGAAGGATATGAGCCGGTTAAACTCGGTAATAAGCTGATGTTCTTTAACCCGGCAACTGGTTATTATGTGGATATTGATAAGCTCTATGAGAAAGGTATAGAGGAAAAAGCTAAGCCATCATCGGTTAAGAAACAAGCTAAGTCAAAGGTAAACCCAGCTACAGTTGCGTTTCCTACTCTTGAAAAAAGCACCTATAATTTAGGTGAACACATTAAACCTGGTACTATGACCTTTAAAGAAGAAACTTTGGTTGCAGCAGCTGGGAGCTGGGAAGTTGCTGAAAGTGAGTTAGCTAAAGCTTCGCAGGAGATTTTAGAGCGCAAGAAAGAACTGCTACACTCATTACATCATGAATTTAGCTAGGGCAGAAAATAGTAATCAACTGTTTGTGTTTAAGCAGCTGGATAAATTCTGGATTATCGGCAAACATGCAGCAGATGCGATGGTTGTAATGGGTGAAGAGAAGTTTGCAACAGAGTATTCAGAAGCTTACAATAGCTTTAAAAGCTCTGCAAGAAATGTTGCTGATTATACTGCAATGAAGATGAATGCAGTAGATGGAACTCTTACTTATTTCCTAGGCAGTAAATATACGAAATCCAAAGAAGCAGTGTTTGATATAATTGATGGCGTAAATGAAAATGCACCGCAGATAGTGAAAGACGGCATTGCGCTAATAACCTTGGGTGGAGCGGGAGCTGCTGCTTGGAAAGGCACCAAGCATATAGTAAAGATGACCAGGATGCCAAAACTAGCCTCCAAAGTAGATTTAAAAGGCTATTTTGGTAAAGGTGGAACGAAGGCAGATACACCAAGCTAATACACCCAAACTCGAGGTGAAAGCTACAAAACCTGTATCTAAGCCAGATACACATAATGCTCCAACAATTGAAGCTACAAAGCATCCAATTAAAGGCACTACCCTAAAGGTAGAGCCTACTCCGCTAAAACCTGCTTCCAAGGCTGAAGCTAAACACACTCTTAAACTAGTAGCTGAAGTTAAACCTGATGCACCAAAACCCCCTAAATATGAGTTCACCAACTCCAAAGGTACAATGAGTTATGCGGATGATAGCTATCACCATACTAAAATCTTTAAACCTTATGATATTAGGGAAAGCTACAGGCCAATATCGAATGATTGGTATACAAAAGTGAAAGAACCAGCTATAAGATTAGAGGTGAGTAATGCTGAAACTCAGAGTTTTGTAAAATATGGCAAAATGAAGGAAGAGTTACTGCATGAGGTACATCTTGGGCATGGTGATATGCAAAAGCTCTGGGATAGTGGCCTTAGCATGAAAGATGTAAAAAAGTTTGGAGGTGAATTGGTAAACGATCTAATTAACCAGCCAGGCTTTAAAGAAATCGCAGCTAAATGGGGTCAAGGTTTTGATGGTACTAACCAGTTGATTGAGCATACGACCTTTAAAAAACCAGATCGTATTGCAAAAATGGAGAAGTTTTTAGAGCTAGAATCTAATACATTAACAGACATCTTCTCTAAAGATTCAGCAGTGAGAATGCGGGCTCTTAAGAAATTTGATGAAGTGTCTGATGATGTAATTGAAAAAGCGCTATTAAAGAACACGAACTTAAAGGGTGGCAAGCAGGAAGCTTATTATGTACCATCTAAAATAAAACCAGGTGAAGGAGTTATAGTGCTTAAATATAAGGACAAAAAACAAACTATGATTCCTGGTACTTATAAATATTTTGATGATCATTTTGGAGTAAAACCATGATAATAACACACTTTTTAACAGCACCAGAATTACTAACCACTTTTAAAGTAATAAAAGTGCATTATGAACCATTTGCAGAATCAGTTTGGACTTTGCAATTTGAGGATTATGAACCTATTGATTACTTTGATAAATGCTTTAGAACTAAAGAAGAAGATATGAAACTGGTTGGCAGAACAATCAGGGCTCAGATTGATTTACAAGTTGATTATGAAGATACACATCTGATTACTAATCCTGAAGAACAAGTTAAATCTTTGATTTATGTTGAAACAGGTTCAGTGATTGCAACAGGAATATATTTTGAAAATGCACAAGAAGTAGAGCATA
This sequence comes from Rickettsiales bacterium Ac37b, assembly GCA_000746585.2. Taxonomy (NCBI): domain Bacteria; kingdom Pseudomonadati; phylum Pseudomonadota; class Alphaproteobacteria; order Rickettsiales; species Rickettsiales bacterium Ac37b. Next base: position 1,708,928 of record CP009217.2, read on the forward strand.
AGTATAATGATACATCCATAGATTCATGTATAGATTCTCTATTTAAATTACATCTTATTACAACCGATTTAAGCAAAGAGCCATTTAATTTTGAGAAAGGTAGTTGGGTGCGTGTTAAAACATCTGAAAGCAATATACTAATAGATCGTAAATATCTGTTGGTGGATTAGTATATGCTCCCCCTTATACTCACAGCTTATGAAGTTGTTGGTGCGACAAACCAAATCCTTGAGCTAACCAGTAAGTTTTGTGATAAATTTAAGTATAAAATCCTAGCTTTTGTTCCAAGTGATGAAAGGCTGATGCATTCACGTGTTAGTACTGTGGGAGCAAAAGGTAATGCAGTTATAGCTGCCATGCGTAATCAGAATGCCTTCCTAGGTGATAAGATAAACTGTGAACAAGATCTAAATCTAGGATTTTATCAAAGTGAGTTACCTAAGGTAAAAGCAGCATAATAATGCTGTCTATTAGTAATCATCTTAACATCTATAATTTAATATATTGAGTTTTAATATGAGTAAAAGAAAACTAGCCCATAAATCTAAAGTGCGTAATATTACTCTTTCTCTGATTGTAGGGGCTTTGTTGCTAAAGAATTATTAGATAATGTACGTATCTACGAAAATATGAGCGCAGAAGTATTAAATGCTAAAATTAGAGCATGGTATGATAAGCCACCATTTTATAAGTTTACAAAAGTAGGAGTATTTGAGTATAATGAGAGTATGAATAATAAATTTGTAAGATTTTATAATGTAGAATCTTCATGTGTAAAGGGTCAATTCATTGCCCTTCGTAAAGATGTAGCTGATAAAGAATGGTTTAGGTGTGATGGTTTTCGCAAGTGGCACAAAAACATTTTTTCTCTATAAAAGGATTGAAGGTAGGCCTGACAAGATTAAATTAGGCAGATTTCCTGAGATGAGCATTGAGCAAGCAAGGAAAGCTGCATATTCTACTATTAACGACATAGCACAAGGTCTTAATCCTAAAAAAGAAAAAGCAAAGATAGATAAAGAGATATTATTTGATGCATTATTCAATGAATATATGAATAAACATTCTAAATTGCATAAAAAGCGCTGGAAAGATGATGAAGATAAATATCGATTACATTTTTCCTATTTGGGAAAAAGAAGAATTAGCTCAATTCAGAAATCAGATATTATAGAATTACATGCAAAAATTGTTGATAAAAGCGGTATTTATGCAGCTAATAGAGTACTCGCGCTTTTATCTAATATTTTTACTCAAGCAATTATCTTCGGCTGGGAAGGTATTAATCCATGTATCGGAGTAAAAAAATTTAAAGAAAAATCTAGAGAAAGATTTTTACAAGGCGATGAAATACCCAAGTTTTTTAAAGCATTAAATGAAGAGCAAAGCGAAGTATTTAGGGATTTTTTCTATATTTGTTTATTAACGGGAGCAAGACGTAATAATGTCCAAACTATGAAGTGGCAAGATATTAATTTCGAACGCTTTGAATGGTTTATAAAGGATACTAAAAATGGTGAATCTCAAATTATTCCCTTATCAGAACAAGCTGTTAATATTCTTACCCAAAGATTTAAAATTAAAACTAATGAATGGGTATTTCCAAGTAATACAAGTAGTTCAGGTCACATACAGGAACCTAAAAAAGCTTAGAAAAGAATTTTAAAAGCAGCGAATATAGAAGATTTACGTATTCATGATTTACGTAGAACTTTAGGTAGCTGGCAAGCAGCAACAGGGGCTAATAGCTTTATAATTGGTAAATCTTTGGGGCATAAAACTCAGCAAGCTACAGCAATCTACGCTAGGTTGAATCTGGATCCGGTTAGAGCTTCGGTAGAAAAGGCTACTGAGGCTATGATGGCAGCAAGTTTAAAAATAGGTAAGAAATTTTAGTTTACAAGATTCTAATAACTATATAATATATATCTATGCCTAAATTAGGATAATATATGGATTATTTAGTTATGTTTGCAGATTATGTAGATAAATTAGCAAAACAAGGAAAATGCTATTTTACCCTTAAAGAAGCACAAAAATCTTTAGGTAAATCAGCGAGTGCTATTAGATCTTCTATTAATCATCTAAAGATAAAAGGTAGGTTGGCAAAACCAATATATGGCTTCTATGTGATAGTTCCTCCAGAATATCAATCTCAGGGTTGTATCCCTGCTGAACAGTTTATACCATATTTAATGGAATTTTTAGGATGTAATTATTACGCAGCATTACTGAGTGCAGCATCATATTTTGGAGCTTCACATCAAGCAGTTCAATTATATCAAGTGATTATTGATAAAAATTGGCCTCAATCGATAAATTGTGGTAAAGTACGGATCAAATTTTATATAAAGAAAAATATATTAGATAGTATTACTGAAAAGAAAAATACTCCCAAAAGTATATTAAATGTTTCTACTCCTGAGCAAACGGCTTTTGATTTAATTACTTATTCTAAAGCTAGCGGAGGTTTAAGCCATATAGCAACGATTTTAGAGGAGTTACAGGAATCAATTGATCTTACTAAATTCAAACAAATAGTTGCAAGATGTTCAGAAAATCCTATAAAGCAAAGGTTAGGTTATATTTTAGAACAAATAGGAGCATACGATATGGCAGAAATAATCAAAGCTGATTTGGATAATAGACGATATGTAAAATATATACCATTACTCGGGAACAATGTGCCAAATACAGAAATTACTAAAAATGCAAAATGGAAAATAATAGAAAATACAATAATTGAGAGTGATATATGATTCCAGAATTTGCAGTGTTGCAATGGAGAAAAGAAGCACCATGGAATGAGTTATTTCAAGTAGAACAAGATTTGATTATCAGCCGAGCATTAGTCGACCTTTACTCAACTCAGAAAATACAATCCAATTTAGCTTTTAGAGGTGGTACTGCGCTAAACAAATTATTTACAAAGCCAGCAGCAAGATATAGTGAGGATATAGATTTAGTACAGATTAAAAAAGAAGGTATAGGAGATAGTATAAATAGTATAAGAGAGGCTTTATCATGGCTTGGAGAACCTCAAAGAAGAATCACTGAGCGTAGTGTAAAACTTATATATCGTTATGAAGCTATAAATCTGACACCTAAAAAACTTAAAATAGAGATTAATATTACCGAACATTTCCACATTTATGAACTTGAAAAGCATGAAATCGTAATTAAAAATCCCTGGTTTGAGGGCAAAGCAAAAATAGTGACATTCTCTATCAATGAACTTATGGGGACTAAACTTAGAGCGTTATATCAAAGAAAAAAAGGAAGAGATTTATTTGATTTATGGATTGCTATTAAAAATAACTTAATAGATTGCAATCTTGTTATAGATGCATTTGCCAAATATTGTGCAAAGGATGGGATAAATATTAGTAGAGCCATATTTGAAAAAAATTTTATTGAAAAAATTGCTAATCAAGAATTTCAGTATGATATTAATAATTTAATTAATGCTGAAACCTATTGGAACTTTGATGAAGCTGTAGATTTAATACAAAACAAACTCATTAAGGGATTACCAGGCGAACCATATAAAATGAAAGAAAAATAGGTAATAGGGTATAATAAACATGATTAAATATCAAAAATTTGACAAATATATGTATGGTAAGCTAAAAGAACTAGAAGAGGCAAGAACATTCTTAGAACTGGCTATTGAATAGTATGAAAGTGATGGAGATACAAAGGCTTTTTTACATATTTTAAGATTAATCGCAGAAGCACAAGGTGGTATTAGTAAATTAGCTACTCAAAGTAAGTTAAATAGGCAAAATTTATATAAGATTTTTTCTGGTAAAACTACCCCTAAATTTGATACAGCACTGTCTATCATAAAGGGGCTTGGTTTTAGAATTTCTATTGAATCAGAGCAAGTTAATTATATGCAACATACAGAAAGATAGAAAATTCCTCTTGACGGGTGAAAAATGCCGAACTATAAAGATTATATATACTTGTGAATTGTGTGTATATCTAACCTGTTTATCATCAAATATTTCAAATAATAACAAAATCTTCTAACTGAAACAGACACTACAGCGCTGAATTTTTGTGCTGCAATTTATATAGTCAATTAAGTTGGAATACAACGGCGTCACTCGTTGCTCATGTACTTGTTTTGTACATATCGCGCCTCGTTCCTTGTATTATTCTCAACCTAATTAACTATATAACATCACTCAACTATTAACCTCATATAAGGAAATAATCATGATCAAAAACCATGAAGATATAACCATGCCAGAAAAATTATTAACCAGAAAAGAAGCTGCAGAATTTTTAGGCATTGCAGAAAATACCTTAGCTGTCTGGGCTTGTACTAAACGTTATGATTTACCAATGGTCAAAATCGGTAAGCTTATTCGATACAAATTATCTGACCTAATTAAATTTATAGATCAACATCAACAATAATTGAGGTAAGTAAGTGAAAACAAATCAATTAAACAAGGATGATTATGCTCAAATAAAACCTTTAACTTCTACACTTCAACCTTCATTTATAGATGAATTTGTGCAAATAATGATGCAACAGGGAATTTATTGTATTCAGCCTATTATCATTGATGGAAATATTCATCGATTTGCTCATAACGGTAAGGGTAATAAAAACTGCTGGTATTTTCTTTGTCCAGAGGGATTAAAGAGAGATTTATCTTTAATAATGAAGCTCTAAGTGATCAACAAAAAACATTGATAAATACCAAATTAACTGAGGTAGAAGCAAAACGTCAAGAATTACAGTTAGAAGTAGCAGAAGAAGCATTAGAGCTATGGAATAATTTATCAGACAATGGAATTTCTCCTTACTTAGAGAAAAAGCAAGTTGAAAGCTTTGGCATTAAGTTTGATAAGGATAATATTATTTATATACCTTTGTATGATATAGCTGGAAAACTATGCAGTTTACAAAAGATATATCCGAGTGGCTCCAAACAATTTTTAGCTGGTGGCAGAAAACAGGCGTGTTTTCATATAATTGGTAAAATTGTTCGAGGAGAAGTTTTGTATATAGCTGAAGGATATGCAACTGCTGCAACTCTTCATATGGCTACCAATAAACCAGTTGTGATAGCATTTGATACAGGTAATATAGAGCCAGTAGTTGCGGCTATTAGAATCAAATACCCTAAAAAAGGAATTTATGATTTTCCTAAAATTAACCCTATCATTGGTGCTATTTCTTCTAACCCAGATGATATTGCTAGTGTTGTAGCTAGAAAAACTGGTAATACAATATTTCCTTCAGGTGCTATGGCAGCTAATTTATTAGGCTTTTCAACACAAGTACCTGCTAAAGCTATGTATTTGACGAATGGTGCCTCAAAACATAAGAAAGTTGGCAATAGAACTATTATATTAAAACATGCACGAATTCCTATAGTTGATAATATATCTTTTGAAGCTAATTTAGCTTTGCAAGCTTTGGCATATATGGGAAAAAATAATATTGATAATAACCTACTCCAAATTTGTGCTAGTAAATTATCTAAAGAAGATATTAAAAGCCTAAACAAAATAGTTACTTTAATACCAGCTTGGATGGTTAATGCTGTCTATAGATTACAGGATAATATTAATGGATAAATTATGGTAAAACTTCCTTCTCAAAACGTAATATCATCTGATTTAGCTGATATAACTCGTGTAAATGATATATATGCGCGAATTACCACCTATATTGATAATGCTCATCAAATCATTAGCCGTTCTGTGAATATTGAAATGGTTAAAACATATTGGCTTATAGGAAAAGAAATTATTGAGGAAGAGCAAAATGGGGAAGTAAGGGCTAAATATGGCAAACAATTATTAAAATCATTATCGATAAAGCTACAAAACAAATATAAACGTGGTTTTAGCGTGGATAGTTTAGAACTTGCTCGCAAATTCTTTTTAATTTATCAAAAAAATAATGATAACCAAATTTCCGAAACAGCGGTTCGGAAATTGGAGATGCCAGATTTCAGCCTGTCTTGGTCTCATTATATTAAGTTACTTCGAGTCAGTAATCCAAAAGCACGTAATTTTTATGAAATTGAATCAATAAAGAATAATTGGTCTAAAAAGAATAATTGGTCTAAACGTGAATTAGAGCGTCAGATTGATAGCATGCTATTTGAACGATTAGTAAAAACTAAAAATAAGGAAGAGATATTAAAACTTGTCTATAAAGGGCATGAAGTAAATAAACCTGCGGATGTTATAAAAGAGCCTTTAGTGTTAGAATTTTTAGGGTTACCAGATTCCCATTTGTGTATTGAATCTAAAATTGAGCAAGCTTTAATAAATAATTTACAACAGTTTTTACTTGAACTCGGGACAGGTTTTGCTTTTGTAGCTAGGCAAAAAAGGCTTACATTAGAAGGAGATCATTACTATACTGACTTAGTTTTTTATCATGTTATTTTAAAATGCTATATAATCATTGATATTAAAACTCATGCTTTAACTTATGGAGATTTAGGTCAAATGCAATTATATGTCAATTATTTTGATGCAGAAATAAAAAATTAAGACGATAATCCAACAATTGGCTTAGTATTGTGTACTGAGAAAAGCGATGCTATGGTTAAATATACTCTCGGTGAGAAGGCAAAACAGATATTTGCTAGCAAATATCAATTTCACCTACCAACCGAAGCTGAATTAAAACGTGAAATACAAGCTATCCAAAATTTAGAATAGTGAAAATAAATTATTTAATTATTGTATCTGTTATGGTAATTTGTAAGACTTTATCCTTAATTATGATATACTGATTGATAATGCATATAATTAGAATTAGAAGGACAACCGAGTAGCTTAATGCATACATATTGTGTGCCATCCAAGTTATCCATACAACTCATATCATGACACCTATAATCAGAAGTTTCGCAAATTTCATTTTCAAAAGCTCGAATGCATTTCCAGTAAAATTCATCAGTATCTTTTCCATTATGCAGTGTGGGATCACACCTGAACCTTGCTAATTGGATATTTGCTTCTTCAAAGGGAGTACATTTAGGATATTTTATTGCTTTTATATAAGGGACACCATTTTTAAAAGCCTCAACTTGGGATAAAACCATGAAATGCAAAGCTTGTTCATAAGTAGCACCTGCCTTTAATGCTCTAAGCTGTAATGGATGTGTCAAAGATAATGCCTGATCTACTGTAATCCCAATTTTTACAGCTTCTTCTTGAAATTTTTCCATAATTTTACTCCGGTTTTTTTATATATTATTTTTTTATTATATTTGAGCTTTTCTTCGGGGATAGCTCTATTTTTTTAGTAGTAGAACTGCACTTACAGCTTTATATAATCATAAGACATCTGAAAGACAGCATAAATATGTTTCGTTATTACTAGCAAAACTAACTTCAGAGCTTAAAAATATTATAGGTAAGCATGATAAGTTTTTAAAAGAAAAACTTTTAGTCATAAATTTAAAGATCAACACTGATAGAGAGAATTTAATGAAAAGTAATAGTGAGAAGTGACCATCACTTTGAAAGCTATTCTCTTATTGAATTGTTAAAATTTCTAGCTGATTCAAATGTTTTAAATTAAGCAGAGAAAAATATAGTACTGTCTGCTACTCAGAAAAAGTTAGAGATACAAGACAAAGAGTCAGAGTTAACTGAGGAAGAAGATAGAAAATAATTTAAGATAATATTAAGTAAAACTATAAAAATGATTATCTTGATCATGCTCATGACCAAGATAGATAATTATTTCAATATGGCCAAAGTTATACTGAAAAAGGAATGGATTATTATGCATTACGCTGAAAGAGTGGTACAAAACCTTGAGAAAAAGGCTAAGGAGCTAGGCTTCTCACTGATCAAAGCTACTTAAAGTTAAATCTTTGTTTCTTAGGAGATAAAGAAAATCTCCTCTCTGCTAGATTTTTTAGTTTAGAGGCACAGATTTCCATGATTTTAAGAGGAGATATTTTGGACTAAAAATTTCTACACATGTTTTTCCTAATTTTTCTTAGGAGATAAATGTGATTACGTATTCTATGAATTTATACAGAACTCATATATCATCATGACAAGTAATTTGATAATTTTTACAATTCCAACATATTTAATTGTAAGACAATTAATGAAGTCTTATTTTTGGTATTAGGCTAAAAAGTACTATTCCAATACAGCATCAAATAAACATTTTCAACTTCTACTTATCAATATAATATAATAAACTATATAATAATAAATAAGGAATATATGATTAAGATTATCGAATACAAAGACCTTTTGGAAGCATCTAAATTAATGAGTATTAGATGGAAAAAGCAATCATATTTTTTCCCTGGAATATGGCAAATGCATAAAAATTCAATTAATAACTATAGCTTGTATTTAAAAAATAGAATTAATAATGAAAATAATATGAGTATGATTGAATTTAAAGAAAATAGTGCAGTAGCAGTTGCAATATCTCAAGAAATTACCCCTCCAGAAGTTTATGATCCAGGACTAACGTGTTTAATTGATAGTATTGTAGTAAAAACATCTCAGATATCAAAGAAGGCTGCAAGTAATTTGTTAACTGAAATAACTAGAATAGCTGAGAGACGAGGAATAGTACAAAATGTAATTGATGTACCTATCTATGAAAAATTCCAAGCAGCTCTACTTTCATCTAAGAATTACAGTATGTGCTCAAAATGGTGGATTGGGTCTAGTATAAATTATAATATAAGAAACAATTCAATTGATTTTACACAACAACAAGATATAAAGTTTACTGTGGCTCTGAGTGCGTTAAAAAGAACCCAGTACGAAAAAGTGCAACCATTGTTTTGGAAAAAAGCCGTTAATTCTGACCAAAGCCAATATGAGTATTTTATGCAAGAATTACACGTCAGTAAACAAGATGATTCTCATATTATAATGCTTACTTATAAAGACGGTAAGAGTGTGAAAGGATTTATAACCGGCTATGTTAAAGAACTACCCGTTGAATATGAAAAAAAGAAAATCTGTGTCATTGATGATTTTATGGTGTTAAAGCCAGAACTCTGGTTAAGTGTTGGTAAAGAGTTATATTTAGAAATGGCTTATATAGCCTTTAAAAAAGGAGCTGTAGGGATAAAGGTAGTGTGTGGTACGCACGATATACCTAAAATTAAATTAATGCAGGATTTGAATTTAATGCTAGCTTCAAATTGGTGGACAAAGGATATTCGAGCCGAATTTCTAGGAAGATAAATATTACCTATTTATACTCTTTAGCATTAAGGTTACTTAATGCTTCATATGCTAATTCTTTAGGAGTTTTTTGGGTATTGATTTGAGAAAGACCATAATTTATAATTCCTTGGAATTTTAAATGATAAATCCTTTGTAAGATAGACATAATTTTTAAGATAATTTTTTGATTTCCTAAAGCGACAATATCATCAGTAATTGAGTGTAAAAGAACTACATTTTCAGTTAACGAATATTTGTTAAATATTTTAGGTACTATATACTTAAAGAAAACAACATTTTGAGCTACAAAAACTGAAAAAGATATAAAACCTTTTTTACTAAATTTTCTTACTAAAGAGGTATAACCACTTACATCCGCTCTTACATAAACAAGATCTAATTTTATTAACATTTTGTCTAATGGAATTGGGGCAGAGTTATTTGCAATAGGTAAAAAATTTCTAATAATGCGTGATTTATCAAATTGTAAGATTATGTCTTCATTATTATTGCTAGAAGTTGTAGGGTGAATAGTAAGTGGTAATTTAATTATGTGGTACGAATTATTAAATTTAAAAGATAGAGTGTTACAATTCACTAAATCTTTATAAAAAATTTTACAGTAATTTATTAAATTATTATCACTGTTTTGCACTTAGAGTTATTTTGGCTTAGACCTATTCTTATACATTCAGCTATAATAGTTTCAAATGGTAATTGTATTTCAGGATGATGCATGGAATCCTGAAACCAAAATGCTTTTTCTTCCCAAAATTGATTCTGCTCAGTAAATAGTAAATAATATGGGTACATATTTTCCCAACCATAAGCTTCATTGGGAGTATTAACTGAAAAAGGGCTTTTTAAAATAATTTTATTATCAATTTTATTACGCATAACTAAAATAATTAATGTTTTTTAATTATATTTACTTTCTTAATTTATTTAAGTCAAGTGTTAAAGTTCAATAGAAAAAGTCATTTTGGGTTATTTCGTTTGAGTTATTAAGTAGTTTCAGAGATATTAAAGGTATATGATATGTTCGATTGAAGGTTTATGCTCTTAAATTAATAGATAGTTAGTAAAATTTATATGCTTAATTATTAATTTTAGCTTTGTCTCTCTAACTTGATATAGAGCCAGTCCTTTCAAGATGTAGAAAATATGTAGAAAATATGTAGAAAATCACTTCAGATGTAAAAAAAATTTCTCACCAACACTAGGAAAATATTGGTGAGCCCGGCGCGATTCGAACGCGCGACCCTCTGATTAAAAGTCAGATGCTCTACCGGCTGAGCTACGGGCTCCAAATATAATATTTCATAACTAGCAGAAAATTTAATTGCAATTAGTTATTGAATAAGATAAATGATGAATTATGACGCAGTTGTCAAGCATAAATAATTAAAACTTCAAAAATAAATAGTGTTATATGGAAAATAATATAGTAATTATAATACCAGCTCGTATGGGTTCAACAAGATTACCAGGTAAGCCTTTAGCTGATATAGGCGGTAAACCTATGATTGTACATGTGATGGAAAAAGCTCTAGCTGCTTTACTTGGACCAGTTTTTATTGCATGTGATGATGATGAAATAGCAGAAGTAGTCACTCAAGCTGGTGGCATAGCTATTATGACAGAAGCTTATCACCCTTCAGGTACTGATCGTATATATGAAGCTTTATGTAAAATAGATCGCCAAAAGCAATTTGATATAATTATTAATTTACAAGGTGATCTACCGTTTATCGATCCTTCTATTATTAGAAATATAGCTAATTTACTTCAAAATTCTAGTGCCATGATTGGAACTGCAGCAGCAGAAATTCATAATAATCAGGAAATTTTAGAGCCAAGCGTAGTCAAGCCTGTAATAAGTTTAAGTAGTAATAATACTACAGGCAAAGCTGTATATTTTTCAAGAAATCCTGTCCCTTATAATGCTCCTAAATATTATCATCATATAGGTGTTTATGCATATAGAAGGTCAGCTTTAGAGCAGTTTGTCACTTTAGAGCCAAGCTATTTAGAAAACATTGAAAAGTTAGAACAACTACGTGCAATTGAAAATAATATACCAATAGATATCACAATAGTTGACAGAATTCCAATATCAGTTGATACTCTACAAGACTTAGAAAAAGCAAGAAAACATTTTTTGAGTTTAAATAGTAAATGAGTATAATGACAACATTATCATTTGACGATCGCGATGGTTTTATTTGGTATAATGGTAAATTTGTGCCTTGGCGTGAAGCAAAAATTCATGTGCTGACTCATGGGTTACATTATGCTTCTTGTGTGTTTGAAGGTATTAGAAGTTATGATTATAAAATTTTTAAGTTGCATGAGCATAATCAAAGATTACATGATTCTGCAGAACTACTAGGGTTTAAAATACCATATAAAGTAGAACAATTAAATCGCATCACTCAAGAGTTAGTTAACTTACAAAATATAGCCAATAGCTATATTAGAAGTTTTGCTTGGCGCGGAAGTGAAACTATGAAAGCTGCAGCTAAAAATAGTAGTATACATGTAGCTATTGCCTGCTGGCAATCACAGAATGATTATTATCAAAATAATCAAAAAGGTTCTAGATTAATTATATCTGATTGGGTTAGACCTCCGGCAAATAGTATGCCCACTAATAGTAAGTCTTCTGGAATGTATATGATTTCAACATTAAGTAAGCTAAAAGCCGAAGAGCTTGGATATGATGATGCCTTATTACTTGATTATCGAGGATATGTTGCAGAAGCAAGTGTAGCTAACTTTTTTATGGTGCGTGATAACGTACTATATACGCCTATTGCAGATTGTTTTTTAAATGGTATAACTAGACAAACAATTATGGAATTAGCTTCTCAAAGAAATATTCAAGTGATAGAAAAACATCTCATATTAGAGGAAGTGAAGCAAGCTGATGAAGTATTTTTAACTGGTACAGCAGTTGGCATTACACCAGTTATCCAAATTAATGATTATCATTTTAATATAGGGAGTATTACACAGTCGCTGATTTCTAGTTATCATGATCTAGTATATAGCAAGGAGGCGCAGAATGTATAAGTTAGAAGGAGTTTTTACAGCCTTAATTACACCTTTTGATAATAACCAAATAGATGAAAAATCATTAGTAAAACTTGTCGAAACACAAATATCTTCAGGGATTAGTGGAATCGTACCTTGCGGAACTACAGGAGAGTCGCCAACCTTAACTGAGGCAGAACAACAGTTTATTATTGAGCTATCTGCTAAGATTGCTAAAGGAAAAATACCAATCATTGCTGGAGCTGGCAGTAATTCAACAGAAAAAACTATTACTTTATGTAAAAATGCAGAGAAAGCTGGTGCTGATATACTAATGTTAATTGTTCCCTATTATAACAAACCTACTCAAGAGGGATTATATCAACATTTTAAATATGTTGCACGCTCAGTGAATTTACCAATCATTATATATAATAATCCTAGTAGAACAGCTGTAGATTTACATGATATAACTTTGTCTAAGCTAGTACATGAATGTAATAATATTATTGGTATTAAGGATGCAAGTGGAGATTTAACTCGTCCAATGTTGCTTCATAACATGTTAGAAAAAGAATTTAGCTATCTTTCTGGTGATGATGCAACAGCTTTATCTTTTAATGCAGCTGGTGGAAATGGCTGTATATCAGTTATATCGAATATTATTCCAGAATTATGTGTAAAATTACAAAATCTATGGAATAATAATAAGATAAAAGAAGCCATTGCATTACAATCTAAGTTGATGCCTTTATGCCGTACTATGTTTTGTGAATCAAATCCTGTGCCAGTCAAATATGCTGCGAGCTTACTTGGTATATGTAAAACAGATGTTAGATTGCCCTTAGTTTTACCAAGCGTATCCAATCAAAAACTTATTCAAGATTCTTTAATCTCCTTAGGAATTTTAAAAAATTCTAATATATAGTGAAATATTATGGCGACCAAAATTATTCCAAATAAACGTATTATTGTTCAAAATCGTAAAGTAAAATATGATTATCATTTGGAAGAGTTTTTTGATGCTGGTATTGTCTTATTTGGCAGCGAAATAAAGTCTCTAAGAGCAGGTAAAGCAAGTGTATTAGATGCATATGCTGAAGTAAAAAATGGGGAAGTACATTTAGTTAATTCATACATTGCCGAATATAATAATGCTAATAAATTTAACCATGATCCATACCGTATTCGAAAGCTATTATTACATAAAAAAGAAATTAAAAGATTGGACGGTAAATTACGTAATAAAGGGCTAACACTCGCTGTACTTTCTATATATTTTAATCATAGAAATCTAGCAAAAATAGAAATTGCATTAGCTCGTGGTAAGAAAGCTTATGATAAGCGTGAAGTAGAAAAGAAGCAAGATTGGGAAAGAGAAAAATCTAGAGTCATGCGAGATAAACATAAAAACTTATAGATATATTGGTTGATATATTATAAAAGCTCTTTCTTAATAATAAAACCAAAAGAGATATATTTATAGTTTTATATACGTAAAATTTTACCACATACTAGAATACTATAAAAGCATTTGAGTAGTTTAAATGTTTTTACTAATATAAATTAGCTTAAATATTTTTTACGTAAATAATCAATATAATATGAAGTACTTATTGGATTACCAGTCGCATTTTCAACTAACCTCCCACTATTATATTTTGATCCATAAGAATGTATATTATCCTTTAGCCATGTGAGAGGCGTAATAAAATCTCCCCTTATAATATAATCGCCTATATTGCCTAATTTTGTAGCTATAGTAGCACCAAGTTGAGCGGCTATTATAGCACCTAAACTATAAGTAGGAAAATATCCAATTAATCCAGAAGGCCAATGAATATCTTGCATACAACCATCTTTATAATTAGTGGCTTTTATTCCAAGTAATTTATACATTTCATCATTCCAAGCTTCAGGTAGTTCATCAACTGTTAATGCGCCTTCAATCATAGCTTTTTCTAGTTTATATCTTAACATTATATGAGCAGGGTAGGTAACTTCATCTGCTTCTACCCGAATTAAGGATGATTTAACATGTGTTATATGTCTAAATATATTATCGACAGAAAATTCTGGTTTGTTTTCATCAAGTTCTAAAATATCTATTATATAAGGATGAAAAAAAGTAATAAATTCTTTACTGCTAGCAATCTGCATTTCTAGAAATAAAGACTGACTTTCATGTATTGCTAGACTATAGGCTGCACCTACAGGCTGTGATCTATATTTTGTAGGTAAATTATTTTGATATAAGGCATGTCCAGTTTCATGAACAACGGCCAGTAAAGAAGAAATAAAGTTATTAGCATCATAACGTGTAGTAATTCTAGTATCACCAGGTATACCTCCGCAAAAAGGATGATTACTTATATCTATACGACCATGGTTAAAATCAAATCCAAGTGATTGCATACATTGTTTACCTAGTAAAAACTGCTTTTCATCTGAATAATGGCCTGAAATAGATAATAATTTAGGTAATTTATTTTGGTGTTCCTTCACTTCTTCTATAAAATTTGGTAAAAATTGATAAAGTTCAGCAAAAATATTATCTATTTTTTCTGAGGTACAACCACGATCAAATTGATCTAAGAGCCCATCATAGACATGTTTAAACTCAAATAATTCAGCTTTGCATCTTGCTATATCTTTAGAAATATTTAATACTTCTTTAAATAGTTTTGAAAAGCTTTTAAAATCATTTTGTGCTTTTGCACTTCTCCATTGCATTTCATATGCTGAAGAGGCTTTAGAGAAGGTTTCTACTAGTTTTTTGGGTATTGCACGTGCATGGCATACCAGATGTTTGATAACTTCTACATTAGCTTTTTGCCAATCATCTAAATTATTCTGATTTTCTTCATTCTGCATTAATAATTCTTGAAGTTCATCAGAAATAAGTAACGTGTGTGATAGAGATTCTAAATATGCAAGTTGTTTACTTCTTTCTGAAGCACCCCCATCTGGCATCATGGTAGCAGAATCCCAGTGAAGCATAGCCTTTATATTGTTAATATTATTTAGCTGTTCAAATTTTTTTTCTAATGCTAAATAATTTTTTGGCATCATCATCTGCTCCACAAACTCTAATATTTAATATTAATAATAACATCAATATATAATAAATTGCTGGTAAATACAATATTCTACATCTTGAATTTTTATAATATCTAAATATAATTACAATTCTTTAATTATTATACGTTATTATTAATATATTAATAATACATAAAAGATAATAATATGCTTAATGTGACAATAGATGGAAAAAATATATCAAAGTTAATGGAAGAAAAAGCTTTTAAATTATTAAAAGAGGAAAAATATAAGGATGCGTATGAATTACTATTACAATTAAAAGAGAGAAATAGTGATTTAGACAAGGTAAATTTTGCCTTAGGCTTTATTTGTGAATTAGAGGCAGTAGAAGGTGTAAATATAGAATTAGCACAATTATATTATACTAAAGCTATGGAATTTGGAAGTATAGAAGCAAAAATACGTATGGCTTTTTTGGCTGAAAAAGGCAAAATTTCCAATAATTATGAAGCATATAGTTTATATAAAGAAACTGTAGATTACTATAGGTTATCTAAGGAGAAGTTATCTCACGATGAGCTTGTGCTACTGGAAAAAAATATGGCATTTGTTTACTATCGTCTTGGTAAAATATATGAAAAATCCATGATCCTTAATGATGAGTGGCATATAAAAGAAAAAAATCTTAACGATGCTTTGGAAGCATATACTGTATCACGTAGACTATATAGTAAACATAATCTTAACAATTTAGATAAAGCTAAAGTATTAAATAAAATTGGCTGGCTAAGATACACAATATTTTTGGAAAAAAATGATTGGAATGGTATTAATAAGCCTCCTAGAGAACTCAAAATTATTGAAAAAATATTTAATCGATCAGAAGAGTTAGGTAATAAAGAAGCAACAGTTGGCTTATTGAATATACAAGCTGCAACGCATTCTTTCATAAATTATACACCATATCTAAATATAGAACTAGCAAAATCTTTAATAAATAAAGCTTTAAATATAGAACCTAATCATCTGCCTACACTGTTACTTGCAGCTGAAATTGAAACTATAGTACCCACATATGAAGACCATAAATTAGCTTTAGATTTTATAAGACGAGCTTTAAAAATTGATTCTGCAAATCAAAAAGTAAGAAAAAAATTTGATGAAATTATTGGGTACCAATCTAGATATTTTGCTAATTCTCTGGAGCAGGAGCTTAAAAACTCTGTGAAGGAGATAATAAAAAATGCAGTAAAAAAAGGGGCTTCGCATGATACTAAAAATAAAAGCCAAAGATTACAAGAAATATTTTTTCCTGAAGGATATATTTCAGCAAATTGGTTAACAAAACAAACCTATACTCAGATGTTTATTGATAAGCATTTTGAAGACAATATGGTACGTTTTGTAACAATATTAGTAGAAATAATCAATACAAATAAATTATTTATTGAATTATATCAACCAGCTGATCAGAAAAATCTATCTAAGCAAATAGTAAATAGTTTGTTAGACAGTGATACAAATATTAACTTAATAAAATTTATTGTTAAAACTGATAAAATCAACCAGCTTGAAAAAGATCATTTAGATCAAAAAATTACCAGTCAATTTAAGCTTTTTTATAATCTAACAAACAATACACCGAAAGAAAATTTATTATTTACCAGGGAAGAGCATCAATGGATTAACGCCCAGGAGGAATTTATAAAATTATTTTGTGAGAAATTTAGGATAGGAAGAAATGCTATAGAGTCGATCGCAAAAGGTAAGGCACTTGCAATTCCAGATAGTGTGGGTAAATTGAAAGATGCATTAGATCGAGGAATGATATTACTCAATGTACCACCTTTATCCTATTTAGGAAATACTTTGGGAGGAAATTCTTGGTTATATGCACTCACCACCTTTGTAACTGATTATGTTTATAACAGTTATAAACAGGCTATTATTTCAAGTTTTGTAGAGATGGATAAAATATTACCTCGCGGAGAAGATGCTAGTAATTTAATATTAATGATTGCAAAAGAAATAGCATCTAAATATTCTCCACAAATTGCAAACATTAAAGACTATAAATCTTTAGATTTATTAACTGAAGTAACGATAGAACGTATTATGTCTTATGTGATCGCAGAGACGAGTATGGTTAAATATATTAAAGAGGGTATTAGCAATAAAATAAATAAGGCCTTAAATTTTGTACGTGGTAATACTCAGGAATTGAAAGCAGTAAATGCAAAACAGTTATTATATGAAGGTATTTGGTATGGCAAATCCTCTAATGAAGATAGACGTATACAAACCTTTACAGAGCAACAAGAGTTTGGAGATAATTGGATAATAGACGAGATTTGGGAAAAAACAGGTATTATTACTAAGGATAAAAGAATTTTTGGTAATGTAGAAAATATTAAAAAATATGGCTGTGCAATTGGTGATGATTTAGACCTTAATATTCGAAAATTACAACCTATTGATCAATCAAAACTTAATTTAGAACTTAAAGAAATACTAGATAATACTTATGCCAAGCAAATAAAGATAAATTTGATAGTAGAGCAACGGCTTGATAATAATAAGAATAAATTAGAGAATAGTAAAAATATGACTAACGATAAAACTTATAATTTACTATTTGCCAAGGGAATGATAAGTATAGGTTTAGTATTTTTAATACTTTCAGTAATGATTATGTTTATACCATTATTATCGGTATTCAGTAGTATTGCTCCTGGATTAATATTATCAGGAGGCTTATTACTGTGTACAGGCATAATATTTGGAAAAAATGTTACCGATAGTACTAGGGAAAAGGATAATAACTATCAACCATCTATGAATTCTGAAGATAAAGCTCCTAAAGGGAAAGAAATAAAAAAAGAAAAAATTAAAGGCCCCACCCCTTTGGATGGCTATAATATGCAAAATGGTAAAGATGATAAATTTAAAGCTTATTCTATGCTCAGGTAATATTAAGTTTTTTCAGAAATTAGATGTATAGCTGCTCATCCACTTAGTTCTTCATATTTGGTAATACTATCATTACTTAAAATTGTATTATGATTAGAGCGTTAACTATTTATTGTAAAATATATGTAATAATTAATGAAATATTAAAAATTAAATTATGGTTTATATCATGCAAGAGCAATTATCCAAACTAGTAGAAGAAGGAAAGTTTTCTGAATTCAAAGATTTTATTGAACAAAATAATATTGATGTCAATGCTCCAATTGATAAGGATGACAATAGCTTGTTACATATTGCAACGAAAGAACTTATTTAATGTCAGCTGCACGGGATGGGCGTTTAGAAATATCAAAGTTACTAATTAAAAATGGTGCTGATGTAAATGCTATATCTAGCTATCAAGAAACTCCTTTAATGTGGGCTGTGAAAAATGGATATTTAGAAGTATTAAAATTCTTTATAGAGAAGGGGGCAGATATTACCATATTGGATATGGTTACATTAAGAAAGGGAGTAAAAGTTTTAGCTAGTGCAGAACCAAAAGAGCTATCTATTAAAGCTTTTAAGTATTATTTAGAAAAAGAAACCGATTCATATTCAAAGTAAGAAATAATTAATTAGTCAGCAGATTTCTAAGTTATCGAAATATTATATAGAAGAAGCTTTATATAAAGATTTAAATAATATTGATAGACCAAATCCATCAAAACCAAAACATAGGTAAATTAAAACAATAATTCCTAGAATTATGGTATTACCATTGTTAGGCTTCTGTGCACAAAATTATAGCTTTTTAATTTGAATTAGGTGCACAGAACTAAAGTTTTTTCTAATATAGTAAATTGATTTGCAGCCGGGACGTTGTCGCATCAAAGCTCTCCTACTAATTGTAGGCTTTGCTTTATCTGCCCTTGTCCCAAATACAACTTAATTTACTATATATATTTTTTTAAAATATAAAAAGCCTACAATATTAGAGAATAATGAGTTACCTAGTTATTTTAAATGCTTTATCTATTAAAAGGTCTGATATCTGACCTAATTCTATTTGTGAAGTCAAAGGGCATTTTTCTTCTAAGTTTTCATCAAAAGTCTTAGCACCATTTTCGCATGTTAAAGCAATAAAACTTTCTAAAAACATATATAAATTTACTATCTTATAGGAATGTATACACATAAATAACTTCATTTTTGTACAAAGCATTTTAAACATTGCTTGATTTTTAAATAATATTGCTAAATATGTTGCAACTGCATACTGCATCATATCAAAGCCTCCTGATAAATCTATTTCTTCAGTATTAAAATTAATTAATAATGGTTTATCAATGATATCAAGGAACCCTTGTAAATTGTTTTCCATTATGGCTACTATTAAATTTTTATATGATTCAACAGAATTTATATCCTTCATGTGATTTTTCATTTTTATATCTCCATAAAATTTATAAGCGAAATTTCAGGAGGTTTTTACAAAATAATTTTTGTATTGTAAAGAGTATAATAATAAAAAATACAAATATTTTTTGTATTTTTAATCTAATTTTTATTATTTGCAGAAAAATTACAAAAATTTCTTGTAAAATTTAGAAAATTTATATTGTTTTATACTAATTTATTATAACGTCTATGCAATATTATTACGATAACACAAGCGAATTTTTATGAAAAGTTATGATATATGATTGACATGATTTTAATTTCTTTGTAAAAATCTTATAAATTTTTATGATAGGATAATAAAATACATGGAAGAATCTAAAATTTTAAATAGTTTTGGCGAAAGAGTACAATATATTAGATCATTAACTGGGTTAAGCAGGGCAGGATTTTGTACAAAGATAGGTATCTCTGTCCATAGCTTATGTAGTTGGGAATTAAAACGTTCTATTCCTTCTATGAAAAGTATTAATAATTTTATAGAAGCAGTAAAACTTATTGGTGTAGATTGTGATTATCAATGGCTTGTAAATGGCATAGGTAGTTTACCGATGCAAGAATTTAACTTAACCCATGATGATTTACAATATTTAGAGCTCTTAAGTAATAATGCAACTTTTATATCTTATGTAGATAAAGAAGAAGTGTTCCAATATGTGAATGAAAAATATAGTGAAGTATTTAATACCCCTCCTAGAGAAATTATAGGTAAAAAAATGCTAGATCTAATAGGAGACCAAGGATACGCTGTATGTAAACCTTATATCAAGAAGGTTTTAGCTGGGGAAGAAGTTGCTTTTGGTTACCCATGGAAATTTAAAGAAGGTATATATAGGTTATTAAATTTCCGTTATGTGCCGGCTAGAAACTCTTCAGGAAAGATTAAAGGCTTTTATTCTTTTATGGCAGATGGTCAAATTGTATTTGATCAAAATAATCATTCCATTTTTTCCATAACACCAAGCTTTTCTCAAATTTTACCTCAAATTTCTGATATTCCTGTTGGAAAACTTCCTTATAATCACAGTTTATATTGCCAAGCTTTTGAAACCGTTGCTAAATTATTAGAAGAATATAGCATACATTATGATCTAAACACTATTACTCAAATTGCACATAATGTGTATGCATATGCATTACATACTAATAGCACTACTATAAAAACTGGCTACACTGAAGGAATTATCAAAACAGCGGTTTCCGCTGGGTTATTAAGTGCTATCAATAGGTAACATAAATATCAGCTATTAGAGTTCTTAGCATCTAATTATTATAAATCGATTTTTGATTCTTTTGTCTAGAAATGATAGCCTTGGTTTTTACTAATAATAGATGTATTTAATATAGCAATAAGAAGAAAATATCGTACAGGTACCAAGTTTATTTTATTAAAATTGACAGCATCAATACTAAATGAGATAAAAAATATTTATAGTAAAATATAAAAAATTGATGAGGAATAAAAATGAAGATTTTTGGTAAAAATGTTGTTACAGCTATGCTTGAAACGATTCATAGTTCCTTAAATGAGTATTTAGGTACGAAAGCAAATTTTGTGTATGGAATGATGGGAGGCTTTTTATCAATGCATTTTTCTAAACAATATGAACAAGCATTTATTAAATTGCTCTTTCCATTATTTGCAGGACCAATAGTTGAAGCTGAACGTAAATTTGAAGAAAAGGTAATAATGCCTCATATGGCGCCTCAACATGCAGATTATGCTCATATATTAGCTCCTCTTGTGACCACTTTATTTTCCGATAATCAATATCTAGCGGGAACAATAGCAGGAGTAGGGGATTATTTTTTGCTTCGATGTTATGACTCTCATAATAAGGTAGATATAGTAATAGGTCTTGCTGGAGTAATTGGAGGAGGTTTAATAAGTGAATATTTTGAAAATTGAATTTTCTTTCAAATTAAGAAAATGAAGTAAGCTTTAGTTATATTTTGGTATTGATTATAAAATTTTATACATTATACTCTCTAGGTTTTTTACCAAATTAGGTGCATCGGGCCTAGAATGATTTTTAAATTTTAAGTTAGGCAATATATGAAATTAGGCGAAAAAATCAAATGTGAAAATAATGTTTTATCATTAGCTATTTTGGGTATATTAATTGCTATAGGGCTTACTATGCTAGGCTATTTAGTAGGGCAAAGTTTTTTTAAAGCAAAACAATTAGATCGTGTAGTTACTGTTAAAGGATTATCAGAAAAGATGGTAGAAGCAGATCTTGCGGTTTGGCCAATTACTATCAAAGGAGTGGACAATGATTTACAGCAACTTAATGCTAAAATTGAACAAGATTGTAAAAAAGTAAAAGACTATTTAATACAACTTGGCTTTGCCAATGAGGAAGTTGAATTAAGCCAGTATAGTGTAAAAGATCTAATGGCTCAAGAATATCGTAATAAAGAGCTGGAAAATGGTAGATACATTATTACCGCAAGTGTTACCTTAAAAAGCAATAAAGTTAAACTAGTTAAAGAGGCTTATCAGCAAATTGCATCCTTAATAAAAGAAGGGATACTGATAGATGTTGGTGATGATTACTCCTATAAAGGTCCTCTTTACCAATTTACAAAATTTAATGAATTAAAATTATTAATGCTTACTGAAGCAATCAAAAATTCTAAAGAAGCGGCTAATAAATTTGCAGAGGACTCAAACAGTCAACTAGGTATGATTAAAACGGCTAATCAGGGAGTTTTTTCTATGGTTGCTGTTAATAGTAGTGAGGTATATTCTAATAGTAATAAAGATGAAATATCAAGTATTCACAAAAAGATTAGGGTAGTAATTACTGTAGACTATTATTTAAATTAAGATATAGCAGCACTGCTTTATAGTAAAAACAGTTGAAGTTTGATACTAAGTGATGAGGAGCTGGGTGAACATTGATCGACGCCGCAGGCAAATTCAGACGTTTTTACTATAGTGTTAAAATGGCTAGCTATTTTCGCTACAGCTAACCGATAATAGTTTTGAGATATCCTTGTGTGGCCCAATTTATGATTTTCTGATCCCTAGTAATCAAAGTGCTAGCAAGCTCTCTGGTAGTAGATATAATTAAACAATCTGCAGGATCTCCTTGAAATCCTCCAGGTAACATTATGCTTTCTGCTGCTATATTAGCATTAATATCTAATACAGTTAAGCCTTCTATTTTTTCAATATTAGTTAAGAAATCTGCTATTCTACCATAGACATTAATTCTTTTTTTGCTAATGAGCATAGCTATTTCCCATAAAGTAATTGAAGAAATATACAAATTATCTGAATTTTGAGCATCAGCAATGATATCTTTTATTTTGTTTGTAAGGTTAGTAGGATCAAGTAAACTCCAAATTAGTATATGAGTATCAAGTATAATTTTTTCATTCATGCTCAGCATTCCATTTTATATCTGATAATTCTAATATATTATCTATAATTTTTGCTTTGCCTTTCATCAATCCAAAAATAGAAATTTTAATGTTACGATTAATAGGAATAATCCTAGCGATAGGTGTGCCTCTTTTAGTAATGAGGAGATGATCATTAGTTTTTTGCATTTCTTCTAATAATTGATAACAGTGGGTTTTAAGTTCACCGATAGGTGTAATAATTTCCATAAGATCCTACAACATTAATTTATATATAATAAATATATAATATGTATAATTATAAGTCAATATACTTAATAATAGGTCTAATAGTTTATTTACAATAGGGATATAAAATTTTAGGTATAAGTTTCTTTCGTACCATATAGGAATCTACTGAAAATTTGCCTGCTCCAGCTAGTATAAAACTAACATAAAAAACTATCATTAACATGGGATATTCCCAGCCACCTCCAGGATTAACCCATGTAAATCCGTCAAGAAAGTGATGTCCTAAAATAGTAGCTATTAAAAAATAAAGAGCTGCACCAAGCGCAGCTAGACGAGTTATGATTCCAAGTCCAATACCAATAGCAATGGCTAATTCACACAATCCAGCCAATAATACAATAAGATCTGTATTAAAAGTAACTCCTAGTTGAATAAATACATTTATTAAATGATAATATGATGCTCTACCTGCAAACAATTTTTCAGTAAAATGTCCAACCATATCAAAACCAAAATACATACGTAATAATGTCATTTGCCATAATAGTTTATTGTGCCATATTTTTACTAGATAGCCTTCTGAAGGATATTTTAAATCATTATAAATATAGTCAGCAATTTGACATAAAAAAGCTATGAATATAAAAATAGAAGGTATTGATACAGTTGTAACAGAATGCATAGCTGAAATACGCCACATTATTAAAAATGCAAAACAAGAAATAAGGTATCCAATCGTAAAATCTTTAGGTATAACAAAATAATGAACCAAAAAAGCCAGGAGAATAAAAAATAAAGAAAAAAATGCTGCATAGTCAGGTATTTTTTTATCTATAAAAATAGCATGCAATACACAACATACTAATATTAACAGCCCTGAACGTATTAACATAGATGATAATTTATTAGTATCATGCAAGAACATAAATATAACCTATTTTAAATAATAAGATTAAAAAATAATAATAGTTATTCAATATATAAAGTAAAATATTGTTAAGAAAAAAATGCTAGCGTAATATAATTTAATATTAATGGTAATTAAGTATTATTGTTATGATTAGTAATAACATATTAATAAAAAATTAAGAATATATATTGAACTATTTTTTATTTCGATACTTCCCTTAAATAGATTGAGCTGTTATATTCATTAATAACTTGTACAAAATTAAGGTATTGATTTTTATATTCATTACATGTAGTGGTAAACACTACAATTTTACATACGTCTTAAAAGGATTATCATGATTACTAGAATTATATTTATATTAATATTATTAGCATATTCTATTACTTCAAATGCGGATGAAATCAAAGAAGAGGATGTTAAAGTTTTATCAGCGAGCTCAATATTTAAACCATTAATAGCTGATCCTAAATGGCCTAGATTTACTATTGCATATCAACGTTATATAAGAGGCCCTTTTGCTAAAAATGTTTTCTCTCCTAATTTTGGGGCAGCATTACCCCTGGCCATATACGAAGCTGAAAATGGAATAAAATATGAAATTAGCGTACATGGTGGCATTTTTTCAACCATGGATATTGGCTCAAGTCCTACTAGATTAATAAATGCCGATTATATGGGAGGATTAGCTCTTACTATAAAAAATAATAAATTTGATTATATAGTTAGAGGATATCATACTAGCTCTCATGTAGGCGATGAATTATTGCTTAGCCGAGATGGACAAAAAATTAAAAGAATTAATCTAAGTTATGAAACTGTTGAAGCAATTTTTGCATATAATTTCAGCGATGGGTTAAGGCCTTTCATTGGAGGAGGATACATCGTGCATGCTGAACCTAAGAATTTTAAATCTGCAGAATTAATAGTTGGTGCTGATTATCGACATACGGAATATTATATCATGGGATATGCTAGACCTATTGCAGGTATATATTCAAAAACTTCTAAAAATTATGGCTGGCATCCTAATATTTCTTTAAAGGCAGGGATGGAATTTAAAGATAAATTTGCAATGGGTAAGCAGTTACAATTTTTATTAGAATACTATAATGGTAGATCAATACATGGACAATTTTATAAGAAGAAAGAACATTATATAGGAACGAGTATAAATATGAATTTTTAGATTCTCTATTTATGGTTCTTAGCACCTAATTTTGCACAGAGCATATTTTTAGAGGCTTTTGAGCAAAAATTATAGTTTGGTTTGCAACAATATCCGTTTATATTGTAAAAATCAAACTATCATTTGCAGACAAAAGAATCAAAAACGGGTTATAACAATTAGGTACAAATAAAAACCTAGCGATGCATTGATGATTTAGCTCCAAATGATTGGCGATTTAAATTATGTACATATGTAGGATTGAAATCGGCAGCTATTGGTATTTCTTTTGCTGCTAAACTCACTTTTAAGCTATTATGAAATTCTGATAATTCTTTTAAGATGTTAAATAAAAGTTCATTTTCAATTACCCCACCATGGAAAATAAAATTCCTTTTTTTTCTAAAATTATTTGTATCATTCGTATTATTAGAAATTATATAAAATGGTGCGTTTGATATCAAATTTTCTCTGATTCTCTCTAAATTAATATTCAAAGCACTCAACTCTTCTGCCGCTGCAATTTTCTCTAAAAGAGGGAATGCTCTATAAGCCCCAAGAAAAGTACCAATATTATCATAGGTTTTATAAAAATGAATAAGTTCATATATTATATATTGTTTTTGCTTATCAGAAAGATCTGTAAATTTAGTAGTCAGAGTTACGAAAGCAGCAGATAGTAATGCAAGATTATCAATTTTTTGATTTTTTAAGAATGTTATTATCTCAAGACTTTGATCCATAGTATAAACATATATTAAGCCGCTAGAAATGGTTTGTACATTTTCCTGAAAAAATAATGATGAATTTTTTGCAATAAGTAATTGTAGTAAACTTATTTGCTGAGCAATTGAAAGCTCCTCTCTGAGTAAAATTAAATCTTCGAAAGCTACTGTATAACGGTAATCATTTTTAACTATTAAGCCAGGTGTATGAGTAGCGTAATAATCTTCTGGAATTAAAGAAATCAATGTTTGAAGTTTTTCAAAACCCAAACCAGCAAATAATTTGACTATTAAATCTTTGAACTCTATATCTGGCATAAATTTTGTAAAGAAATCATTTTCAAATAAGTCAGATAAAATTTTATCATATTCTTCGGAAGAATATCGAAATTTATCAACCAATTTCCAAATTATTTTATCTAGCATAGAATCAGTTAAGCCTAGAAAGTCTAAATGCAGTTCGGCAAGAAAATTGGATAATTGCAAATTTTTATGACTAAATTCTTTATAGATAATTTTATCACAATATTTATAAAATTCTTTATGTATATAAAATAAAATTTTTTCAGAAAAATCTTCTTTTATTTGCAGATGTAGAGCTTGTTGGGTAGGGTCTAGATCATATATAGCAAATTCATTAGAATTTTCAACAGTTAACCTTATAAAATCCGCCAGTGCTTCACCATTATTGAGGTTAGGTAAATAATCAAGAGCTGATTGTAAAGCATAATTCTTACTGGAAAAAGCAGCATTCACTTGCTGAGGTTTAGCTCCATAAAGAGCTAAATAAGTTATTAAAGAATTCTTTAATAAATTTAATAGTTTTTTCATAATATATCTTCGGATCAAAATTTTTTAATATATTAATATAATTTATTTTATTACATTATCAATAACATATTAATTTTTATTAATGAAGTAATTATTCAATTAAGTTAAACAATTTACTATAGCAAATCCAATTTCAAATAATACGAGGCGTGATGCAGAAAGCGTAGAAATACTATTATAGGCAACGGACAGCAAAGTAATATTTAAATTGCCACAGCTATAACTGCGTCACGAATTCAAATCAAATTACTATAAAATTAATACCACGGTTATTTTGCCTTAAAATATATAAGACTCTCCGTGATAAGAACCTAAGTTTTTATATTTTTTATAGCTTTAAGAATTTAGAATAGATTTAGATTTTCTTATACCATCAGATTTTAGTTGTCCACAAGCTGCTAAAATATCGCGGCCTCTTGGAGTTCTAATAGGGGAGGCATAACCTGCTGATTGTACAATTGCAGCAAAAGCTTCTATTTGCTGCCAATCTGAACATTCATAATTGCTACCTGGCCATGGATTAAAAGGTATTAAATTAATTTTGGCTGGAATACCTTTAATTAATTTAACTAAGGCTTTAGCATCATGGATAGAATCATTGATATTTTTAAGCATTACATATTCAAAAGTGATACGTCTTGCATTACTGCCAGCAGGATAATTACGACAAGCATCAAGTAAAGTTTTAATGGGATATTTTTTATTAATAGGCATTATTTCATCACGTAATTCATCGGTAACAGCGTGTAAAGAAATAGCCAGATTTACGCCAAGCTCCTGTCCACATTTTTCTATTAACGGCACAACTCCAGAAGTAGATAGAGTAATTCTACGCTTTGAAATAGACAATCCTTCATGATCCATCATAATTTTTAGAGCTAAAGCCACATTTTCATAATTGAACAATGGTTCACCCATTCCCATCATCACAATATTGGAGATCATTCTACCTTCACGCCCTGCTGGCCATTCATTCATTAAATCAAGCGCAACAATTAATTGGCTTACAATTTCGCCTGCTGTTAAATTTCTTACTAATTTTTGTGTGCCTGTATGACAAAATTTACAAGTTAATGTACATCCCACCTGAGAGGATATACACAATGTACCACGAGTTTCATCCGGTATATAAACTGTCTCAGCTTCTTCGCCATCTGCAAATTTTAAAAGCCATTTGCGCGTTCCATCAAAAGAGATATAATCTTTAACAATTTTTGGCCTGGTAATAGAAAAATATTCAGAAAACTTATTTTGTAAATCTTTAGAGAAGTTAGTAATATCATTAAATTCTTTAATACCTTTATGGTAAATCCATTGCCATAACTGTTTGTTGCGGAAATTTTCTACTCCAATAGTAGATGTTTTAACTGCTAGCTCTGATTTTGATAATCCTATTAAGTTTGTATGCATAATTTGTAATGATATTGATAACTAGTTAATTTACTATAATCATTTTATTAAGCTAAAATTATGCTATGGTCAAGAGATGTTATTGATATAATACTATAAAACCAACATTGTTAGTCCATTTTAGTGGATATAGCAAAAAAGGTATATATGGGTATGATTAAATTATTTATTACAGAAAATCAAAAAACTATATAGCATGCCTAATCGGTAATTCTTCTATAATTTGCTGGAAATGTTTATTATTTCTATACAAACATTCCGCTACATTTTTTTGCAGCATTAACTAGAGTTCTATCTTGCATTAAACGCTCTACAAATGACATACTACATTTCATATTATTAGAAATGAAATTCTCTAAACCTATTGCAGCTTTACTTGTATTATTTGGAATAAATTTTTCTTCTACTTGCGCAGTTTGCCTCATTTCCTGTTCTGATTCGTCAATTATAACGAAGCTACGCTCTGGTTTATAATAATCCATGATTGCATTATATCCCTTTATAGGTAAAGCCATAGTATTGGCTACAACATTAATAAAATTATCTCCCATAGTCTCAAAATGTTTGTAACCAAAATAGATTAAGGCACTACTTGCAACTGAAGTAGTAGCACCTATACCATATTTATACATCCTATTTACAAAACAATTTTCAGGTAAGGTGTATCCAAACACTCTTTCAGCCGCCTTTATTCCAAAACCTGCTATTAATGAGAGAGGACCAGCCAAATAGTCAGGAACACTAATACCAGCTACTGCCAGAGGTAAAGCTTTGGTCATATTCTTTATATAACTTCCACATCCAAATCCTAACCCAAGCGCTAACCATGGAGCAGTGAATAATGAAACAGCTGCAGCAGTATATAAGCTTGTACCTAACATGAAATTGGTCCATGGGCGTTTATTATCATCCTTAATAAAGTTGTCATAAATACATGCGCCAATAGAAGCACCAACTACACACAAGGCTAATGTAGGATGTAATACCATAAAACCAATAGCACTTCCAATTAAAGCTATGTTTTTAGCATGTTTATATATGTTTGTTGTTGTTGCTAAAGCTCTAGAGATTGGCGTTGACTCAGGAGAAATGATGTCCTTAACGGCTTGCATATTATCATTATAAGTATCTTTTAAATATTTATAACTATTTCTTACATATTCTAATAAATTATTACGTGGTAGAGGCAATTCTGGACAAAATTCTACAGCATCCTTATTTATTATTACCCAATCATTTTCTTCATGAAACATAGAAGGCATTTCTATTTTAACAAAATCATCTTCATCTATTTCGTCTTCGTCTACTGTTACCCTAGCTACGCTATTATGTGCTTGAGATTCTAAAACTATGAAATCTTCTTCTTTAATTTCTACATCATTCTTCATTTCTAAAGATTGAGCTTTTTTACTATTTAAAGCAGGCTCAATTATTACAAAATCTTCTTCCAGAGAAGTTGTATTCTTAAACACATCTAGATTAATAAAACTGTTATTAGGTGTAGCCATTATGTTCACGTATTTAGGGTTTAATATTAAATTTTTTGCATTATAAATATAATAATTATGTTTGTCAACAATTATTAATTTTTGTTAATAAATATAGTAAGTTAAGTATAATACAATGAGACTATATACAGGAGTGTTAATAAAGTCTTTATTAGCAATCTTTTGACCTAATTTTATACTACATCATTACCAGAAGATAAAAAATCCTTGAATGTTTTTATCAATTACGCTAAATTCTATTTAATAATTAACTTAAAAATACTAAAGGATATAATAATGTATATAGGTATTCTTCAATTTATATGGATTTTTGCTGGGATGATATTTTTAGGTTGTGCAGAAGTATCTGCTAAAATTAATACTCTTTCATCTAAAGAGTGTGAAAACATGGTAGTCACTGGGGTAATTACTAACAATAATCCTGTAAGTTGTGATCGTTTAAGGCGTGTTAGTTTTAAGTATATAAATTTTGAAGGGAATGTTGGAGAAGGGAATATTGTTGTATTTGATGCTGTAGCAGAACAAGCTGTAGGGATTTTTTCTGAATTATTTAAACTCCGTTTTCCAATACAGAAAGCAATTGTAATGGAAAATTATCAAGGTAATGATGAATTATCTATGATTGATAATAATACTTCCGCTTTTAATGGCCGCCCTACCACAGGAGGTAGTTCTTGGTCAAAGCATGCTTATGGCGTTGCCATTGATATTAATCCTCTACAAAATCCCTATATCTCGTTTCAGGAAGATGGTTCAGCTAAGATATATCCGCCAGCTAGCGCTGAATTGTTTGTCAATAGAAGTAATCTACGTCCAGGTAAAAAGGAACGGGCCGGTATGGTTGAAAATATAGTTGATGTTTTTGCAAGGCATGGTTTTATAAGATGGGGAGGGGAATGGGATACTCCAATTGATTATCATCACTTTGAAATAGGGAGTCAAGATTTTGTAAATGAACTGCTCAGTCAATCCCCTGATGTTGCTCTTCAAACTTTTAATCGTTATGCTAAAGATTATAACGATTGCCTTTTAGCTAATAAAGAAAAACCTGAAACAGAAAGATATATCATTTGCGTAGAGAAAGTGCGTAAATAAGGCCCTTAACAATAGCCAAAGTATTAAGACTCTTTTATTCTTTCTCTAGGCACCCATAGCAAAGACAGAAATGATATAGCTGCGACGCAATTTAAATATTGCTTTGTTGTTCGTTGCCTACAAAGCATTTCTATGCTTCGCGCCTCACTTCTAGTCCCAAATACAACTTAATTTACTATAACACTTGATTTATCAAATTATTAATGATAGTTAAGTAAATATGTGTAATTCTATGGATAATATGGTTATATGAGTTATAAAATTGCTGTAGTAGGTGCTACTGGTAACGTGGGAAGAGAGATGCTTAATATTTTAGCAGAACGTCAATTCCCAGTTAAAGAATTAGTAGCTTTAGCATCAAGAGATTCACTGGGTAAAGAGCTCAGCTTTGGTGAAAAAGATATAGTAAAGGTTCAAGCTTTAGACGGTTACGATTTTTCTGGTACTAATATAGCGTTATTTTCGCCAGGTGCTTCTATATCAAAACATTATGCTCCTATTGCTGCAAAATCTGGATGTATTGTAATTGATAATACCTCTTATTTTCGTATGCATAATGATATACCATTAGTGGTAACTGAGGTAAATCCAAACGATATAGCTCTCTATAATAAAACTAATATTATTTCCAATCCTAATTGTACTACAATTCAAATGCTAGTTGCTCTTAAACCTATAGATGAGATAGGTGATATAAAGCGTATAGTGGTTTCTACTTATCAATCAGTATCGGGAGCAGGTAAGGAAGCTATGGATGAACTATACAACCAAACTAAGAATATTTTAATGTTTCAAGGTGTTACTTCTAATAAATTTTCTAAACAAATTGCTTTTAATATTATACCTCATATAGATGATTTCCTAAATGACGGCTACACTAAAGAAGAACACAAAATAATGAACGAAACAAAAAAAATTATGGGCAAGAATATAGAGGTAACCGCTACTTGCATACGAGTACCTGTTTTTGTAGGACACGGTATTTCTGTTAACATAGAATGTAATAATAATATTAGTGAAAATGAATTAATACAAGCCTTAGAGGATGCACCTGGTATTGTAGTATTAAATAATAATGAGGAGGGGGGGTATGCTACTCCTATTGATGTAGTGCAAGATGATTATGTATATGTTTCACGCATAAGACGTGATAAAACACTTAAAAATGCTTTTAACCTTTGGATTGTGTCAGATAATTTACGTAAAGGGGCAGCTTTAAATGCTATACAAATCGCTGAATTATTAACTAAAAATTATTCAATATAGTATAAACTATATTTATATCTGTGATTATATAACCGCATCTTAAACCCAATAAGAACTGTAGGGATATAAATGAAAGTTAGTCAACTTAATATCGAAGATATCAAAACTTCCCCACTTATATTAATAGGTATAGTAGTTTCCTTATCATTTATGATATTTTTTATTATATGGTGGTATAATAATGATAATAATAAAGATGCAACTCAAACACATGTAATTTTGCAACAAAAAATAATAGAATATTTGGCTGATAATTCTAACCAAAAAATTAATCTCAAAGAAAAATTTGGTACGAACTTTAAAGGAATCAAGTTAGTAGGTATAGATTTAAGCAACGCTGATTTAAGCAATACTGATTTTAGTGATGCTATATTATCCAGGGTAAAATTAAATAATGTTAATTTTCAAAATGCTATATTAATAAATACCATTATTCAAGAAAGTGAAATCAATAATACCGATTTTAGTAATTCCAATATGAATGGTATTCAGCTGCAAGATTCTTCATTAATATCTTCTAATTTTACTAAAGCAAACCTGAATTTTGCAGAGCTCCAAGAAGCAGATCTAACCAATGCTAACTTAGAAAATACATATTTAAATAATGCAAACTTATATAAGGCAAAATTGCTTGGTGTAAATTTTAAAGATACATTATTACAAAACGTAGATTTGAGTTATGTTGATTTAAGTGCAGTAGACTTAAGTGGGCATAATTTATATGGGGCTATATTACGTAATACCAATTTTACTAATGCCAATTTACAAAAAATCTTTTTAGAAAGTGCAGATTGCAAAGGAGCAACTTTTAAAAATGCTAAAATTGATAATGCCAATTTAGCAAGTACTGAATTGCAATATACTAATTTTGAAGGTGCTACCTTAAGATTTACCGATTTAAGCAATGCGGATATAACTGAAGCCAATTTTCAAAATACAAATTTGCAAAGTGCAGTCTTAAAGTTTGCTATAATGAGTGAAATAAATTTGAAAAATAGTAACCTGACCAGAGCAATATTATCTATGAGTACTATTTATAAAGCAAATTTGGAAGAAGCAAATTTACAAGGTGCCATCTTAGATCATATAGATGGTGATAATGCTAATATGGTAAAAACTAATTTAACTCTAGCATATCTAGGTAATAGTAGTCTTGAAAGTGTTAACTTAAGCTTTGCTACAGCTAATTTAGCAAATTTTCATCATACTTTGCTAAGAAATTCTAAACTGAATAACACCTCATTAATAGGAGTTAATTTCACTGCATCACAGCTAGAAAACACTAATTTTTTTGAAGCAAATCTTATAAATGCTATATTAAATAGTACATTTTTATGGAAAACTAAATTTACCAATAGTAAATTAACAGGTGCATTATTTAGAGGAGCGAATATTAATAACGCTGATTTTACTAATAGCACTATTTATACGGCAAATTTAAATAATGCTATAATTATTAATTTAGATAATTCTCAAGCTGTATTAATACCTGCTAATTCAGGAGCAATTACATCCATTAGTGAGTTAGAAAAATTAATACAAAATGGCAAAGAACTATTGGGTTTAAATCTTTCTTCGTTAGATTTAGGAAATATTAATCTTTCTGGAGTTAATTTAAGTGATTCTGTTATAAAATCTACTAATTTAAAAAATGCTCAGTTTATAGGCACCGATTTAACTAATACAAGCTTTGAAAACAGTAATTTAGAGCAAGCCAATTTTCAAAACGCTAATTTACATGGAGCAATTCTAAAATATACTAATCTAACAAAAGCCAATTTTAATCAAGCAAACTTAAGTTTTGCTAATATTGAAGGAGCTCAAATAACAGATGCAGATTTTTCTAAAGCACTTATTTATAATACTAAAGGAATAGTTGACAAATAATTTTTGTTACAAATTCTTTATTTTGCTTATTAATAGCTTCTTAGCAATACTGTTACTTTAGGTTCTGTGAAGGTTTCTCAACAACTGTTTTCTTAGCACTTTTTGGCTGCAAAAAAAGCTTTTATTGCTTGAAATATATTAATATTCCTTCGAATAAAAGCTATTTTTTCGCTCAAAAATTTGCTAAAAACCATATTTTTTAGAAAACTTCACAGAACCTAGGTGTACGGTTTCAGTAGTTGATGGTTAGGATTAATTCTAAAATTATTAGCATTTTGTGTGTAACAAGTCAAGATCATTTCAAAAGGCGTTTTTCTAGCAATAGAAGAAAGCCTTTTAGCATAATTATAAGCCATAACAAAAGCTTGTAGATGACTATCTAACTCTTCTCTACTAGTATAATGATACTTCTTAGTAGTAGCTTCTTTTATAGTCCTATTCATTCTTTCTACTTGACCATTGGTACTTGGACTATAAGGCCTTGTTGTGCGATGCCTGATACCGTAATCTTTACATTTTAGATCAAATCTATGTCTTGCTTTAGGAGCTCTGTACCTGGCTAAACCATTGTAAGCAAATTGAACACCATTATCAGTTAATATGGTATGTATCTTAAAGGGACAGCTACTTACCAAGTTATCAAGAAAATTAACTGTAGTATCGCCATTGCTATTATTATGCAGCTCAACATAAGCAAATTTACTCACTCTACATATTGCCACAAATATGTAAAATTTTCCCTCACCAATTCTTACTTCTGTGATATCAAGATGCATAAATCCTATTTCATAAGCCTTAAATTTCTTCTTCTCTTTGATATTATCTTCTTTGGGTAAACAAGATAAACCGTACCGTTTAAGGCATCGGTAAAGATTTGAACGAGTTAAATAAGGTATTTCTTTAATAAGTGCATCAAAGCAATCATCCAAAGGTAATTGCGTAGACTTACGAAAAGCAATAATCAAAGCTTCATCTTCGGGCTTCAAAATAGTAGTTGCTTTTTTAGGAGCATTAGAGCGATCTTCTACTCCTTCTTCTTTTCTTTGACGCCATTTTATCACAGTTTTAGGGTTAATATTATATTGTTCACTTAATTCTTTGATCGTAGCTTGCGATCGCTGTAATTCTTTTCTAATTGCGTGCGTAGTCGTGGCGCAGCCATGTAATATTTGTCCCACAATTCCTCCAAATTAATTATATCCCTAGCTCTTATTATATACTCTTTTTTTCTTCCATCAACCCTTGAAATTGTACATCTAGTATATTAATTAAAATCTTTAGTAACAGACCCGCATGACCTTACTATATTAAACCTTATTGAACAATCAATAACAGTACCCGACAACCAATCTACTGAAACAACTCCAGAAACAGTAGCAAATGCAACTCAAACTAATGAAGTAATGCCAGAAGTATCCCTCAGCGGTGAAATTTCAAACATACATAGTGAGTGATAATATTTTCTGTGAGCTTCTGTTTTCATTTACCTATGTTGCAGGAGGCAGTTTATTCAAAAGCCCTGTCTGTTATGATCGATTTATCCAAATTATTCCTTAACTTTTTGTACCTCTTGTGATGATGTTCCACTACTTAAGTGGTAAAAAAAGTCGAATACTTTATTCAAAAAGCTTTATGGCCAAGGTTTACAGCTCATTACCTATCTCATGATGACACTATTTAAAGTAATAGTTTAAATATGAGCAGCATAATCATGCCAAATACTAAGCGAAACTATCTCAGCAGAATCCTTCTTGAAAGTAGTATTGATTCTAAAAGGACTCGTTGCTGGTTTTGCTTTAGTTTTTTTCTTTAAAAAACCTTTAATAGTGATGTGTGGCAAAAATCTTTTTTTAAGCACTGAAATTGTCTTACTTGGAACCGAAGATCCAATCTTTAAATTATGCTTTTCTATGAGCTCATATTTCAATTTTTGATAAGATAAATCATTATAAGCACAACTTAGATCCCAATCATTTTTTGATAATAAAATAGGTAAATTTTTATCAACTATTTTCAATGGCTTTTTATCTAAATTTATTATTAAGTCTTTCTGAGCATGAATATCCGCAATATACTCATTCATTTTCCATAATATATATTATACGACTTATATAAAAATAAGTAGATATTTTTACGCTTGACATTTGACTATTTTATATATTTAATACATTCAGTTTTTATCAGGAGTGCTCATTTGTAGGCTAAGAATCAAATCAAACTTGATCTGGTTAATACTACCAGCGGAAAAAATACAAGAGTTATCTCTTTATATTTAATTCGTAAAATAACTATAAGCTATTAAGGATTTTTATGAATCATTCAGATAGAGCATGGAATTTTTCTTCTAAAATTATTGATTTAATTAAATCACATCCTTTTAATCAAGAATTAATGCGTGGCGTATTACCAAAAGATAAGTTTTCCTACTATATACAACAAGATGCTATATATTTAAAGGAATATTCAAGATCTCTTGCTATCCTTGCTTCAAAAATGCCTGCTGAGTATATTAGTCATTTTTTACGTTATGCAAGTAATGCATTTATTGTTGAACAAACTATTATACATAAGTTTTTCCAAGAAAATCTTAATCTTTATAAACCGTATAATGCACAGGAATTGTCTCCAGCAACATTTAGCTATACTAATTATCTATTGCAAGTATGTTCTATCCAGCCGGTTGAAGTAGGAATTGCAGCAATACTTCCATGTTTTTGGATTTATTACGAAGTAGGATCATATGTTGCCAAAAATTCTAGTAAAAAAAACCGATATAAACGCTGGATTGACAATTATAGTGGAGAAGATTTCTTAGAGTCTGTTAATGAAGTAATTGAAATTTATAATATTATGGCAGATAAGGCAAGTAGTGATATTCAGCAAAAAATGCTAAATGCATTTTATAATAGTAGCTGTTTAGAGTGGCACTTTTGGAATGATTCTTATAATCACTCTAAATTTGATGATATTAGAAATATTTAAAGTTCGCTAGGCTATACACCTCTAAGAGTGTTAAGGGTCCTATAGTACCAAAATAAGTAAATTACTTGATATTTATTTTCTGATTCTTTTATCACAGCTATAAAGAGCTTTTTAGCATCCAAGTTTGTTTATCATGGGCTCTAGAACGCTCTACAGCTAAATCAAATACTGATTCATTTTCTACTTGTTTTGCCTCTTCCATTACATTCGCTAAACAAGAAAGAATTGTTAACTGCCCTTCTACTAAATCTTTAATCATCGTTTGACTATCTGCTTTGTCATACCCATCTTTGATAGTATTATATTTTGCATAGGCACTAAAAGACGCAGGTACATGAAAATTTAAGGCACGAATTTGCTCTGCAATCATATCAATAGCATCAGCAAGCTCTTTATATTGATCTTCAAATAACAAATGCAATGAATGAAAATTAGGACCAGTAACATTCCAATGATAGTTTTGAGTCTTAATATACAGAGCATAGCTGTTGGCTAGTAATGTTAATAATGAGGTATATAATTTACTATTATCTATCATACTTTTTCTCCTATAGCTTTTTTTACGGGTTTTAAAATTTGATCTATTAAAGGTATTTCAAGAGAAGTAACAAAATTACGGAGCTCATTACGTGCAGCTATGTGTGACATGTTTAATTGTATATTTAATATTTTATAATTATTATCCCTAATATCAAGCAAGGTAAGCCCATGTAAGAATAACTCTCTAAATATTACTCTTTCTCCAAAGCCTGGTATTATTCTAAAGCCAATACGCTGCGATAGTTTTCCTAATATACTCCCTATATTACGCTTGTTTTTAGCATTAAGGTTACTTAATCTATTACGCATTACTACCCAATTAATGCTGGTTTCACTACGTTTAGCTTTAACCATTTTTTGTTCCCAAACCATCTGGCTATAAATTGCTGGTTGCTCTATTTTATATTGATCAATGCTCACTTTAGCAAGCACATCTAAATCTACAAAACTGTCATTTATTGGGGTAATAATTGTATCAGCATATGAGTGAGCAATTCTTGAAAGATAACTATTACTTCCAGGAGTATCTATCACTATGAAATCATTATTTTGTGCTTTATTAATTAAATTAACAAGTTGTATCTCTTCTTCTTTTTCTTTCTCTGGTATATGTAAATTTTTGCTTTCCGTAGTGATATAATGTTCTGGAAGAGGTAAAGATATATTTTTCTTAATACAAGTGTTTTTACGATTTTCAATATATCTTGATAATGATAATTGACGACAATCTGTATCTATACTAGCCACCTTAAAACCTAGCCACAATAAACTGGAAATTAAGTGCATAGCAGAAGTGGTCTTCCCTGCCCCACCTTTCTCATTGCCTATAGTAATTACATGTACCATTTTAATCCTTTATATAAATGGCTGGGAGACTTGGATTCGAACCAAGGTTAATGGAGTCAGAGTCCATTGTCCTACCACTAGACGATCTCCCATATAACAATAATATACATTATTTACAATACAAATTCAATTAATCGCCAGTTACAATACGATCAACCAATTGCTTGACTGTAGGAACAAAGCCATTTTTGTAAAATGGATCTGTAGCAAATTTATACGCATTATGACCAGAAAACATCAGTTGATTTTCTACATCACCATTTAAAATTATTTCTTGTAAAGTTTTTTGTATACAAAAACTTCTAGGATCAGCCCTTTTGCCAGTATTATAATCACCATGATCAGCCCAATTACTGAACTTACAAGCACTAAGACATCCCATACAATCAATTTGATCTCTTAATATTTCATCCGACTTTGCAGCTGTAACAAAAATAAGAGTTGAATTTGGAGTTTTCATAGCTTCAGTATAGCCATTATTCATCCACTTCTCTGCTTTAATCTTATCATCCAAACGTACATATACAGGACGCCCTCTTGGTCCAAGCGCTAAGCTAGCATTATACATATCATCTTCTGTAGTGACATATTCTATCTGACGTTCATTACGTTCTTGTAATTCTTGGATAAAATTATTGCGTACTGCAGATGAATAAAATCCTGTAGGACTAAATCTATTAAGAAAAATATCACCCTCTTTTAAAGTTAAAAGCTTCTTTTTCCATGCCTCTGGCACTGGACTTTCCTTAGTTAAAATTGGTCTTGTACCAAATTGAAAAGCTATAGGCCCTACGTCTTTATTATCAAGCCAGCTATTCATATCCCGTAAATACCACACCCCTCCAGCCATAACTATCGGGACATTATTTAATCCAACCTCATTCATAAATTTACGTAATTCTACTATCCTTGGGTATGGATCTTGAGGTTTTTCTGGATCCTCATTATTAGATAAACCATTGTGACCACCTGCAAGCCAAGG
Source organism: Rickettsiales bacterium Ac37b (assembly GCA_000746585.2). Lineage (NCBI taxonomy): Bacteria > Pseudomonadati > Pseudomonadota > Alphaproteobacteria > Rickettsiales > Rickettsiales bacterium Ac37b. The sequence goes on from CP009217.2 coordinate 1,748,370, forward strand.
ATCTTCATATACTACCGCACCAAGTAAAGAAGAAAATTTTTCATATGATCTTTTCCATAAAGCTCTAAACGCTCTCATAGATGAAATAATGGGATAATAATATACCTGATACTTAGCCGCTATTTCTGCTAAGCGATATGGCATTCCAGCTCCACAAGTAATACCATTGATCAATCCTTTTGCACCTTCAAGCACACCATGTAGAATCTGCTCTGCACCGCCCATTTCCCACAATATATTCATATGTATGCAGCCTGATGAACCACCTATATCACGAGCAATACGTGCTTGTGTAATACCACCTTGAATACCATATGCTATCAATTCATCATGTTTATCTTTCCTAGTTTTACCATGATATACTACTGGAATAACGTTACCATCTTGATCATATGAACATGCATTAACACCAGAAAATGTGCCTATTGCATTACTTGCAGCAAATGCACCTGAACTATGTCCATTACTTGCACCTATACCTTTACCACCTTCAATAATTGGTAGTAGCTCTTTTCCAGATAATATTACTGGTTTTAAATTAATAGCCATATCTAGATTATCTTATACATATTACGAGTTAAAACAATAGTCTAAAGTTATATACCTAAATTTTAAAATATAGCAAAGGCAATTTAAATATTACTTTGTTATTCGTCGCTCACGTAGTATTTCTACGCTTCTCTCCTTACTCCTAGTATTATTTAAATTGCCTTTGCTATTATGGTATATAAACGCTCTTTCCTACAACTTATAAAAATAATATTTACAATATAATCAGTAATATTATAAATACAACGAAAATTGACAAACTACTCAAATAATTTTGTAGTTTATGTAAAATGTATCAAAATATATAATACCATTTTCCATTTAAAATTAGCAACAATCTATTATACTATTTTCTTTTTATCGCTTCCCAAGCTACCATTCCTGCGCTTCCTTTTTTTTTATTACTGGCTCTTAAAATTACTACTAAACAAGCTTTTTAGCTGCTTAACGTGTGTAATATCATAAATATTTATTTCTTGCTTAAAATTTTGATTAATTTTTGTGCCTTTAGGCATAATAACATTTTTAAAACCGAGCTTTATAGCTTCTTTTAACCTAATATCTGGATAGCTCACGTTACGCACCTCCCCTCCTAAGCCTATTTCTCCAAATATAATCGTTTTTTCTGGTAATATAATATTTGTGGCAGCTGAAATTAATGTTGCAGCAATAGCTAAATCTGCAGCTGGTTCTAATATTTTTAACCCCCCTACTATATTAAGATATACTTCTTTATCGCTTAAATTTAAACCATATCTAACTTGTAATACTGCAATAAGCATAGCCATACGGTTAATATCCCATCCTACTACAGCTCTTCGTGGCATAACCATAGTAGAAGAAGAAATAAGTGCTTGCACTTCCACCATTAAAGCTCTAGTACCTTCAATTGCAGCCAAAACTGATGAACCACTAATATTTCCATCCATATTTGATAAAAACAAAGATGAAGGATTGGTTACCTCTATTAAACCAACCTCAGCCATTTCAAAAATTCCTATTTCTTTAACGCCTCCAAAGCGATTTTTTGTGGCACGAATAATACGAAAATTATGTCCTTGATCTCCTTCAAAATATAATACTACATCTACCATATGTTCTAAAACTTTAGGTCCTGCCAAACTGCCTTCTTTAGTAATATGACCAACGAATACGATAACTATATCTAATTTTTTTGCTAAGGTTATAAACTCATGAGCTGTAGATCTAATTTGAGATACCGTACCAGGGTTGGAGGTAAATTCCTCAATATACATCGTTTGTATTGAATCTATAATAACTAATTCTATATTATCCAGCTTATTTAAGGTATGAACAATTTCAGTAGCATTAGTCGCAGATAACACATGCAATGGGGAGTTTGCAAGTTCTAACCTTTTTGCTCTTAATCTAATTTGTTCAACTGATTCTTCGCCTGAAATATATATGGATTTTGTACCTTCCAATGAAAGCTGTGCCGCAAGTTGTAACAGCAATGTAGACTTACCTATACCAGGTTCTCCACCAATTAATATAGTAGATCCCCTCACTATTCCTCCCCCGAGTACTCGATCAAGTTCTACAATTTTACTTTTAATTTTTGAGACTTCTATGTCTTCTTTGCTACTTAAACTATTTAATAATAGAGCGTTGGGAGCAATATTAGCCGTTTTAGTATTACGAGCTGGCGCTACCTCTTCAACTAGACTATTCCATGCACCACAATCTATGCATTTTCCAATCCATTTCTTTGCAATTGCTCCACATTCATTACATACAAACTGTAAAGAGGTTTTATTAATATTCTTGCTTAACATCATAATATTATATATAAATACTAGAATCCTAAAATTTATACTAGATGATTATCAAGTTACATGAGAATTATTATTTCAGCAATAGGAAAATTGTCCAAAAACTCTGCAGAATATAATATTATAAAGGAATATATTACACGTATTCCATGGAATGTTACTATCAAAGAGTTCGAAGTAAAAAATACGAATAATGTAACTAAAGAAGGTGAGTTATTACTTAAATCCATAGATAAAAATTATAAAAAAATTGTCCTAGATGAAAAGGGACAAATGTTTTCTAGTAATGAATTTGCAAAATTTATTACTAATATTCAACTACAAGAAAGTAAATTGGCCTTTATTATAGGTGGTGCTTATGGTCATAGTAAACAGGTTATGGATGAAGCAGATCATATAATTTCTCTAAGTAAAATGACCCTTACCCACATTATGGCACGAGTATTTTTAATAGAACAAATTTATAGAAGTTATACTATCAATTCTAATCATCCTTATCATAAAAAATGATAGAAAGACTATATTATAGTCAAAGTACTTGGCACTTGAACAGCGTCGTTCGTCATTCTCCTGCTTTCTCTAAGCTTTGATTGCTCACTCCTTGTGTAATGCTCAAATACTTTAACTATGGATCTTAGAAAATTAAAGTTTTTCTGAGATGCATTAAATATTACCCATTATTAATATCATGGCTTGTGGTAGTTGTACCTACAAAACACATATTTATACAATGAACATTTGGAGGAAAAAAAGTATTAATATCATCCACAAAAATAGTTTCCATTGTAGAGCGTGGATATACATTCATAAGATGTAAATCTTCAGGACAAGGAACATGAGTGGAATTTAATATTGTTAGACCAGAGTTTGTAACTATTTTAAATCCAGGATAACCACCTTTAGGTTGGAAAGAATCATAATCACCTGTAGTGATTTCTTCCATATGCTTATCTAATGACGTTTTTAGATTTACTGAATAATTGCTTATATTAAGAGTATAATTCTTGCCATGACAATGGATAACTTTATTGGTTAACTGGGTTGATTGTGTTGGTATTACAGACATGATAATATCTCCTTTTAATTGTTGAGTTAGTTAGCAAAATATTATGCAGCTTCAATATCATTGCTTTCCATGATTATTCCTGAAAAACATACGTTCATACATTTCACATTTTCAGGAAAAAACAGAATAGTATCATCGTGAAGAACTGCTTTTTCTAGCTTAGAACGCGAATATATATCAATAAGATGTAAATTTTGAGGGCACGTAATATCTGTTGAATTTACTACTAATGTACCAGCATGGGTACTTACTTTAAAGCCCATATAACCATTAGGTTTTGGTTCAATAAAGTGACCTGCTCTGAGTTCTGCTCTAAAATTATCTATATCTTCTCTTATATTCTTGGGATAACTACCCTTAAGAATAATGTATTCCTCACCATTACATTCTATAACTTTACTTCTTAACCGATATGTATATGCTGGTATTATGGACATGATAATAGCTCCTCTTAAATTTCATTTACCACCTCTATTTTTATTAATAAATAAGTAGTGATATAATTAAAATCTAATGAAAAAAGCAATGTTAATCTCAGTATTTTCATTAGTTACTCCTGCAAAGCATAAATTCATACACTTAATGTGTTCAGGAAAAAAAGCATTAGTGCTATTAGTAATTACATGTTCTATTTGAAAACGTGAATATACATTAATAAGATATAGATTTTCAGGACAAGAAACCTCTGTTGAATTTACTACTAATGTTCCAGAAGAGGTACTTATTTTAAAACCTGTATAACTACTTGGTTCTGGATCAACATACTTACCTTCTCTCACCTCTTGTATGTGCTTATCTAAATATTCTTGCATATTTGCTGGATAATGATCTGTTCTCACAGTATAATAATGACCATTACAATATATAATTCGATCCATTATTTGCTTATATGCTTCACGCATTATAGCCATCCTAATAGCTCCTGTTTATTTTGTTTGATTATATGGATTCAAATATCATTGCTTTCATTAGTTACTCCGGCAAAACATAAATTCATACACTTTACATGTTCAGGAAAAAAAGGAGTAAGATCATCTACAATACTTTCTAATTTAAAGCGTGGATATATATTAATAAGATAGAAGTCTTCATGGCACGGAACTTTAGTTGAATTTACTACTAACACACCATGATTGGTCTCTATTTTAAAGCCCATATAAACGCCTGGCACTGGCTCAGTAAATTGATCTGATCTCACTTCTTGTATATGATGATTTAAGTTTCTTTGTAGATGTACTGGATAATCATCTGTTGTAATAGTATAATGCTTACCGTTACAATGTATAACTTGATTTAATATAGTTTGAATTGTAGCCATCTCATCTCTCCTTCTATACTCAAAGTTCAGTGATAACTATTATCAATCTTATTAGTAAAATAGTTAATTTTTTATTAAAAAAATAGTTAATAAGTTAATTAAATATATTTATTACGCTTACTATATATAATTATTTTGTAAGGATTTTTATACTGGAAATGCAAGCATCATAGTAGACACTCTTGAATGCCTGTTATTCAAAAGTATAAACCCTATTTGCAAGAGCTTATTTTTATGCTATTTACATTTTTATTATCCATATTTTAGTAAGTAATTATAAAATTTAAAAGGTTTACATGTTTATAATTAATTTAACCTACATAAAACCACTTGAAGTAATTGATCAACTTTTTGAAGCTCATAAAGAATTTCTAGAGCAGTATTATAATTCGGGTCAGTTTTTAATTTCTGGTGCCAAAAATCCTCGAATTGGAGGAATAATCATAGCAATTGGTTCTAATAAAAAAGAATTAGAAAAAATTATTCAGCAAGACCCTTTTATTAAAGAAAAAGCAGCTACCTATGAGGTTATTGAATTTATCCCAAGAAGATTTAATCATGTATTTGATAGTATTAAAGAGAAATTATAGCATATAACAAAAATGTTAATCATTAATAGAAACTAGAGAGAGTAATCCCTACAATTATTCTTACTTGCGGACAAAAAATGTAAGTAATGAGTAAGAAATTAGGTCATACCCGTGTAAACGGGTATCTAATGAGCTGGAACATTACTAGATTCCGCCTGTATGGGAATAATCACAGAAAATATACAGACCGGATAAATCTAAGTAAACAATAAGTTATACGTACACAAACTCAAATGTTTTTGCATATCTTAAATTAAATTAGATTAACTCAAGAATAATGTTTTAATAATAAAATTTTCTTCAAGCTATTTAATATGTCTTTTCTTTGATAGGGCTTTTGTATACAGTCGACAATACCGGCTGTAAAAGCCTTTTTAATTTCAGTATCATCGTTTACACCTGTTTGTAATAAAATAGGTATATTACACAATTTGGGATTGTTTTTAATTTTATATATTATTTCAAGACCACTAATATCAGGCATCATCAAATCAAGTAATATTAAATCTACTTCGTTAGAATGAGACTCAAGATAAATTAAAGCATCCAACCCTTTATCAATTGTAGTAATATTATAATTACTATTATGTAATATGATTTTCATGCTCATTAAACATACTTCTTCATCATCAATAATTAATATATTCATCGGATAGTTTTGTAAATGTTCATCCTCTAAAATTTCTTCATTATTTATAGATTTTAAATTAGAAATTTTATCTTGATTAGTTGGTATAATAAAAGAAAAAGTAACACCTCTATCTTTATTGTTTTCGGCCCACATCACACCATCATGTGCTTGAATTATAGCTTTAGATACTGTCAGTCCAAGTCCTGTGCCTCCAGCAGAAGTTTTAGTTCTAGAACTTTGGACAAAGGGTTCAAAAATACTTGCTAGTTCTTCATCTGGTATACCAATACCACTATCTTGTATAGAACATTGAAAAGCTTTAAGTGTAATACCATTATTACTAGATAGTACAGTTTCTTTTAATTTAATATTAATTTTTCCAAATTCCGTAAATTTTAAAGCATTGGCTAACAAATTCCTAAAAACTTGTATAATATATTCTTTATCAACAATAGCTATAGCTAGTTTTACATTACTACTAAAACTAATTGTTATTTTCTTATCAAATAAATAAATTGCATGAAACTCATATATTATATCATTAATTAAAGGTACTAAATCAACCACTTGCCAAGCTAATGTAACTTTATTAGAAAAAAACTTTGAAACATCTAATATGTGACCAATTAAATTAAAAAGACGTTCTGCATTTTCTGTCACTTTACAAGCTAAGTTATATTTTTCCTCATCACTAAAATTATCCCAATGGCTTGATAAACCTTGTGATAAAGCAGTAATACCTTGTATTGGCGTTCTTACCTCATGGCTAATATTATTTAAAAATTCTGTTTTTGCAGCAAGTGCTTTTGTTAATTGTGCCGTACGCTCTTCAATTTTGTGTTCAAGTTCAGCATTTATCTTTTGTACTTCTGCGTTTGCCTCCAAAACTTCAAGCTTTAATTTTTGCTCTTGTTTTAAAGTAGACTTCATTAATTCTAAAGTATCTACTACATGAGCTGTTTCAATGCTATTAGGTTTAGGTAATGTAATATTCAAATGACCTGTAGAAATTAAACGTGCTTTTTCAGACAAAATCATAATAGGATTAACTATTTGTGTACTAAAAAAATATAAAAGTGCTAACAAAAAGCAGCATATTACTATAGTTTTTAGCATTTCAGGCAATACTATATGATTAAATTCCTGGTTTACGATAACTTTGCTTCTACCAAGTAAAATGATATAAGGATAATCTTTTATTTTGCTGTAATAATCAAAAACTTCATTTCTATATTCAATAGGTTTAGGCAATAAGCCAAAAGATAAATCCTGAATAGAAGTTAAATAGCTATCATTGATTGCTAATTCGTTATTTACATCCTGAATATAAAATGAAGATGAGGCAACTATTTTAAAATCATCAGTTAATAATAAAAAACTTGTATCGCTATCAATGGTTTCAATAATGTCATGTGTTAATTGAGCAATATTAATTCCCAAAGAAATAGTACCAATAAATTTGTTTTGTTCATTCGTAATACCATAACCTACAGGAATAATACTATAAGTTTTTACAGGATCAACATTACTAATGGGCGCATCTGGACTAGAAAATACTAGCGTCCATGGATGCTCTGGAGCTGTTTTCATCCATGATCTATTATGTTCGTTAATAATCAGTGGAGGATCAAAAGTGGTGCCAGTGGAATTGGCAATAATTAGGCCATTGGAAGTAGTAAAATCAAATATACTTAAATTTATTACCTCAAGTAATACGCTTGTAGATGCAAAGGTATCATACAAAATTGTAGCCACTTCTTTAGGAGATATTGATGGAAGTTTTTGTATTTTTTTACCAGCTAAAAAGCAAAAATGCGATATATAATAAAAATTTCTTTCTATAAAATTACTAATTCTGACTTGGTCTTCGTTATAATGAGCTAGCTTATCTTGCTGTATTGAACTATAATGAAACCAACCAACCACAAAAGATAATAATAAAATCATTAATGGTGCTATAAATACGAAAAACAGATATTGTTTATATATAGATCTAATTTTTAGCACTATTTTCTCTTTTAAAAAGGTTTTAGCAGTAAAATATATATTACATATTATTAAATAACTTATTATTTAATAAGTTTCTACTAAAAGATTCAACTATCTTTTACTATCTGAGTATATAGTAGTATAATGACTAAATGTAAATTAGATAATACATTTTAAAATTGCTTAGGAAAACATTATTAAATAACGTTTTCCTAATTTTCAAGTTTTTATAATATAAATTATATATTTGAAATGCAATTTTTATATTTTTATTGCATAGAGCTTTCTACCTGAATATTGGTAAGAGATTGCTTAATATAACGATTTTCATACTTCTTAGATAAGTTAGTTATTGGCTCTTGATGGTCAAAATATAATGGATCAGAGTGATAAACTGGATCTATACGAAATGCTTCAAAAGCAGCAGCAATATTACCTACAATTTTTGATGAATTATCACCAAATAATTCTGATATATGTTTAGCATATACTTGCGTATTTAAGCTTATTAAATTAGTCAAAATTGAAATTGGCTCTATTTCGGATAATAGCAAATCATAATATTTTTTTAACTCAGGCATAAAAAACAGTATATCAGTTGATTTTTTTAATGTTTCAGAAGCCTGATACCCAGGATAAATTTGCTTTAGAGTATTAAATAAATTTTCTGCAAATTCTAGATTATTCTGGTGTAACATAGCGTTTAAATTTGCCACCATTGAAATAATCTGGCGATATTCTGGGTCCTTATAATCATGTTTTTTTATAATATTTTCTACCTCAAGATTTTTTAAAAGTTTTAAATCTTCTTGAGATTGCCAAGCCATACTAGCTAAACGTAATTTATCAAGAGTTCCGTCATTGTTATATGGCCTTAGTTCTTTTGGAAAATTTAACCATACTATAGACCAATCTGTTAAAGCAATCCCAATAGCAGTTTTTACTATAATATCTCTTTGTGTAGACGAATTTCTATATAATTTAATAAAATCTTCTGTACCTAATTCTTTCATTGCAATATCAGGGCCTACATTTAATCCTAAATAATGCCTAGATAATTCATCGTCTTGAACCTTAGTAATAGCACGTAATTTAGGCAAAGGCATAAAAGATACATTGGATTTATTACCCAAAATAGTTGCTCGAGAAGAAAAATTACTAGCATCAACTATGGTATTATGTGCACCTATACCATATAATACTGCAGTAAGTTTACCATATCCATGGCCAATATCATATAGAAATTCATATGCCTTAGAAGAAAGATCTTTATATTTTTCTAACAAAATATACATACTCTCTTCAAAAATTTCTTTAAATATCAATTCTTTGCAACCTGTACTAAATTGTTTTTCCAATTTCCATAATAAATCATTTTCTGTAGAGGCTAAATTACGTTTAACATTACCTTGAAAGGTTTGCTCCTGGCAATTTCTACTCTCCCCTCCTCTTTCAATATCACCTCCTGCTCCTCCAAAATAATTATATTGAATTCCATATTTGTCAGCTAAAGCACGTTGCAATTGTATAGATTTATCTACTGAATGGAGTGCAGAGGTACCAGATTCACGTTCAGAATCACTAAATCCTACCATGCTCTCAATCCTAATTTGTTTAAGATATTGATCTAATTCAGGATTTGCTCTGCGACGTTCTACAAAATAGTTAGGTCCTTCTTTAAGTAAACTTTTAATACCACTAATATCGGGAATAGCTAATAACTCTTGCAATTTACTTTTACCATATTGTTTTATTTCAGCCTTTATAGTTTTTATAAAGAAATTTTCAATTTTATATAGTATATATTCATGTATAATGGTTTCGCTATGTTCTAAATCTTTCATAGATTCAATTAAAGGCATAGTAACAATTTTATTATTATAGTTAAAAATATTAAGTAAAAAATCCTGAATAAACAAATCCGAACAATGTTCTGTATTAGATATAATGCTCTTCTGAATTATTTGATCATTATTACAACTGATATTATTTCTCCATAATTCACGATGTACTTCTTGATTTAAAGGAATTTTACTATCACTTGGAAAGGATTTTTTCTTTTTTAGATATGCATATGACTCCTCATCTTTTAAATAATATCCTGTTTGAAATTTATACTGTATTAGATTCAAAATTGAATTACTGTTTGTAGAATTATTTAATAATTCTTCTAATAAACAGATTTTTTCTTTTTCTTCTAATTCAACAAATGTTTTTTCTTTTAGAAATTGGGTAAAAATAATAGAATTAGAAACATCTTGATTTAATTTTAGATCTTCTAAAATTACTGTTATAGCTCTTAGATTGGTATAAGATTTTTGCCTAATATCTGCGCGGCCCATACCCATGCCAAAATTATTCACTAATCCAGTGAAAACATATATAGAATCCTGATATGATTTATTGTTTTGTAAAATACTGTGCTTGTTATTTATTCTATCTAAAGTAGTTAACAATAACTCACTGGTTAAATAATAATCTTTACATTCTTGTTCTATTTCACTTACCGCTTCAAAATGCTCTATATCATTACTCACACCCTGAATATGAGATTCTAGCTTGTTTATTTGTTGTTCTAAATTTAGCTTTTTATCTTTTATAGAATTGATTAGGTTATTATATTCTTCAATTATGATATGATCTTTAACTGTATCTAAATAAATTAAAATATTATCTTTAATATATATAATATATTGCTCCATTGATGTTGTTCTTCTTTTTAATAAAGCATATAAAGTACGGTCTGGCGTCACTTCATCGTTACCATCTGCATCAAAACCTGCCCAACCTCCACCTTGCAAAAAGTTATTTCCTAATTTTGCAGCCATAATATTATCTAAAATTACAAGCTGCTCTCTTGAAGCTGTAGGATAATAAGTTTTTATTGCTTCTCTAAGGCGTTTTATGAACTGTGGATAAACATTAAATACTTTTTGTAGCATTATCAAATCACGATCTATCTCTTCCATAACCGATCTTTTGTTTGAAGGGGTTAAAGGATTATGCCACAATTCTCCAATATATTTTTCTAAATCAGCTTTTGTTGTATTATTATTAATATTGGATAAAGCATGATTAGCATGTTTCGATAAAGGATCAGTAGGATGTTCAGTAAAAATCAATCCTACATGTATATTTTTTAGGTTATCAAGTAAATTATCTAAGGGCATATGTTGATCAGCTAGATTTTTAATAGTGTCAAAAATAGTTGCAGCTATTGTTTGAGCAGTTGATATATCATCACTTGTATTAAATTCTTCATTATGCTGAGTGTAATTTTTTTGCCTTTTTATAATAGGCTTTCTTGCAGCTAACTGTATTCTATTTGCTATATAATGTAAGAGTTTTTCTAAATTTGGATCCTGATTATTTAATAAAGAATCTAGCATTCTAGTTTTTTCATTAAAATTAGATAATTTATGATATTTTTCATATAATTCCTTAGTAGTAAATCCTAATTTATTTGCTTCATTCATTACATAACTATCTAATATTCCAATAAGTGTTTTTTCTTTACTGAATACAAATCCTTAATATTTGCAGTTTTCATATATATCCTATTAACATTAATAATAATTATATGTTTGTAAGCATATAAAAGAAATAGTTAAAAAATCGTTTATACTTTCCCCTGTTATAAAATTTATTTGCTATATGGGATTATTAACAAAGTATTTTTAGATAAAATTAGATCAAAATACTGCTAATAAAGATTTTATTAACAGTAGCATACATATAAGGTTTGCAATTTATAACGAAGAGTGCATTAATAATAGATATCTATAGTGAAAGCAATTGACTCTTGATACAAGGAATAACGAGTAACACCGTACTCAAATTCAAATATTTTTACTATATCATTTTATAGCAAAGGACATAATTAGGATGTGTAGATGAGTGATCAAGAAGATCCTTCACAAAAAACTGAGGAACCTACGGAACAACGTCTAAAGGAAGCATTTCAAAAAGGACAAATACTAAGTTCGCGTGAAGTAACTCATTTCCTGATTCTAATTATCTTTACCATGATTATTGCTTGGTTTTCTCCTATAATTGGAAGTATCGCTAAAACTAATTTTTCTCTATATATAGAAAATTCTTACCAAATTCCTTTGGATAAAAATAATTTAGGACATGTTTTAATAAAAGTATTAAAAGATTTATCCCTCGTCTTAATAATTCCTTTATTATTAATTGTAGTCACTTCTATATTTTCATCTTTTATTCAAAACCAAGGTAGACTACCCCTTGCTACAGAAAAAATTATGCCTAAATTATCTAATATATCTCTTATTACAGGGTTTAATAAGTTATTTTCTTTTAGAAGTTTAGCTGAGTTATTTAAGTCAGTGATCAAATTAATTTTATTAACTTTAATTTGTTTTTTTTCAATCAAAAAATATCTTATAAAATTAAGTATTTTACATGATTACAGTATAATATACATTATATCATTTTTATTATTTTTAATTATAAAAATGATGATAGGTATATGTATTTTCATGCTATTTGTAGCTTTATTTGATTATTTATATCAACGCCATGAATTCTATAAAAATATGCGTATGTCTAAACAAGAACTAAAAGATGAATATAAGAAGAGCGAAGGAAGTCCAGAAGTTAAAAGTAGACTTAAAAAAATTAGAATGGAACGGGCTCGTAAATTGATGATGAAAGCAGTAAAGACAGCGGATGTTATTATTACAAACCCAGAGCATTTTGCTATTGCATTACAATATGACATATTAACTATGCAGGCTCCTAAAGTTGTAGCTAAGGGAAAAGATCATATGGCTATGCAAATACGTAAAATTGCAGAAAAACATGACGTACCTATCGTTGAGAATCCTCCACTTGCAAGAACATTATATGCAGTAGTTGAAATAGATCAGTATATACCAGTAGAACATTATCAAGCAGTAGCCGAAATTATAAGTTATGTTTATAAATTAAAAGGTAAATCACCAAATAATTAACCGAGACTTAGCATATATTTTTCTTCTATTGATGATATTGGTTTTTTATAATATAATTTTATGGTATAATCTAGGTTATAGTAAACTAAGTTGTATTTGGGAATTACACTACCAGACAAAAAATTGTAAGAGAGGCTATATATCAGATATACTCTTTTTTGTTATTACCGCAAAAGCGGTAATCTAGTAATGTTCAAGATTCATGAGATACCCGCTTTTTTGGGTATGGTATAATTTCGGTTCATTACTTACATTTTTTGTCTAAGAGTAGAAAAAATAGTAGGAGAGCTTTGAATTAACTGCGTCCCGAGTTCAAGTGAATTTGCTATGGGCTGTTAACAAAGTATCTATTAGCTAGTCTCATAGATGGTAGATAAAATTTAGTAGAGTGTTATATGAAAACATTTTTAAAATTCTTAGTGATTATCTTTCTTCCACTGTCTTTTTCTAATCCATTAAAAGCATCGGAATTATTACAAGATGCAGAAGAATTAGTAAAATCGACTTGGACTACCTATAAAAACTCTGAGTATGGATTCGAATTTAGTTACCCTGATAGTTTACATACTAGCTCAGAATTTCTTACTTCTTCTCATATAACAGATAAATGGTCACATGATGCTGAATATAGTTTAGGTACAGGTACAGCAATAGTAAGTGTGCCAGTATTAATAATAAATAATACAGAAGATGTTTATCCCAAATATTTTTGGACAGAAGTAAGAATTGGCATTAGCAATAACCCCAATACTGTTAAAAATTGTGTTCTAAGTACTGAAAACTCTCCTTCAAATAGTTCGCTTAATATTAATAATGTAAATTTTCAAGTATTTAATATAGAAGAAGCTGGCATGATGCAATATGCTAAAGGCCTAAGTTACCGTACTGTACACGATAATAAGTGCTTTGTAATTGAACAAATTAAAGCAGGTAGTAATAGAATGTCAAATCCAAACCCTCAAGATATATCAGATAAAATTCTAGAAAGTTATTATTATTTAACGGGAAAAATTATTAAAACTTTTAAATTTATAAATTAGAGATTACCTGATTATAGTTTAATTGAATACCTGTTCTCACTACTGATGTCTGTAGGGAAAAATCTAATTATACCATTCTATTAAAAAATTAATTATAGTCAAAATAGTTTAAGTTTGATACTAAGTGCATGAAGAGCAAAGGGAATTTAACATTACGATGAGTAAGAGACAAAGCGTAGAAATGCTATGTTAGCAACAAAGTAATATTTAAATTTGCTATATAGGATTCTGAAAGTCTTTAAATGAAATAAACTGGCAAAAATATTTAGACGATTATTGATATTTTTCAACTAAGTTTAAATATAAAAAATAAAATAAGAAAATAAAAAGAGGATCAGAGGATCAAATGATAAAAGCTGACGAATAACAAAAATCAACGTATGAATTAATATACATATTACTCAATCATTTTTAACCAGTCTTCTTCAGTTAATATAGTAGTACCTGAAGCTCTTGCTTTTGCTAGTTTACTACCAGAATTTTCTCCGGCTATTAAATAATCTGTTGCTGAAGATATGGTATTAGTTACTTTAGCGCCTAAAAGTTCTGCTTTTTCTTTTGCAATATTACGGCTCATAGCTTTAAGATTCCCAGTAAATACTACAGTTTTACCTGATAACTTAGTTGTTTGGGTTTTAAGTTCTAAGATAGTTACAATTTTAGATAGTTTTTCTACAATGATTCTATTATTTTCCTGCTGAAAAAAAGTATAAATTGCATGGGCAGTTTTACTCCCTATCCCATTTATTGATAGAAGTTCGATAAATTCTTCCGAGAAATCATCTTGTATTATGAGCATTTTACTAAACCAGTTATCAAAATTTTGGTAATATCTAGCAAGTAGTTTTGCTGTAGTTTCTCCTGTATGCCTAATTCCTAAGCTATATATAAATTTATCTAAAGTAATATATTTGGCCTTATTTATAGCAGAAAATAGATTTTTAACAGATTTTTCTCCCCAATCATACATCAAATGGATAGGATTTTCTGTATGATTATTGTATTCCTCAAGCGAAAATATATCAGCGGGATCTTTAATTATTCCTAATTTATAGAAAAATTTTATTTGTTTATCTCCAAGTCCTTCAATATTAAAAGCATGTCTTGATACAAAATGGCATAAATGTTCTACCACTTGATCAGCGCAGGATAAACTATTAACACAGCGTGTTACTGCTTCCCCTTCCTCCTTAATCACTTTGCTTTTACATGATGGACAAAATTCTGGAAAAATAAAAGCTACACTATCTTTGGAACGCAAATTTTTATCTACCTCTATTATTTGAGGAATGACATCACCGGCTCTTTGAATGGTTACAGTATCATTTTCTCTTATATCTTTCCGCTGGATCTCATCACGATTATGCAGAGTTGCACGCGATACCATCACTCCTCCAATATTCACAGGAACTAATTCTGCTACAGGCGTTAAACTACCTGTTCTTCCTACTTGAATAGTAATTTGCTTTATAACTGTTTTCGCTTGTTCAGCTGGAAATTTATGAGCTATAGCCCATCTTGGAGTGCGTGCTATAAAACCTAATTTTTCTTGTAAGCTAAAGCTATTTACCTTATAAACCACCCCATCTATATCATAGCTTAAAGAGCTTCTAATATTATAAAGATTGGTATAGAATTCCATCATTTCTGCAAGATTTTTGCATAATGCAAGCTTAGGATTAATTTGAAATCCATATTTCTTTAAAAGTTGAAGAGCATCCCATTGATTATTTGGTGCTGTATTATCTATATATGCCAAAGAATAAACGAAATATTTTAGCTTACGCGCAGCAGTAATTGTAGAGTCTAGCTGTCTGAGGGATCCAGAAGCAGCATTTCTAGGGTTAGCAAAAACAGGGAGACCTTCTTTGGCACGCTGACTATTAATAATAGCAAAAGTGTGATGATCAATATATATTTCCCCTCTGACTTCAAGTAGTTCTGGTACATCCCCTTCTAAATGATGTGGAAAATCTATAACAGTTTTAAGGTTTTCGGTAATATCTTCTCCAACAAATCCATCTCCACGTGTTGCTCCATAGATAAGAGATTTATTTTGGAATTTAGCTGAGAATGAAACTCCATCTATTTTAGGTTCACATATCATTTCAGTAAAACTATTTAAAGAAATATTAGGTTTTTCATTTTCTTGACCAACATCAGATAGCAACTTTTTATGGATCCTATCAAGAAATTCTTGTATATCTTCTTCTGAAAAGCCATTACTTAGAGAAAGCATTGGTTTGGTGTGAGTTATTTTAGCAAAATTTTCTGCAGCAAGCGCACCAATTTTAAAAGATGGACTATCTTCACGTATTAAATTTGGAAAACGCTTTTCAATATCATTATTACGCTTCACTAGCTTATCATATTCAGCGTCACTAATTTTGGGGTTACTATATTGAAAATAAAGAGTGCTATGATAGGATATTTCTTTTGCTAAACGTTCTAATTCTTGAGTTGCCTCAACTATGGTTAATAATTCAACAGATTTACTTTGAGCTGAAATTTGTTGATCTAAAGATAATTGTTCCATCATATAGTATACTTAAGTTAATACATTACTTTAATAACACGTGAGACAAAAATAGTCTATACTCTTAATATAAACCATCTTTAGATTTTTATTCCTAGATAAATTCAAAATAATATGATATATTATAAAAAATTAACGCTTAAATGCTAAACATCTTTAATAAATCTGCAATGAAGGTTTCCTAATATTACAAAAATGTTATCAAAAGGTTAATTTACTTGCATAAATATTATATTATGCATATAATATAAAAAAGGTGTATTTTTTTGGTACATTTACTTGAAAATATATAATTAGATCATATTTATTATGTTATAGCTATATTTTTCTTTAAGGGAGCAATAAAATGTCAACAATGTTATCACTACCAGTTTTAAATGGTGAAACAGGTTTTTTAAGGTACTTACAAGAAATTAGAAAAATTCCTTCTTTAGGTGAAGAAGAAGAATATATGCTTGCAAAACGCTTTACTGAACATCAGGATATAAGTGCTGCACATAAATTAGTAACTAGCCATTTAAAATTAGTGGCCAAAGTTGCTATGTCTTTTAAAAATTACGGGTTACCTATGATAGAATTAGTTTCTGAAGGTAACATAGGGTTGATGCAGGCGGTTAAAAAATTTAACCCCGAGTTAGGTTTTAGGTTATCTACCTACGCGGTATGGTGGATTAAAGCCGCAATACAAGAATATATATTAAAATCTTGGTCTCTTGTCAAGATAGGCACTACTTCAGCACAAAAAAAGCTATTTTTTAACTTAAACAAATTAAAAAAGAAAATTCAAGCTATTGGAACCAAGAGTTTGGATGATCAAGAAATTAACATGATTTCCAATGAGCTTCAGGTCTCAACAGCTGAAGTAAAAGAAATGGAAAAAAGAATGTCCGGCAATGATATATCTTTAAATGCTTTAGCTTCTGAGTATGATGATAGTAGCGAATTAATAGATTTATTGCCTGAAACACGTGCCAATCAAGAAAAAATGTTAGTAAGCAAGCAGGAATATAACTATCAATCAAATTTATTGCAAAATGCTATTAATACATTAACAGATCGAGAAAAGCATATTTTAACAGAACGCAGGTTAAAAGACGAACCTGCTACTCTTGAAGAATTAAGTCAATATTATAACATATCAAGAGAAAGAATAAGGCAAATCGAGGTAAGGATTTTAGAAAAGCTTAGAGGTCTAATAGCATTACAAGGTAACAGCGCCTTATCATAGAGTTTAAACATTAGGTGCTAAGAACCCTAGTTATATTTATAATATTTTGAGAATAAATGTCTTCTGAATAGGAGTAGCGAGAGTGGTAATGACCAAAGTAATAGTACATGAAAAGGTAAGAAATACTAGGCATAAAGAAACAAATTAGTCTCTTAAAACATAGATAAATCATGTTAATTCTTAACTTGCATTTCTTTTAACATATTTTTTATGTTCTCGACTAAATTACTTTTTGAGGTACTGACCTGTATTCCTGTTAATAAATTTCTTATTACTACCCTATTTTCATCTAGTTCTAACTCATCAGCTATAACGGCCAATAAAAATCCTTTTTTTCCGGCATATTTCATTTGCGCAGCTAAATTCTTAGGTTGCAAATATATTTCCGTATAAATATCTGCAGTACGTAATAATGAGGCTATCTCAAGATAACCTTTTATTCTATTTTGATTTTGGGTGGTTATTATTACTGGAGCTACAGTAGACACCTTATTTTCTAATATACCCACCTCAATTAATTTAGGTATTAGCCTACTAATTCCTATAGATAACCCAACTCCTGGTAATTCCTTATTGGTAAAATTTTCAGCCAAATTGGCATACCTACCTCCACTACAAATACTACCTAATTCTGGATATTCTTCTAATCTAGTTTCATATATAGTACCAGTATAATAATCTAATCCTCGTGCTATAGTTGGATCAATAGCAAAATACTCTTCTTCTATACCTAAAATGCGCATATATCCTATTACTTGCTCAAGTTCATCTACTCCTTTTGAAAATTCTTCATTAACTTTAGGTGTTTTTAGATAATTAATCCACTCACTATTAGATAGTTTTTTATTAATAAATTCCAATAAAAATTCTATTTTTTTTTCGGATAATCCTAATTTAATAAGTTCGGATTTAAAATTATTGGTAGAAATTTTTTCAATCTTATCTATAATACGCAAAACCTCTTTAATAATCTCCCCACTCTCTAAATTAAGTGAAAATAATAATCCCCTCAGAATATTACGATTATTAATACGAATAGTAAATTTCCCTATATTTAAGGCCTTAAATATTTGAAATATTATTACAGGTAATTCGGCATCATGGATAATAGATAATTCCCCATCGCCAATGACATCTATATCACATTGATAAAACTGCCTATAACGGCCAGCTTGAGCCCTCTCCCCTCTCCACACTGGAGCTATATGATAGCGCCTGTAAGGGAAAATTAACTTATCATAATGCTGCGCAACATAACGTGCCAAAGGTACTGTTAAATCAAAACGTAAGGCTAAATCTTTTTTATTATCCCCCTCATTGCCAGCTAATCTGTAAATACCATATATTTCATGACTCTCAATTCCTTTAGCAGTCAAAGTTGTAATACGCTCTACAGCTGGTGTATCCAAAGGCATAAATCCGCTTTTTTCGAAATAATTTTTAATTAATTCTAAAGTTTTATTAAAAATAATTTGATCATTTGGAAGAAATTCAGGAAAACCTGAAATACTATTAATTTTTGCCATAAATACCTAGTGTGAAATACATTCTTAATTAAATTTTGCTCATAGCAAATTTTAAATTGTTTAAGCAATAACTTATATAAAAATTACTACATAAGCAATGATTATATGCATAATGTATCTATTATACTAATATGTTAATTTTTATTTTTCCTGCCAGTAAGAAAAGCGATTGTAATTTCATAATAAATACTATAATGTATTAATATAATATTAATATATATTAATATTATTGATAGCCTAAAGTGTAAAGGGGTATCTAATGAATTTGACCATATTACTGGATTACTATCTTCTGAATTTGGATATAATTTATATGTGTGGTTGATCATAAGTACAAAATTGGATGATAAACTATGGAAAAAGAATTAATAAATGAGATTATAACTGAAATACTTCAAGACCAGCAAAATCAAGCATTAAGCTTAATAAATAAAATAGCAGATTCTTCTATGCGCTCTAGGGTGATAGAAACAATTAAACATCAAACGAAAGGCTCTCCCTCTCTTATTGCAGTAAAATATTATGATTTCTTATTTACTGATAATCATATCCGTCTTTATAAGAGTTTCCAACATAGTTTAGAAAAAGCCAACCAAAACTTACAAAATAATTTTACAGAAAATAAATCCTTACTTGCTGAGCTAGAAAAATGTTACAAAGAAATTTTTAATAATATTTATAATTCAGTAGAATTATATAAAGAAGCCTTAGATCTAATAGAAAATACTATACATACAACCTTACAACTCCCTATATTTGATAATTTTATAAAAAATTGTATAATAAAAACTGAAGAAAGTTATCGATTTTTAATAAATACCCCAAACATAAAAAAATTAGCGCATCTTCAAGATAAATCTATATTAGATTCTGCATGGAACATAATGGAAGTGCAGAAGTCTTTGTTAGAGCATTATATGAAAACTCATGGTAATCTCACTTTAGAATATCCTACAATTGATCTTGAAACTTATAGGTGTGTATATCAACCTATGGCAATTTCGGACATAATAAACTTGAATAATTCAAGAAGTAATGTCATAAATACAAGATTATTAATACATGAAAGAGAATTAACTTATCAAGAAGATACTGTCTTAATAAAGGATAGTCTTGATTCAGGAGACCAACTCTTATTCCAAAAAAAATATAATGAAGCTTATGATCAATATCATCAAACTAAAGAAATCGCCAAGGAATTGAACTTAAATAGATGGATATTCTGGTCATCATATAAAATAGTAGTAAATTGTTATACACAACTCTCTGAGTTATATGAAATGCATGGAAAGAATAAATCAAATAATCTATTTGAAAAACAGCAAGCAACTTTTTATAATCTATTAATTAATGCTGAAGAAATTGCTAATTACCTTTTAGAAGAACATTCTTGGTATTTAGAATATAATTTTGATTATGAAATGCAAGACTTCTATATAAAACATTCTAAATTAACATTAGAAACATTAATTAATACGTGTTCTGTAACTACAAATTTTTCTCAAAAATCCAATAAACCTATTATAGAATATTTATCATATAATGTAAGTATTATAAATAAGCTTCTTAGTAACCTAGTAGCACATAATATAGAAGATATACAGCTAGATTTACTAGGAACAAATTCAGTTACATATAATGTTCAAGAACTATTAGCTCATTACAGCCAAAAATTAACCTATTTAGATCAGATAACGTCCTCTAATAAAATATCTGAAACAAAAGAACCTAGCACTCAAAAGGATAAGTCAGCATCATGGGAGCAAAAAATTAGTAATGAAAGAATAGCTGAAAAAATGGCTAGTTTATCTTTATAAGTAAATTAAGGTGTATTTGGGACTAGGCTAAGAATAAAGCAAAACCTACACATATTCCACCTTAATTAATTATATAAAAGCTATAATATTTTGCATCATATAAAAAGCGTATTGTTATTTTATAACAAATATTATAATTTCATAATAAATTATAAAAAAATAACTTATTAATATATTATTAAAAATAAGCAACTGGATTATGAAATATGGAAAAAGAGTTAATAAAAACAATTAAGTATAAAATACGTAAAAACCAATCATATGATGCTTTAAATTTTATAAAGAACATACCTGACCCTTCTAACCGCTATAAAGCTATAGAAATAATGAAAGCTGAAGCTTTAGAAGTTACTCCTTTAATTGCTGTGAAATATTATGATTTATTATTTAGTGTTACTCAAGAATATATAGATAAAAACTTAAGTGATGGGTTAGAAGCATACCATGAGGCATCCAAAAATCACCTTTTAAAAGATGAGAATACTCAAATTTCCATACAAAAACTTTATAAAGAAATTTTTTATAATCTACGTGATGGAATAAAATTTTATAATAATACATTATCGTTAATAAAAAGAACTCCATCAACAACATTCCCTTTACCAGTATTTAGAGAATTTATAAAAGACGCTATCTCAATAGTTGGTAAAAATTTTAACTATATTATGAAAAACCCTAATATTACAGAACTAGCCCATCTAGAATATAAAACGGTATTATCTTTATTGCTAGATATGGCACAGCTTCAAAATAATTTATCAAAATTTTATATGAATACATATGGTAATCATACTTTAGAATATTATACAACTTCTCCTCAAAATACGCCTCTTAAAATTTTAGAAGTAATTAACCTATATGCTAAAAGAGAAAAGATTTTAAATGCACGATTAGAAAGATGTAATCAAGAAGCTGAGGCAAAAGAAAAGATAGCAAAAGTAAATGAATATTTTGATATTGGAGATAAACTGTTACTTGAGAATAATTATTCAGGGGCTCATAAATTTTATAATGAAGCAAAAAAAGCTATACAAGATTTGGGCTTAAATAAAGTACAATTTTGGATATCGTATAAAATAGCAGGAGCTTACTGGGCAGAAATATCAGAATTATACAAAACAGGCAAGAAAGAATTATTTAAAACACATGAAACACTTTTATATAAATTATTAACAAATATCACAGACATCACTGAATATCTATTACAGCAAGCTAAATCATATATTCACCATAGATTTGATAAAGAATTGCAAGATTCAAATATAAAATGCTCTACATTAATACTAGAAATTTTAATTAATACCTTATGCATAGAAAAAAATTCTTGTAAAAATTTAAATGAACCTATTTTAAAATGGCTAAGATATAATTTAGATGTTGTAAATATCCTTGCCAGCAATTTACTAGACCATAATCTAAAAGAAGTAGAATTAAATTTATTCGGAACAAAACGAGATACCTATGATGTAGAGGAATTGTTAGCATATTATATTAAGGCTGTAAATGCTATAGAGCAATTGATACCAATTCCTTCAAAATTAGAAGCAAAAGAAATTACTCATACCACTAATCAGCCTCAATCCTGGGAGGAAAAAATTAATAATGAAAGGGTAGTTGAAAAACCTTCAGCTTATCGTTATTGATAAATTAGTAGGATGAATCATCTTAAGTTATATAAATTTTAATATATATTTTTATTAAAAATAAGGAATTAGGTTATAAAACATGGAAAAAGATCTAATAATAAAAAAAATTAAGAACAATATAGAGAATAATAAGGTAAAGGAAGCTTTAACATTAATAGAAGAAAATATAGTGGAGCCTTCTATTCGCTCTAATATAATAAAAATAATTAACTCTAAGGGTGCAAAAAGTAATCCTTTAAGTCTTTTAAAATGTTATGACGTTTTATTTGGGTTAGCTCAAAGTGATATAAAAAAGGCTTTAATTGCTGGAGTACAAGCTTACCAAGAAGCTTCACAACAAAATCTTTTAGCAAATAAGGAAACTATAATAAAACTTGAAAAACTTTATAGGGAAATTTTTGATAGTATATATAAAGCCACAGAACTATATGATGATTCATTATCTTTAATAAAAGAAGTATCACCAACGGTAATCAAATCAGAATTATTTCACGAGTTTATAATAAATATGATCATAGTAGTTGAAAAAAATTATCAATATTTAATGAAAACTCCTAATGTCCGAAAATTAGCACATTTAGAAAATGAAAGTATATTAGCATTAGCATGGGATATGGTAGATTTTCTAGAAGGTATCTCAACATTTTATTTAGATATATATGGCAATAATACTTTAAAATACCCTAAACTTGGTGCAGAATTTCTTGAGCTTAAAATTTCAGAAGTAATGAATTTGAATAATGTAAGACATAATATCCTAAATGCACGACTTATGCCCTATGAAAAAGAATTATCATCTAGAGAAAAAATATTCACAATAATAGAAAAACTTGATACAGGTGATCAATTTTTATGCCAGGGCAATTATCATAATGCTTATAGCTCATATAATGATTCAAAGATAAAAGCACAAGAAGGCGAATTAGAAAGATTGATATTTTGGGCATCTTATAAAATAGTAGGAAATTGTTATGCAGAATTGTACGAATTATATGAAAAATATAAAAATAATCAAGATCACAATATCTTTGAACAATCTAAAATACCCTTCTATAACTTATTAAAAAATGCTGGAGATGTAACTAATTATTTATTACAACAATCCACCTATTATTTTGGATATAATTTTGATCAACCCTTCAAAGAAGTATATGTAAATTATTCTTTCCAACTGCTAGAAGCGTTAGTTAATAGCTTTATTATAGAAGAGAAATTTGGTAAAAAATCTGAGGAATTTTTTAGTCAATATAAACGATCTGGTTTAGATATTATGATTAAATTATTAAATAATTTGGTAGTACATAAGATAGAGGAAGTAGAATTAAATTTACTAGGGAAAAATATAGCTAAATATAATGTGAAGGAATATCTAGAAAATTGTACGGCAAAATTAAAAGAATATGAGAATTTAATCTTATCCCCTATCAAATCTGAACCACAGGAAATTACTCAAAAATCTAAGAAACCTTTATGGCAGCAAAAAATTGCTGAAGGAAGGTTGGCTGAAAAAACTGCAAGTACAGGAGTATAGGGCAAAGAAAGAAGTTTTTATTTGGTCATACCCACGTATGCGGGTATCTAGGGAAGTTAGGAATAGTATTACTAGATTACCGCATGCGCGCACAAGTAGCCGGAGAAACAAGTAATCATGAGAATAAAATGTAGAGCTGCTCCAGCATAAATGCCATAATCAGGTTTCGACAACTTAATTTTGGAGCAGCCCATGTTTAACAGTAGTATTTTTTGTCAAATTTTAAAGTTAATTCCACGTGAATCTATAAAAAAAAATTATATCTAAATATAATAGCAATCGTTATTACAAAAGCTTTCTAAGCTGGGATCATTTAATGCTAATTCTTTATGGACAATTTAGGTTGTGTGAAGTTTTCTAAAGTAAGAATAGGCTAAAGTGGTTGAAAATAAAGAGATTGGTGGTATATTATAGTCAATTAAGTTGAGAATGGCATAGAGAAGCCATAATCAATAGCATCGCTAAGGTTATTAAAATTAGTAATGATAGGTTTGATTTTAGCTTTTAAATGAGCCCAATATTTTTCAATTGGGTTGAGATCAGGAGAGTAAGGTGGTAAGAATAAAAGTTTACAGCCTATATCTTCTATTAAATTCCTAGTTCTAGCTGACTTATGGAACGTTGCATTATCAAGTATTACAACTTGACCAAATCTTAGTTCGGGCACCAAACACTGACTAACCCACTCGTTAAAAACTTCTGTATTACATGTGCCCTTGAAACACATTGGCGCAATAATTTTCTTCCCAACCTTACCTGCAATAAAGCTTTCTCAATCATGTTTTTTACCTGAGATATCACCATAAACTTTACTTCCTCTGAGACTGTATCCCCAAGAATAGTACAAATAGCTATCAATTCCACTCTCATCAATATAAACTATATCTTCCGCTTTATAGTTTGCGATAGCTGCCAAAAATAATTGCCGTTTTGCTTCATCCCGTTCACGATAGAGTGTGGTCTTTTTTTTCGTGTGATCCCCAAAGTCTTGAATGCCAAACAGATAGCAGCTGTAGACACATTAAAAACCTTTGCAAAATCAGATAATAGCCAATTGCTGTTTTTAGACACCTCGTTTAATAATTTGATTGGATCAAGCTTCTTCCATGGCTTAGCTGCTCGTGTGGCTGCTAAATTCCCGGATTTCGATCTCGATAACCATCTATAAATTGTTCTTTCACCTATGCCAAAAATTCTTGCAGCTTCTTCTCTGGTATAACCTTTATTAACATAGTGAATTACTTTTTTACGTAAATCTAAGGAATATGCCATTGCTTCTACTGTTTTGGGTTTATGAGCTTTTTAATATATCATATATCATGTCTTTATCAACTTAATTTACTATAACACTTAACTAATGATCTGTAAAAATAAAATGCGCTGCTGTTAAATCAAAAACTTTAACATCAAATAGCCTGATTTCCTTATCTTCGCTGATTTTTATATTGGCATACATTATGTCATTATCGTAAATCTGCTCTATGGATAAATCCTCTATACTGTGAATAGCTGGAAATTGACTAACGTCTATTTTATCGGTAGGTGTTTGATATTCAAAGTCTACTATAATCGTTTTATTATCTGCAGTAGAACTATATTTAGGAGTAATTATATAAGTATCTTTACCAAATCCTCCCCAGATTTGTTTTTTGCCTATACCTCCAAGATAAATCCTGTCATCCCCCTTTTCGCTATTCACTGAATCATCCCCATCAGTTAAATAGATTTCATCATCACCATTACCAGCAGCTATTATATTTGTTTCATGATTATCATATATTACATCATTATAAGCAGTTCCTCTAACATCTGTAATATTTTCTAACATATTAGCAACATGCTCTCCATAAATTATATATTTCTTATCTAGGTTCACCTGAGCCGGCAAATTATATAGTATTAAATCAATACTATTATGACCTATACCCCCATAAATATCAGCAGTACCGGCTATTACTTTAAAGGTATCATCTCCTTCATCCCCGTATAGCTTGCTTTTTCCTCTTCTTGCAATGAGCATGTCATTGCCTTCTCCACCATGGATTTCATCATCACCATCAAAACCATCTAAGATATTATTTTGTTTATCACCTATAATAATATCATCATAATGGCTTCCTACTATATTTTCTACATTAGTAAATATATCATACCCTTCAGATTTTTCTACATAACCTAAGTTTAAATCTATTTTTAAACCCTTAGTATCACTTAAAACAGGTTCATTAAATTGCTGCAATGCATAAGTAGGAAGAGATTGATTTGAGCTACGCATTTCCAATTCTTTTTCGATTATCAGCTTATATTCATCTTCACGTAAATTGCTATAATTTATAGTATCAACTCCATTACCTCCATCTATATCATTAGATCCTGCGCTCACTAAGAAGATGTCATTTCCCCCTTCACCAACGAGAGTGTTATTGCCTTCTCCACCCGAAATAGTATCATGCCACTCACCACCATTAATATAATCATTTCCTGCATTGCCAGATAAAATATTATCTTCTTCATCACCTATAATAATATCATCATAATTAGAACCTATAGTGCCTTTAATATCAACAAAACTATCAATTTCACCAGTAGATTTTTTTCCTTGTTTTTCAGCTAAATTAATATTAACCCCAGCACTTGCTTTACTATAATCAGCGGTGTTATATCCTTCTCCGCCAATCACGTTGTTTATACCTTCATGTAAAAGAAATAGATCGTTTCCTTCTTCTCCATATAGTTGATTTTTACCCTTACCTCCACTTATTATATCATTTCCTTTACCGCCACAGATTTTATCATCTCCGCCCATTCCATGCAGCTGGTTATCATGATCATCACCAATTAGATTATCTGCAAAATTGGTACCAACTATATTTTCAATGTTGTATAATTTATCACCAGCTGCAATTCCGCCAGACGTTATATTTTTAGCAAGATTTATTTTAATTCCTTCAAAAGATTTAGAATAATCAACAGTATCCTTCCCTTTACCCCCATCTATTTCATCAGCCCCAAGATCCCCAAGGAAATAATCATCTCCATCCTCGCCAAATGCTTTATCATCGCCTTCACCAGGCGCTATGATATCATTACCTGCACCTGCTTCTATAACATCATTACCACCTAAACCATATAATTTATTATCTTTATAATCGCCATTAATTTGGTCATTATGCTCACTGCCTATTACATTCTCAATATTTATAAAATTGTTTTGATCAATACCAGTTATACTCATACCCAGCTTCATATTTACGACAGCACCAGAGCTTGCATACTCATAACTAATAGTATCTTCACCCTCTCCACCATCTATTTCATCAGCCCCAATACCTGTTAGAATATAATCATTACCAGCGCCAGCAAATATCTTATTTTCCCCGCTGCCACCTACAAGCTTATCATCTCCTGCTTCTCCATATAATAAATCATTACCTTCCATACCTTTCAAAAGATTATTTTCTGCATTCCCTTTAATGACGTCATTAAATTTTGAACCAACTACATTCTCTATATTTTGGTATGTATCACCACTTGCATATCCACCTATCCCATAGCCTCGTGCTAAGTCCACATTTACCCCAACTGTTGCATAAGGATGATGATAAGATGCAGTATCCACCCCTTCTCCCCCATCCATATTATCTATCCCTTCAAAACCAGACAAGGTATCATCACCTTCTTCCCCATATAGAGCATCATGGCCCTTAGCACCAAAAAGATCATCATCTCCTTCTGCGCCATGGATTTCATCATCTCCACCTTCACCATTAATGTAATTATCCTTTTCATCACCAGTTAAATGATCATTAAATTCAGAGCCACCTATATTTTGAAAATTTTTAAAATTATCACCTTCAGCATGACCATAATTAGCTTCACCTTTAGCCAAGTGTATTTTAACACCAACCGGAGAATCGCCATAAGAAAGCGTATTTTCTCCTTCTCCTCCATCCATATAGTCTGCGCCCTCTCCCCCTTCAATATGGTCATCACCCTTTTCGCCATATATATGATCATTCCCGCTATCACCATATAATTCATCATCACCCTCATCCCCTTCTAGATGATCAGAAGCATCGCTGCCATATAACTTATCATTGCCCTTTAATCCTTTGATATAATCACTACCGCTTGTTCCCTTAATGATATTATCAAAATCATCACCAATAAGTCCAAACATACCCGAATTAAGCATTATAGCTTCTCCCGCTAGCTCTGATAACTTGGCTTTAATCTCTTCGATAGAAATTCCAAGTTCCTGCGTACTGGTAGCAAGTATATAGCCAATTTGCACCCACGTAGAATAGCTAAGCTTTCCTTTCCAGTTTTGCAGGATAGCAATTGTTTCAGCAAAGTTAGTATTAAGCATAATATTATCATTATCGAAAAAATACTCAGCTTTAGCGAAGATTTCCATCATCGGCCCTTGCACCAATAAATTTTTACTTATCCTAATCAAAGCTGTATCCCAAACTTTTTGGATTGAGGTTGATGCATGTTGCCCCACAAATTTTGCAGCTCCAAGCTGCCTAAATGCTTGACCAGTTAACTGCTCTACAAATGCTACTTTTCTAGCTTCAATATTAGCTCCACCTGCGGCAATTCTAGCATTTTCATCTATATGAGTAACCCCTGCCCACTCATAAACTATATTCATTATTTTAGTCTGTATGTAATCTAAGCTATCTAAGCCAAGAGTTATAAACTCTTCAACCAATGCTTTAAGATTAGCATTTTCACTCATAGCAATATGGAAGGATGGTAATTCACCATAACCTCGCATCATAGGCATAAACAATGTTTCTGGATTTATTTTTACCTCAGAATTTAATATAGTTTGATTTCTTTGTGTTAACACAAATTGGTTAGTGAGTTCATTAAAATCAACAAACTCTTCATCCGAAATTTCTTCTTTTTTATTCTTTTCCTGTGCCACTAATTTAGGAAGCTCTGCTACAAAATAGCTATATAATCCATTTGCTTCTTGCTCTAGAAGTTCCTTTAATTTATTCAGCTCTTTTTTAGCAACATTTACCTGTCCCACATATTCATTAGTAATTAACACTTCTAGTTTTTGTTCTTCATTATTATACTCTTGCTTAGCATTATGTATAGTAAATTAAGTTGATAAAGACATGATATATGATATATTAAAAAGCTCATAAACCCAAAACAGTAGAAGCAATGGCATATTCCTTAGATTTACGTAAAAAAGTAATTCACTATGTTAATAAAGGTTATACCAGAGAAGAAGCTGCAAGAATTTTTGGCATAGGTGAAAGAACAATTTATAGATGGTTATCGAGATCGAAATCCGGGAATTTAGCAGCCACACGAGCAGCTAAGCCATGGAAGAAGCTTGATCCAATCAAATTATTAAACGAGGTGTCTAAAAACAGCAATTGGCTATTATCTGATTTTGCAAAGGTTTTTAATGTGTCTACAGCTGCTATCTGTTTGGCATTCAAGACTTTGGGGATCACACGAAAAAAAAGACCACACTCTATCGTGAACGGGATGAAGCAAAACGGCAATTATTTTTGGCAGCTATCGCAAACTATAAAGCGGAAGATATAGTTTATATTGATGAGAGTGGAATTGATAGCTATTTGTACTATTCTTGGGGATACAGTCTCAGAGGAAGTAAAGTTTATGGTGATATCTCAGGTAAAAAACATGATTGAGAAAGCTTTATTGCAGGTAAGGTTGGGAAGAAAATTATTGCGCCAATGTGTTTCAAGGGCACATGTAATACAGAAGTTTTTAACGAGTGGGTTAGTCAGTGTTTGGTGCCCGAACTAAGATTTGGTCAAGTTGTAATACTTGATAATGCAACGTTCCATAAGTCAGCTAGAACTAGGAATTTAATAGAAGATATAGGCTGTAAACTTTTATTCTTACCACCTTACTCTCCTGATCTCAACCCAATTGAAAAATATTGGGCTCATTTAAAAGCTAAAATCAAACCTATCATTACTAATTTTAATAACCTTAGCGATGCTATTGATTATGGCTTCTCTATGCCATTCTCAACTTAATTGACTATATATTAGGATTGGCGGCATATTCTAATAAAACTTCAGTATACTCGTAGTTATGTTTTGCTATAGCTAGATGAAGTGGAGATTGTCCAGAATTATCTAGCATGTTAGGATTAGCTCCCTGTTGTAATAAAGCTTTAGGGTGATTGAAACTGGGTGTAATAGCTAAATGAGGCATAGATTTTTTGCAGTTATATATTACAATGGGATTATCAACGCCTTTTGCTAAAATTTTAGGGTAGTTAAAATTCTGTAGTACAGCTAAATGCAGTGGAGATTGTCCAGAATTATCTAGCATATTAGGATCAGCCCCCTGTTGTAATAAAGTTGTAGTGTACTCAGAATGTTGTATTTCTACAGCTAAATGCAGAAGTGACTTACCTAGATTATCTTGGATATTAATTGTATACTTTAGATTATGTTGTATTTGGTTTGGTATATATTTTTTTAGCATTCTATATTGTGAATTTAGTAGAGGAAAAAAATTATTTTCCTGTTTTTGTGAAAGTGAAATCATAAGAGGTGTATATCCTCCAAAACATTGATCGTAATATAAATGCATAGAATCTAATGTAATATATTGCTCAATTGTTTCTAATAATGAGTCAGCTATATTATTGGGATTTAAAGCTATAGCGTGTAACACATTACAGGACTTGTTATTAGTAGCCATAATACTATTAGGTTCATTTGCTAATATATTGTTGATTTGATTTATATCTTCTTGAGTTTTTGCATGCCCTATTTGTAATAAAAAATTTACTACGAATTGATTAGCAATTAATGAAAATGATTTTGTAGTATTCAGCATTTTTTATATAATTTTTATATTTCATAACAATAAATTTATAGCATTTTTATAATAAAGTGTAAATGTTTAATTAGAATTAATTTATTACATTAATTATTATATTAATTAATTAATGTAAAACTATAATTGCTTATAAGTTTCGGTTAATCTTATCAGTTATATATTTTATTAAAATAATAAAATATTGATCCTCGAATATCTTAACTAAAAATTAAATATATCTTCTTAGACTCCTCTTTTAATAAAATTTTATTTCAAAATAATATATAGGGTAGTGTTATGGAAATATTAGTTACTACAACTTTTACAATAGAAGGATGCGAGATTATTGAGTATAAAGGTTTGGTAACAGGCATTACGGTAAGAGCACCTACTATAAAGCAAAGTTTTCTTGGTATTTTAAAGAGCACTATCGGTGGTTCTATTGGCTCTTATACCAAAATGTGCGAACAAACAAGATATGAGGCTTTTAAAAATATGTTAAAGCAAGCACATTCTTTGGGTGCAAATGCTATTATAGGAATTCATTATGATTCTTCAGATATTAGTGCAAATACGCCATCTACAGAAGTATTTTGCTATGGTACAGCAGTAGTTATTAGCAAAAAACTTTAACAATGATCTGAAAGACACTTTACAATATTATAATATTTTATAATAATACGACTGTTAATTAAATTGGAATACATACTGATCTTTGAAGTGACGTTGTGTACGTATTAGATTTTTTTTACTATAATATATAAGTAATATCGATGAATTGAGTTTAATGTATAATTTAAAATTTCTGTCTTTTTCCCCTAAATTTTATAATATAGTTTTAAATTATATATTATTTATTTTTCTTATTATTATAACCTTATATCGTATCCACTTTTTAAGTATCAATGGCTTTAATCTCTACGCAGATGAAGCACAATATTGGGATTGGTCACGGAATCTGTTTTTTGGTTATTATTCTAAACCGCCTATGATCGCATGGCTAATTCGGTTATTTACAAATGTTTGTGGTGATACAGAATTTTGTATTCGTTTAGGATCACCAATTATGCATTTATTAACAAGTTTCGTTTTAATTGCTATTAGTTACAAATTATATCAGAATCTTTTATTATCTTTAATTACAGCAATTATATATATTACTTTACCAGCAGTTACCCTATCATCCGCTCTTATTACTACTGATACTTTATTATTATTTTTTTGGGCATTAGGTGTCTATTTCTTTTTATGCATTTTAGAAGATACTAAAAATATTGGATATTGGACACTAGCTGCAATTAGCATAGGTTTAGGATGCTTAAGTAAATATAACATGATTATTTTTTTGCCTTCAGGATTATTATATATATTGTGGTCTAGGCAACATTCTCTTAAACAATTTCTTTTTAATTATCGTACGTGGTATGGCCTTATCATTGTCTTTCTTATTTACTTGCCTAATCTTTTATGGAATTTTAATAATCATTTTGTTAGTTATCAACATACTAAAGAAATCAGTAATTTACATCGTTCATTATTTCACCCTGAAAAACTATTAGAATTTTGGGGAGCCCAAATTATAATTTTTGGTCCTATTATGGTTTATTTATTTATCCGTTCTCTTCGAGCATTACGTGAGGAGAAGAAAATACTATTGTCATTTATTATTCCGTTTTTCTTGATTATTAGTATACTTAGTTTACTTTCCGGCGCTTTTGCAAATTGGGCAGCTCCTATATATATTACTGCTACGGTACAAGCAACTGCTTTTGCGTTTTATTCTACTAAAAGGCATTTATTAATATATTCTCTTATCTTACATCTCTTAACTGCAATGATTTTTTATAATTACCATGATTTAGCTAAATTTTTTAACGTAAAACTAGCAGCAAATGGTCAAGTTTTAACTAGGGATCCATTCAAAAAATTAAAGGGATGGAAAGAACTTGGCGAATCCATAACAAAACTTAAATTGGCTTATCCTCAAACTAGTTTATTAGTAGATGATCGTAAACTTTTAGTAGAACTCAATTATTATGTAAAATCTTATCCCGTAGATATATATAAATGGAATTATTTTACAGCTATCCGTGATCACTATGATTTAACCAAAAAAGTTGACTATAATTTGTTAGGTAAAAATTTTCTTTTCATTACCTCAAATCAAGATATTAACAGCTTAAAAGGATATTTTAATAGTATTTTATATATTAGTACTATATCTATTAACTTATACAAAAATTATTCATTAACATATTATGTGTACTATTTAGAACATTTAATTAAAGTACCATAAATAGGTATTTAGTGAGGTTTGGCACATTACTTGATTACCTTTTTCGCTACTAGTGGATATTACCTACATGGTACTTATTATTGCGCTACTTTCTTTATCAGTATCGCTTTTGTAATAATAAAGAAATCTTTTTTAACCATAACTATTGGTAGGGAAGCGAAGAGCTAACTGAGTATGCAAATTAAAAAACTATATAACCTAGCTTACAATTTTTTTGTCTGGTAGCGTAACTATTTTGTGCATTTTCTTCTTGTTTCTAATATTATTTTAAATTATTTTTGTTATATTTATCCTAATAAACTATTAAGTAAGCAATTGGTAATAGATGCTATCAAATAAGTTAGTAAAAATATTATTACCTATCGATCACCTAGGACCGCTAGACTATATATGGTGTGGAGAACAGGAAATAGTCATAGGTTCTTTTGTTATTGTTCCATTTCGTAACAAAGAAATGGTAGGAATTATATGGGCAATTCATAATTCTACGAATGTAGATCAGGAAAGGCTTAAAAAAGTAAAATCCTCTATTAAGATACCTATATTATCAGAATCTCTTATGCACTTTATTATCAAATCCGCAAATTATAATATGGTTTCGTTAGGCGGTATTTTAAAAATGGTAATACCAAATGGCCTAAATTTACATAAAAAAATGGCTTTCTATGAAAAAACAATCGAGTATCAAAAAAGTACTTTAGATATAGTTAGGGAAGTTGAGAATGACACTAGGAGTGAGGATTCGAAGCCGACTAAATGCTCGGTGAAGGACGAACGACAACGTGACCATTCTAACTTCGCTGACTATAATACCTTTTCTCATTTAAAATTATCCACCAGGAGTATGAGTGATGAGGTAGATGAGTGTACTATAGTATGTGACAGAGACCGAATTCATGAAGCACGACAACATGGAAATTTAAATGGGGAAAGATATAATATTGTATTGCCAGAGTTATCTGATAATCAAAAAGAGGTTGTACATTTAATTAATCATAAAATAGATAGTAAAGAATATAATGTTGTTTTAATGGATGGGGTAACGGGTGCTGGTAAAACAGAAGTATATTTTGCATCTATTGCTAAAATATTAGAAGAAGATATAGGACAAGCTTTAATACTATTACCTGAAATTGTACTAACTAGCCAAATTATTCAGCGCTTTACTCAAAGATTTGGTTTTACACCATATTCTTGGCATTCAGGTTTAACTCCAGCACATAAAGCAAAGGTTTGGGCTGATATTGTAAGTAGTAAAGCAAAATTAGTTATTGGTGCTAGAAGCGCGTTATTTTTGCCATTTTCTAAATTAAGATTAATAGTGGTCGATGAAGAGCATGATGCATCTTATAAACAAGAAGATGGAGTATGTTATCATGCTCGTGATATGGCAGTATTACGTGCCTCAAAAGAAAATAATACCGTGTTACTTGCCTCAGCTACCCCTTCTTTGGAAAGTTTTTATAATTGTAACAAAGGAAAATTCCATCATATTACCTTAGATAATCGTTATAATAAGGGATTTACTCCAGATGTACGTATAGTAGATATGTGCACAGAACAGCTTGATAAAAATAATTGGCTCTCTAGTTTGATGCGTAAAGAATTAATAGATAATTATCACAAAAAAGAGCAATCTTTGCTCTTTTTAAATCGCAGAGGATATGCACCCCTTACTTTGTGTGGTAAATGTGGTTATAGATTTATTTGTAAATCTTGTACATCCTGGCTTGTAGAACATAAAGCACTCAAGCAGCTTAAATGTCATCATTGTAGTTATAGTACTTCTTATCCTGAGATATGCCCTGAATGTAATTCTAAAGATACATTAAGAGCTTGTGGACCTGGAGTAGAGCGTATAGTAGAAGAGGTGTTATCTTTTATACCCGAGGCTAAAATAGCATTGATGACTAAGGATACAGTTAATACTACCAGCAAAGCAGAACAATTAATTAACTCTATACTTGCCAATGAAGTTGATATAATTATAGGTACTCAACTAATTGCTAAAGGGCATCATTTTCCTAACCTTGCCATGGTGGGTATAGTGGATGCAGATTTAGGTCTAGTTGGAGGAGATTTGCGGGCAGCTGAGCGCAGTTATCAATTATTACATCAAGTTGGAGGAAGAGCGGGGAGAGAAAAACTATTTGGTAAAATTATTATTCAAACTTATAATAGTAATAATATTATTATTAGAGCACTGGCTTCCAATAACAGAGAAGAATTTTTAAAAAATGAAATGATAAGTAGAAGCCATGGCAAAATGCCGCCTTTTACCAAATTAGCGGCTATTATTATTTCAGGACATAATGAAGAAAAAGTACAAAAATATAGCAGAGAATTGGTGCGAGTTGCTCCTATATATGATAATATCACAGTGCTCGGCCCTGTTCCAGCGTTTTTGTATAAACTACGGGCTAAATATAGATATCGTATATTAGTAAAAGCAGAACGTAGTATAAATTTACAAAAATATTTAAATTATTGGCTGAGTTTAATTAAAAAAAATAGCAATATTAAAGTTAAAATTGATGTCGATCCGCATAATTTCTTTTAAAATAAGATATTTAATAATACTTTTATTTATTATAGTTGCATGTAATAAAGCTAGGCCATGTGCACCTAAATAAAAAAAAAGCTGTATAAGATGGTTGAAAAATAAAGGATAGGTGGTAATATCTCCGTTGTCAAAACAGGAGAATTACCATGCGCAATTATTACATAAAAAAATCAGATTGGAAAGCAATTTATCAAACTTTAAAAACTATCAAAGGCATCAGAATAAAAAATCAATTTGTAACCAGAAAATTTGTAGAATCAGTATATTTTATTATGCGTACAGGTGCTCAATGGAGAGAACTTCCAGGTTATTACGGCAAATGGCGTAGTATTCATAAGAGGTATGAATCATGGTGTACCAAAGATCTGTGGAGCAATATTTTAAGCCATTTTACCAGAGATTATGATGGAGAAAATATAATGATTGATTCTACTATTATACGAGCACATCCTTGTTCTGCTGGTTATAAAAAAGATTCAGCAGAAGCAGAGTGTTTGGGCAGGAGCAAAGGTGGTTTTACCACTAAAATTCATGCAGTAGTCGATGGATTAGGACAAGCTCTAAGATTCAGATTAACTGGGGGACAGAGGAATGATATCACTCAAGCATCTGAGTTGATAGCTGGATTTAAAGGCAGTAATATTATAGCAGATAAGGCCTATGATAGTAATAGATTACTGGAACAGATTGAAAACCAGGAATGTGAAGCTATTATTCTACCAAGACGTAATCGTAAGATTTTACGAGATTTTGACAAAGATTTATACAAAGAAAGACATTTAATAGAATGTTTTTTTGGCAAAATAAAGCATTTTAGAAGAATTTTTGCAAGATTTGATAAGAAAGCTACTTCTTTTATGGGATTCTTGGCTTTTGCTTCCTTGATTATATGGATGAGATAAATATTAAGTGCACACAACCTAGGTGTACAATTTCAAGGGTTGATGGAAGAAAAAAAGAGTATATAAGTAAGAGCTAGGGATATAATTAATTTGGAGGAATTGTGGGACAAATATTACATGGCTGCGCCACGACTACGCACGCAATTAGAAAAGAATTACAGCGATCGCAAGCTACGATCAAAGAATTAAGTGAACAATATAATATTAACCCTAAAACTGTGATAAAATGGCGTCAAAGAAAAGAAGAAGGAGTAGAAGATCGCTCTAATGCTCCTAAAAAAGCAACTACTATTTTGAAGCCCGAAGATGAAGCTTTGATTATTGCTTTTCGTAAGTCTACGCAATTACCTTTGGATGATTGCTTTGATGCACTTATTAAAGAAATACCTTATTTAACTCGTTCAAATCTTTACCGATGCCTTAAACGGTACGGTTTATCTTGTTTACCCAAAGAAGATAATATCAAAGAGAAGAAGAAATTTAAGGCTTATGAAATAGGATTTATGCATCTTGATATCACAGAAGTAAGAATTGGTGAGGGAAAATTTTACATATTTGTGGCAATATGTAGAGTGAGTAAATTTGCTTATGTTGAGCTGCATAATAATAGCAATGGCGATACTACAGTTAATTTTCTTGATAACTTGGTAAGTAGCTGTCCCTTTAAGATACATACCATATTAACTGATAATGGTGTTCAATTTGCTTACAATGGTTTAGCCAGGTACAGAGCTCCTAAAGCAAGACATAGATTTGATCTAAAATGTAAAGATTACGGTATCAGGCATCGCACAACAAGGCCTTATAGTCCAAGTACCAATGGTCAAGTAGAAAGAATGAATAGGACTATAAAAGAAGCTACTACTAAGAAGTATCATTATACTAGTAGAGAAGAGTTAGATAGTCATCTACAAGCTTTTGTTATGGCTTATAATTATGCTAAAAGGCTTTCTTCTATTGCTAGAAAAACGCCTTTTGAAATGATCTTGACTTGTTACACACAAAATGCTAATAATTTTAGAATTAATCCTAACCATCAACTACTGAAACCGTACACCTAGCACGTATGATAGTTGGCGGCGAAAATATATTATATATTGCAAGGAGACTAGTACGGTGTGCTGTTGAAGATATAGGAATGTCCGATCCCAATGCCCTTACCCAAACTATAGCTGCAAAAGATGCTTACGATTTTCTAGGATCACCAGAAGGAGAGCTAGCAATTAGCCAAGCGGTTATTTATCTTGCAACTGCTCCTAAATCAAATGCAAGCTATCTAGCCTATAAAAAGGTTATAAAAGATGCAAAAGAAACCGGATCTTTTCCCCCTCCCAAACATATTTTAAATGCTCCAACTTCCATGATGAAAGAACATGATTATGGCAAGGGATATATTTATGACCATGATTTACCAGAAGGTTTTTCTGGACAAAATTATTTTCCTGATAATATGCAAAAGGCAGTTTATTACTCTCCTATAGAACGTGGTTTTGAACGAGAAATTAAAAAAAGAATTGAATACTGGCTGAGTTTATCTAACAAGAATACTACTGATTAAATAGCATTTTTATTATTAGCATATCTTTTATAGTCAAAGCATTTGAACTTCCATACATCGTCCCATCAAAGCTCTCCTACTCTTTGTAGGCTTTACTTTATCTGCCCTCGTTCTATTTGAGCCTACTCCTAATTCAATAATTTATATTGTATTTTAAATTGCTAATTTCTCTTAAATTTTAAGTATAAATAATATAATAATTAATTGTAATTAAATAATATAAAATATTGAAATATATAAGCTGATTTTCTCAAAGTGGTCTATACTATAGTAAATTAAGTTGATAAAGACATGATATATGATATATTAAAAAGCTCATAAACCCAAAACAGTAGAAGCAATGGCATATTCCTTAG
Organism: Rickettsiales bacterium Ac37b; assembly: GCA_000746585.2. Classification (NCBI taxonomy): domain Bacteria; kingdom Pseudomonadati; phylum Pseudomonadota; class Alphaproteobacteria; order Rickettsiales; species Rickettsiales bacterium Ac37b. The sequence goes on from CP009217.2 coordinate 1,787,115, forward strand.
ATTTACGTAAAAAAGTAATTCACTATGTTAATAAAGGTTATACCAGAGAAGAAGCTGCAAGAATTTTTGGCATAGGTGAAAGAACAATTTATAGATGGTTATCGAGATCGAAATCCGGGAATTTAGCAGCCACACGAGCAGCTAAGCCATGGAAGAAGCTTGATCCAATCAAATTATTAAACGAGGTGTCTAAAAACAGCAATTGGCTATTATCTGATTTTGCAAAGGTTTTTAATGTGTCTACAGCTGCTATCTGTTTGGCATTCAAGACTTTGGGGATCACACGAAAAAAAAGACCACACTCTATCGTGAACGGGATGAAGCAAAACGGCAATTATTTTTGGCAGCTATCGCAAACTATAAAGCGGAAGATATAGTTTATATTGATGAGAGTGGAATTGATAGCTATTTGTACTATTCTTGGGGATACAGTCTCAGAGGAAGTAAAGTTTATGGTGATATCTCAGGTAAAAAACATGATTGAGAAAGCTTTATTGCAGGTAAGGTTGGGAAGAAAATTATTGCGCCAATGTGTTTCAAGGGCACATGTAATACAGAAGTTTTTAACGAGTGGGTTAGTCAGTGTTTGGTGCCCGAACTAAGATTTGGTCAAGTTGTAATACTTGATAATGCAACGTTCCATAAGTCAGCTAGAACTAGGAATTTAATAGAAGATATAGGCTGTAAACTTTTATTCTTACCACCTTACTCTCCTGATCTCAACCCAATTGAAAAATATTGGGCTCATTTAAAAGCTAAAATCAAACCTATCATTACTAATTTTAATAACCTTAGCGATGCTATTGATTATGGCTTCTCTATGCCATTCTCAACTTAATTGACTATAGTTAAGAATTGGTAAGAAATTTAATAATATAAAAATAAAATCAGACAATTTAGTAATTACATATTACAAACTGCCTGATTTTTTATTTTTTTCGATTAAGTGTTGCTTATATTGATCTATAGTGAATTAATTTGAATTAGGGGTAAGAGTGAGGAGTCGAAGCCTACTAATAGCTAGGAGAGCATTGATCAACACCCCACCTAATTCAAATTAAAAAACTAAGCATCTTTAGCAAGATCCAAACACACATCTCCAGAAATCCCTGCCACTTGTCCAATGCAGCTATATTGCCACCATTCCCATCCTACATTCTGCCAAGTTTCTGGGATAGTTGGTTCTGGGTTCTCTGTCCAATGTGATATCCACAATTTATTTTGACTAAAATCATATTTATGCCAATCAATTTTATCATTCCAATCATTATTATTAGTATTAAGGTACACTTTTTGATAGCCTGCTTGTTTTAAGAGATCTAAAAATTCGTTCAATTTATCTGCTCTTTCAGTAGACGAAACTTCCTCTGAATTAGGAAACACGGATACAGCAAGAACATGTATATTTTTATCAAAATTAACCTTTGCAAGTTCAGTGTTAATATTTTGTATTTGCTCCGCTGGAGTAGAAGTTAAAACACGGAAATTATGGTAAGCAGCTGGTACTATATTATTGGCAGTTACTTCATTCCAATATTCAACAAATTTTGGATCCTGATAAGTGGCACCTTCAGTAGCCCGCATAATCACTGTTTTTATTCCATGATCATGAATTTCAGTAGCATTAATTTTATTTTGCCATTTTGATATGTTAATAGCCTTATTTACTTTGGTCATAATATTTCTCCATAAATAATTAACATATAGTTATATAATTAGTTAAATTTTTTATATATACCATAATAATAGTATAAATTTTATATAATAGGAAGCGTTAAATTAACCTTTTATTAGAAATAAAAGCTTGATTATGTTTAATTTGAAAGGAAATAAGAGCAGACAAGCAAGATATTAAAAATTAGTAAATGTTTTAGACTATTTTATTTCCATCTAGTATAGGAGATAAACCTACTGCAGCTCGTTTTTCATTAATGGTCATAAAATTACAATTTTGTACTCTTGACCAAATATTTTCTCTTTTAGAGGCTAGAGCACTAATATCATCTTTATTATAAGATAATTTCAGACTTTCATCAAACATTGGTACTAGGTGTACGGTTTCAGTAGTTGATGGTTAGGATTAATTCTAAAATTATTAGCATTTTGTGTGTAACAAGTCAAGATCATTTCAAAAGGCGTTTTTCTAGCAATAGAAGAAAGCCTTTTAGCATAATTATAAGCCATAACAAAAGCTTGTAGATGACTATCTAACTCTTCTCTACTAGTATAATGATACTTCTTAGTAGTAGCTTCTTTTATAGTCCTATTCATTCTTTCTACTTGACCATTGGTACTTGGACTATAAGGCCTTGTTGTGCGATGCCTGATACCGTAATCTTTACATTTTAGATCAAATCTATGTCTTGCTTTAGGAGCTCTGTACCTGGCTAAACCATTGTAAGCAAATTGAACACCATTATCAGTTAATATGGTATGTATCTTAAAGGGACAGCTACTTACCAAGTTATCAAGAAAATTAACTGTAGTATCGCCATTGCTATTATTATGCAGCTCAACATAAGCAAATTTACTCACTCTACATATTGCCACAAATATGTAAAATTTTCCCTCACCAATTCTTACTTCTGTGATATCAAGATGCATAAATCCTATTTCATAAGCCTTAAATTTCTTCTTCTCTTTGATATTATCTTCTTTGGGTAAACAAGATAAACCGTACCGTTTAAGGCATCGGTAAAGATTTGAACGAGTTAAATAAGGTATTTCTTTAATAAGTGCATCAAAGCAATCATCCAAAGGTAATTGCGTAGACTTACGAAAAGCAATAATCAAAGCTTCATCTTCGGGCTTCAAAATAGTAGTTGCTTTTTTAGGAGCATTAGAGCGATCTTCTACTCCTTCTTCTTTTCTTTGACGCCATTTTATCACAGTTTTAGGGTTAATATTATATTGTTCACTTAATTCTTTGATCGTAGCTTGCGATCGCTGTAATTCTTTTCTAATTGCGTGCGTAGTCGTGGCGCAGCCATGTAATATTTGTCCCACAATTCCTCCAAATTAATTATATCCCTAGCTCTTACTTATATACTCTTTTTTTCTTCCATCAACCCTTGAAATTGTACACCTAGCCAGTGATTCAGCGCATCGATAGTATGATCTAAAAGGGGTAATATAGTATCTTCCCATAAGGCAAGCCTTGCTTCTTGCATATTACTATATTTATTGTCACCAGGTAAACCTAGCAATTGTGGCGGTACTCCAAAGGCGAGTGCTATATCACGAGCTGCACTATTTTTTGCTTCTATAAAATCCATATCTTTAGGCGATAGGCTCATTTCTTGCCATTCCAAACCTCCTTCTAGCAATAATGGACGCCCAGCATTAGCGCTACTCATATATTTTTCTTCAATTTGTTCTTTTAAGTGCTGATATTGTTCTTCAGTTAAGTTACCATTATATCCGCTATTATTAGCTTTTACTATAACAGCGCCGCTAGGCCTTGCTCCATTTTGTAATAAAGATTGATTCCATATTGCAGCATTATTATGTTGATCGATGCTATAAGCTGCAGCTTCCAGTGGCGATAATCCATACCAATCATCTGTAGGATGAAATGTCCTAAGGTGCAATATTTGGCTTTTACCTGTTATACTGTTTACTGGAAAAAATCTTTTTTCTTCCTCACTAGTACTATAATAGTATCCCCCTACTCCTTTTTTACCAGATACTACTGTAACACGATCAGGACGTAATATATGTAATTCTTTACGTTTTGAATATTGATCCTCTATTATATTTATAAAAGCGTTACCACTAATCATACGATAAGCATACAGATTTTCAAAGAATTCAGCACCTGCATATGAAGGATTAGGCTGTTGTAATAAAGTTAAAAGGGAATGACTTTTAATTTCGTGCATATCGTTTTTAGATGCCTTATGTAATAACCATGGCACGCTAGCTGCCCCTTGTGCCACTATGTTAATGGCCCTGTATGCAATAACATTACGTGCATAAGCTTCTTCAGAAAATTTCTGATAATTTTTTGGTATCCAATAAGGCTCTTGATTATTATATAAATATGAATAATAAGGATAAGAAGCTTTAGGCTCAGATTTTGTAAATAATTTGCTAATTTTCTGAAATATAGGTTTATCAAATACCATGTTAGATAACTCCTAGTATAGGTTTTAATATATAAATAATATGGGACTTTTAATCAAGTAGGTGCAAAGAAGCTTAAGCTATAGATAGAATATTTTCACTCTATATTTATTTATAGCTATAAAATACTATTTATGGAAGTACCTTTTTTTAATTTTAATGAAATATATAATAATACTGGAATATATAATTCTAAATTTCCTATGATACCTGCAAAAGCAGGCATCATAGGCAAATGTTAAGAATCAGAAGATAAAATAATAAACATCCAGCATCCAGCTGTCTTGTTTCTCTATAATTCTCCTTTAATTTCTCCTAATAATAGCTCAAGAGATTCATAATGATGATGAAACACTTCAACTTCACGATAAGAACCGGTTGAATTTCTTTCTCCAATAAACTGGTCTTCTTCATTAATTTGGAAACGTGGCTCCCCACCTGCTACACCTGTTAATAGAGCACTACGAATATAAGCATCATTATCATTAAAAATTACATGGTCTAAACCTGAGCTAGAGGCTTCCATAGCATTATACAATGAGTTACTTTGACTGATTGTATATAAAAATTCAGTAGAAGGATGCTGCTCAGGAAATCTTGTGGATAAATCATTAGTATAATCAACATATACCGCCCTTAAAGCTTCAGAAATCAATTCATTACTAATTGTAGGTAAAAATAAGGCACCACCTTCATCTGCCACTTGGCCATTTACATATACATTAGCAGAGGTACCAAAATTAACGTATCCAATATATTCTCCTTCGTATTCTACTAAAAAAGTACGATGAAAATCTTCATTATCTCCTCTATTAAACCAAGCTTGCTTAGCTGCAACTCTTGCATTGAGTTGCTCATCTGTAGATGCTTGAGTATGCGCATCTCCATAAACTTGAGCATTTGTATTAACCCTATTATCTAGAATATTACGAAGTACCTCTCTGTGCTCAGGAGAAGAAGTGAGAGTAATATATTTTAAATTTTCACTACTAAAGTCATAAATGGTATAACGATTAGTATTAGGATCATAATTAGAATTAATATTAATCATATTTCTTTCCTTTCTTTAATTTATTTAATATTTGTAGGATACATAATCAAAAAATAAATATCAACCATAAATTTTATATTACTTGAGAATAATAAATAAAAATTAAATAAATTTAACTAATTAAACCTGAGATGGGATTATTAAGAATGATAGAAAGATATTATTCCTTATTAATAATATATTAAATATAAAATTTATTATAAATCACTGAGGTTCTGAGCATCTAATTTTGTAAAGAGCATATTTCTAGAGGATTTTGAGCGAAAATTATAGTTTGATTTGCAACAATATCGTTTATATTGTAAAAATCAAGCTATCATTTGCAGACAAAGAGTCAAAAACGGATTTATAGCAACTAGGTGCTAAGAACCTTATAATAGCTATTACTATACTGGTTAGTTTAGTGATTGCAAAAAAGAAAAACTATTGTATAAAAATATTTATATACCTCTTAATTATTATCAATTTGGTTAAAATTTATATGAAATTTTCTCAAGCTAGTTCTAATAAACTCAAAACACTTGCTTTTTTATTACAATATTTATGGGCTGATGAACGAAACATTCGTCTTAGAGTAATTCTCTCAATTATTTGCCTGATAGTAGCAAAAATTATTAGTTTAGCTATACCAGTTAGTTATAAATACACTTTAGATGCTCTATCTAACAAATCTAATGAAATAATATTCATAGCAATCTTATTATCCTACGGGAGTGCAAGGATATTTTCGGTAGTCTTTTCTGAACTTAGAGACATGATATTTGCAAGAGTAGGTCAGCGTGCAACACGTATGATTGCATTAAAAATATTTGAACATATGCATAATTTAAGCTTAAAATTTCATATCAATAAAAAAACGGGGGATATAAGTAGATCTATTGAACGAGGAACTAAAGGTATTGAAACTATTTTACGTTTTTCTATTTTTAATATTATTCCAACTAGCTTTGAAATTCTATTAGTTTGTGGAATTTTATGGGCTATTTACGGTATTTCTTTTGCTATAATTACTTTAACCACCATGATCATTTATATATTATTTACATTATGGATAAGTAACTGGCGTATTTCGTTTGTAAGAGAGATGAATGAACAAGATAATCAATCTAATAGCAAAGCTATTGATAGTTTGCTAAATTTTGAAACTGTCAAATATTATGGGAACGAAAGTTATGAGTCACAAAAATTTAACCAATCTCTACTTAAATATGAAAATGCTGCTGTAAAGAGCTTTGCTACTTTATCAGTTCTAAATATTGCACAAGGAGTGATTATTGCTCTTGGACTTGTTGCAATAATGCTCTTAGCTGGTATAGGAATAAAAAATGGTACTATGACTATCGGAGATTTTGTTCTAGTTAATACTTATATAATACAATTATCTATACCATTAAACTTACTTGGTTTTGCTTATAGAGAAATAAAAAGCGCCATAATTAACATGGAGCAAATGATTAGTTTGCTAGATATTAAGACAGAAATAACAGATGATCCAAATAATAAGCCTCTAAAAATATCTACTGCAAAAGTAGTGTTTGATAAAGTCAGTTTTTCATATGATTCAGATAGGCATATTTTAAAAGATATAAATTTTATAATTGAACAAGGTAAAACCCTAGCTATTATTGGATATAGCGGCTCTGGAAAGTCAACAATTACAAGACTTCTCTTTAGATTTTATGACGTAACTAATGGTCAAATTATGATCGATGGACAAGATATACGCCAGGTAACACAGCATTCTTTACGACAAGCAATAGGTGTAGTACCCCAAGATATAGTTTTATTCAATGAGACAATATATTATAATATTTTATATGGAAACTTAGATGCTACTTACGAAGAAATCATTGAAGCAGCTAAAAAAGCATACATACATGAGTTTATAGTATCTTTACCAGAAGGGTATAATACAACAGTTGGAGAGCGTGGACTTAAACTCTCAGGTGGTGAAAAACAGCGTATAGCTATAGCTAGAACAATTTTAAAAAAACCTTATATTTATATTTTTGATGAATATACTTCATCTCTTGATACAACTACTGAAAAAGCCATACAGGATAGTTTAAAAGAATTATCAAAAAATCATACAACTCTTATCATAGCTCACCGTTTATCAACTATTGTTGATGCTAATGAAATTATAGTTATTAATGATGGCTATATTGTTGAACGCGGTACTCATGAACAATTACTTGAACAAAATAATCATTATGCCAAGTTATGGCATAAACAGCAAAAAATTATACCTAATAACTCTCCAAATTAATGGCCATAGTAAAGAAAAGAGTGCTCATTCCATCCTTTTGTACTTTTCGCCTATTTGGAACCATACACCCCCCTTACCGCGAAGGCAGTAATCTAGTAATGCACCTGCTCATGAGATAACCGTTTTCACGGGTATGACCTAATTTCTTGCCACTATAGTTTTGTCCGCTTCCTTAGTAGTATAGTCAATTGATTTGAATTTGCTTAACTGGCACGCGAACAAATATTTAAATACTTGGATCAAGAAAAATCAGTTTTATCTAATCAGGATAAAAAAGAAATATATGATGCTAATTCTGATTCACAAAAAGAGATTATAGAATCTAAAAAACTGAAACTCCTTCTAAAGTAATTTATTATTTTATTATAATAAATGGTTAATAATCATTAATTATTTGATTGACTAATATATTAATTTATATTAATATTAGAAGTTAATTTATTAATTATATAATTTTATTGGATAAAAAAGGTAGTCATGACAAAAATCATAAATAATCAAAGAGAATTTGAAGAATTTTGCAATTCAGAAGATAATACTATTACTTCTATACAATTTGACTTTGATATAAATGATGATCATCTTAAAACTATTGCAAATTCACCAAATTGTTATAATCTACAACATTTGGATCTTTCAGGACATTTACTAGTAAAGGATGAAGGAATAAAATATTTATCCACCTCAAAATATATTCTAAAATTAGAAAGTTTAGACTTATCAGGAACCTCTATTACTGATAAGGGGTTGGCAATTATTGCGAATGCTCAAAACTTTATTAACTTAAAAGATTTAGAACTATATACAGGCCCTGCAATAACAGATGAGGGAATAAAAGCACTGCAAACTCGCGCTATATCAAAAATCTCTTAAGCTTAGATTTATCAGAGTGCTCTATAACTGATGACGGCCTTGCATTTGTTGCAAATTCACCAAATTTTTCTAACTTAGAAAATTTATACTTAACTTATTGTGATTTAATTACTGATCATGGGTTAAAGGCTATGGTAGAATCTAAATTTCTTGAAAATTTAGAAAATTTAAAGCTATCAGGGTGTTCTATTACTGATCATGGACTAATGTATATTGCATCTTTCCAACATAATTTACAAGGTTTGGATGTTTCTTATTGTGCTGAAATAACAGATAAGGGAATAGAGGCTCTTACAACATCGAATTGTATTTATAATTTACGAGGGTTAGACTTATCAGGATGTTCTATAACTGATACTGCACTCACAGCTATTGCAAATTCTAAAAATTTTTCTAATTTAGAAGATTTATATCTAAGCAACTGTAATTCAATTACTGATATCGGACTCGCTTCTATTTCAGATTCTTCAAATTTTTCTAACTTAGAAAATTTGGAAATATCGCACTGCTCTAGAATAACAGATCAAGGCATAATGCATCTTTTAGTATCAAAACATTTGCTAAAATTGAAAATTATAGATTTATCTCGTTCATCTCAAATTATAGTCAATTAAGTTGAGAATGGCATAGAGAAGCCATAATCAATAGCATCGCTAAGGTTATTAAAATTAGTAATGATAGGTTTGATTTTAGCTTTTAAATGAGCCCAATATTTTTCAATTGGGTTGAGATCAGGAGAGTAAGGTGGTAAGAATAAAAGTTTACAGCCTATATCTTCTATTAAATTCCTAGTTCTAGCTGACTTATGGAACGTTGCATTATCAAGTATTACAACTTGACCAAATCTTAGTTCGGGCACCAAACACTGACTAACCCACTCGTTAAAAACTTCTGTATTACATGTGCCCTTGAAACACATTGGCGCAATAATTTTCTTCCCAACCTTACCTGCAATAAAGCTTTCTCAATCATGTTTTTTACCTGAGATATCACCATAAACTTTACTTCCTCTGAGACTGTATCCCCAAGAATAGTACAAATAGCTATCAATTCCACTCTCATCAATATAAACTATATCTTCCGCTTTATAGTTTGCGATAGCTGCCAAAAATAATTGCCGTTTTGCTTCATCCCGTTCACGATAGAGTGTGGTCTTTTTTTTCGTGTGATCCCCAAAGTCTTGAATGCCAAACAGATAGCAGCTGTAGACACATTAAAAACCTTTGCAAAATCAGATAATAGCCAATTGCTGTTTTTAGACACCTCGTTTAATAATTTGATTGGATCAAGCTTCTTCCATGGCTTAGCTGCTCGTGTGGCTGCTAAATTCCCGGATTTCGATCTCGATAACCATCTATAAATTGTTCTTTCACCTATGCCAAAAATTCTTGCAGCTTCTTCTCTGGTATAACCTTTATTAACATAGTGAATTACTTTTTTACGTAAATCTAAGGAATATGCCATTGCTTCTACTGTTTTGGGTTTATGAGCTTTTTAATATATCATATATCATGTCTTTATCAACTTAATTTACTATACCTTAAGCTTAATACTGAATACTCTAGAACAATATCCTAACCTCATAATAAAAAATCATTTTCACAAAGAATTTATTAAAGAATGTCAAGTGTTAAAAAAGAACAAAGGTGATCCTACGTTTGATTTGAGCGCAGCAATAAGAAAGGTAGTATTTAATTTAGCAGAAAATAATAGTATTGAAGAAATAAAATATATAATAACACATTCATCTGAATATCCATTTTTAATTAACACTGCTCAAAATGGTCATACAATAGAGGATTTTTATACTAATTATCCTGAGATGTTAAAATTATTTTTTGAGCATGACTTAATTCCTAATGTAAAATATGATACGCATAAAATACAAAATATTCTTCGTAGTGAACACTCTGTTCACGATTCTAACATAGTCAAAAAAGGAAATTTTATTACTCAAGAACTAAAAAATTTTACAAATTTAAGTAAAGAGGAGCTAGAAGTAAAAGCTGAGTATTATAAAAATAATTTATCTAATTTATTTAAGGAAGGTAATATCAATTTACTGGATTTAACAGAACAAGATATCAAAAGTGCATTAAAGAACATTGAACCTACACTCACGCCAAGTCCTCATGAATTTGTTCAGATAATAAAAAATAAGGTGACAATGGTGCTAAACAATAATTATTTACATAAAGACTGTCATAATAATTATGATACAATTTATGCTACTAAACCTCTACAATATAATTGGAGTGAAGGTAATGAAGCATATATTACCATTCCCGAATCTATTGGCTTAATAGTCTCATTGATTGATAAAATAAATATACCAAGAAGAGAAAAGCAAGAGTTATGTGTTACACTACTCAGAAATAATGCCGAATTTGTAGAAAATAATTTAACTCTAATAAAATCTCTCTTGAAAAAAGATAATATTTCTGCAGAAAATTTAAAAATTTCTACACGATTACATGATTTACTTTCGGAATTAACAGAAGAAGAAATAGCTACATTATTTTATCAGATAACCCAAAAAGATATAGAAGATATATGGAGAGAGCAACAAGAGTTTAAATTGGCTAAACAGATTTTTATAGCATCTACTGCTTATGGTGAAGATAATAGTGCTTGCATACCTGGAGTTTGGATTCAAATTATTAATAGCGCTGAAGAAATTGATCCTAAGTTATTAGACAAATTTGCTGAATATATTGCAGAGATGCACGCAAAAGAAGCGCAAAAAGAAGCTATTAATGAAATTAATGTTATACCTATTGTAGAAGAAATGATTGATATATTTTATACAGATAAAGCACTCATGAAGATGGAGAAAAAAGAAAAAGAAGGCTTGATGGATATTTTAATAAATATGTTAAATATTTCTGAGCCTACTAAACTTACTTCCTCTGAACAAGTAGTTTTATCAATCATTAATCAATTTATTATAATACTTATTGAAAAACATTTACCTAATTATAAAGGAGAAATACCTACACTAGAAGAATATAAGATAATTATTAACAAAATACCTGAAGCTAAGAAGACTTTGCCATTATACAATAAGCTAAATATAGAAAATCAAATTACTTCAAATCAATCTATGAATGAAAATCAACCACCTCAAAACATATCAAGTAATAAACGTCAAATAGATAATACTTCTGATTCTTCATCGCATATAAATAAATTAAAAAAACTTAATAATATAGAAAATCCAATATCAACTTCTAGTAATAATATACCTGATAAATTAAACTTTACTGAAATGGCTACAAGATCTAGATCCCCTTCTCCTGAAGCTGGTCCATCATGGAGCAGATAATGAATATACCACTAACGATGGCTTATAATGATGCTTTAATATTACCATTTTAGGCAAGCAAGGTTATTTTAGCAGAAGCATCGCCTAATTAAAGCACATATGTTTAATTATATACTATGGGTTTTTAGCACCCCAGCTATCTACATATTAAACTCTAAATAAATAATTTGTTTAGAGTTTACTAATTATTCTTAATACTATATATTAAAAATTTATTTATAAAATATTAATGTATTAAAGGAAAAGTTTTATGTCAAACATTTTTACATGTGGTAGCTCAAAAGATACTTTCAAAAAATTCTCTATACTCAATATGGCATCACAATCTATGACAATTACAGATAAGATATATACGCAGGAAGAGATCAAATTCAATTCTGTAACCTTACATATAGCTGATAGTATAATTAACTCAGAAAAAGCAATTATAATCAAAGCAGAACATTTTACGTGTGAAAATAGCATTATTCAAGCTCAAGACATATATATCTCTGATAATCATAATATAGCAGATTTTCATACCTGTAGCTTTGTAGGTAATATTCATAATAATATAGCTGAGCTTAGCTAACATAATATAGATGAAATTGACTAACAATTTTACCTATAGTAAATTGATTTGAACTTGCGGACATAGTTAGCTCAAAGCTCTCCTAGTATAGTAGTTTTAAATGGAGATGACACTCGGAATGAGGAGCCTACGCCTACTAATTGCTAGGAGAGCGACGAATGACTACATATGCATCTTCATTTGAGACTACTATATTTGTAATTTTCGCTCTATTCTTAGCCTAGTCCCAAATACAATTTAATTTACTATAGTTCTATATATACTCATAATAACTTGCAGTATTGATTTAAATTATGGACAGACATAATTTGTTTCTGCTCCGATACATATAATTTACTTAAACTGATCTTTATAATTTTATTAAATAAAATTATAAAATCTTTCTGGACAAACAGATAAAAAACTATAGAATGACGAAGCTTGTGCTAAGTCATAAATTAGTGAAATGGAATTATTATTTACTTTTGAAAATTTGTTGAATTTATTTATTTTAACCGGACTTGAAATAGTACTCGGTATAGATAACGTCATATTTATAGCTCTACTTGTTCAATCCTTAAATGAAAAAGATCGCTTTAAAGTTAGGTTTATCGGTCTAAGCCTAGCGTTAATATTACGTGTATTAATGTTGATGAGTGCCTCAAAAATTATTACGCTAACGCAACCATTGTTCACATTCTTTCATTATGAATTTTCTGGTAAGTCTTTACTCTTAATTTTTGGGGGTTTATTTCTTATTATTAAACCATTATTAGAATTTATTACTTTATTTCAAGAAAAAGGACAGACTGTTCCTCATATGGATAATACTCCACGATCTTTCTGGCACGCAATTTTTCAAGTAATTTTGATTGATTTTATTTTATCATTTGATTCTGTCATTACTGCTGTTGGTATGTCTAACCATTTACCTATTATCGTTACTGCCGTGGTCATTGCTATGATAGTGATGATTGTGTCTTCAAAAGCAGTTAGCGATTTTATATATAAATACCAAAATATCAAAATCATGGCTCTAGCCTTTATTATGTTACTCGGAGTATTTTTAGTAGCGAATGGTTTCAACATATATATACCAAAAGGATACTTATATTTTTCTATGATGTTTTCTGTTGGTATTGAAACTATTTCAATATTATTAAATAAAAAGACTAAAATAACTAATAATATATTATAGAAAATTTATGAAAATACCTGCAATAAGATTTATATCTGATAATACTAATATTGATTTCATGCAAAAGCGTTATATCAGTTTTATATTTACAGCTATTTTAATTATCTTATCTATCTTATCTATCGCTACTAAAGGATTAAATTATGGTATAGATTTTTCTGGAGGAGTATTAATAGAAGCTAGAATACAACCTGCCCCTGATTTAACAAAATTAAGGAATATATTAAATAATTTAAATATTGGAGAAATTTCTCTTCAAAACTTTAGCAACGATAATAGTTATATTATGATTAGACTTGCTAAAAATATTAATAATCATTCACAACAACAAGATATAGAATTAATAAAATCTGCGATTACAAGCCATTTTCCAGGAAAAATAGAGTATAGGAAAATAGATTATGTTGGCCCTCAAGTTGGGCAGGAATTAACTAGAAATGGTATTTATGCTATTTTACTATCATTTTTATCTATTATGCTGTATATATGGGTTAGATTTGAATGGCAATATGGTATAGGACTTATTATAGCGCTTATACATGATGCAATCGTTGCCATCGGTTTCATGAGTTTTGCAGGACTTGAATGTAATCTTACATCTGTTGCTGCTATCTTGACTATAATTGGTTATTCAGTTAATGATTCTGTTGTAATTTATGACCGTATTAGAGAAAATATACGTAAATATCGTAAATTATCAATCAGCGAATTAATTAACATGAGTATAAACAATACTTTATCACGTACTATACTTACTGTTTTAACAACCCTCCTTGCTACAATAGCATTAATATTTTTTGGAGGTGAATCGATTAGGAGTTTTAGTCTGGTAGTATTTTTTGGTATAATCATAGGTACTTATTCTTCAATTTTTGTTTCTGCACCTATACTTATTCACTTAAATTTAAAAAGATAACTGTAACTTGGAGAAAAATTTTGTCAAAAGCGGGATATATGGTACATGATGTAGCAAAACATAGTATATATGGTATTATATGGATATTAGTAAATAATTTAAATCTATCCATTCAAAGTGCCACAATTAAAGAATTATGTTCTAGTTTAAGTAGCGCTCAAATCGTCTTTTTATATAAGTTTGTAGTTTGGGTATGTTTATTTATATGGGTAGCTTTTACTGGATTTTATCAACTCAAAACTAGTAAAATTAAACTATATTTTATACGTTCTTTTTTAAGCATTGCTGCAGCTCTTATATATGTAAAATCGTTACAATACATGCCTCTTGCGAATGCTGTAGCTATAGGGTTTACTGAACCATTATTTGTAACATTAATTGCAGTAATTTTCTTAAAAGAATTCTTAAATGTTAACGGCATTATTGCCCTTATCATAGGTTTTATAGGAGCAATTATTACTCTGCGCCCTGGAGCACATAATTTTAACATTTATTCTTTATGGGTACTTGGAGCCGCTATAATTTGGTCATTTGACAATTTAGCAGTAAAGTTACTAGGTAGAACAGAAAAATCTGTCCAATATCTATTTTATATTTCGTTATTTGCAACATTATTATCCGCACCAATTGCAATCAAAGAATGGAAACCTTTAGAATTATGGCATTTACCTTGGATTCTAGTATTAGCTTCTTTTTATTTTATACACTTAATTGCTGTGTTTAAGGCATTTCAGTATGCAAATTTATCTGTTTTAGCACCATTTGATTTTAGCCGTATATTATTTAGTACAATAATTGGTACAGTATGGTTTGGTGATCAAATCGATATATGGAGTATTACAGGAACAATGATTATTACCATGAGCTCTGCTTATATTATTTGGAAAAAAGAACATAAATAATTAAGGAACATTGGTTATAGTTTTTTCAGCCTCCTTAGCAAATAGGAATGATGAGCAAAACTTACTTTTTGTTAGGTTAGCGAAGAGTGGCGCATATGCTAGAACTATATATAGTAAATTAAGTTGTATTTGGGACGAGGAGCGATAGAGCGAAACTAAATAGTAGAAGAGCTTTGAGCTAACTGTGTCCCGAATGTAAATAAATCTACTATAGTATTGTATTGAGTAGTATCATCTTAAATTAGTAGAAAATATTTTTGCTGAATTTTGATATTAGACATTAAAAATATTTCAATTAATATTGCTAATATAATGTATATAATACTGATCATATACATTATATTAAGGTTTTTATTATTTATTTATGTATGCACTAATATCACCCCCCCCGCATAATTAAATTAGTCAATTCCTCTACACTACTCTCTCTATTTACCCTTTCAACAAATGACACCCCACCATTAGAACGTAATGATGAGCTCCTAACTGGAAGCTTCGGTTTAGTTTTTACCTTATCATTATTTGCTTGCTCATCCGTTAACTGCATCATAGGCTTTATAGCTATTGTTGGTTTCCCTACTTTTTTTACCTGCACTCTTTTAACAAATGATCCTTGATGATTAGAACGGAATGATGAACTCTTATTTTCCTGTACTTTTTCAACAAATGATACCTGATCATTAGAACGTAATGATGAACTCCTAACTGGAATATTCGGTTTAGTAGCTTCTCCCTTCTGATTACTTGCCTGAACGTGTAACGATTCTGTCCTTTTAACTCCTATTCTGTTTTGTTTATTATTATCTCTAAGATTGTTGTTCTTATCACAAGCTTTTTCCAAATGATTTTTTAATAAAGATACTAAATCCTGATTCGCGTAATCCAAGGCAGTCTTTCCATGTGTATCTTTTAAATTCACCTCAGCACCTCGAGACAAGAGAAATTTTACATTTTCTTTTGAACCATTACATACAGCATAATGTAGTGCTGTTCTACCTTCACGATCTTGAATATTAATAAAAGATTTTTGTTCTTTTGATAATTTATCCCGGTTTTTAGTAATGAAGATTAACATTTTTGTTGGTTCTGGCAATAAGTTACGCATCACCTCTAAATGCCCATTTTTAGCAGCATAATGCAAAGGAGTACGATTTATATTATCTGGAATATCCAGTTTTGCTTTATGTTCTTTTAATAATCGTATTATTTTAACATTACCGTTTGCAGCTGCCCAGTGCATTGCTGATTTACCTTCATGGTCTTGATAATTAATTTTTGTTTCTGGTAAGGTTAATAACCAATTAACCATTTGAACATGGCCATTTCTAGATGCTAAATGTAAATAATGTATACCTACCCCATTTGTACATTTAATATTTACTCTGTATTTATCATATAAAAGTTTACTCATCTGCTCATAACCATTACCTATTGAATAATGGAAAGGCGTCATACTATCCTTATTCTGTACATTTATTTTAGCACCCTGCTTACACAAATATTTCATAACTTCTATGTGATTATTATTAACAGCAATATGTAATGGAGTATTACCATGATTATTTTGCGCATCTTTGCTTACACAAATATTTCATAACTTCTATGTGATTATTATTAACAGCAATATGTAATGGAGTATTACCATGATTATTTTGCGCATCTTTGCTTACATCTTGCCTACATAGATACTCTACAATTCTTAGACGGTTATTATTAGCAGCAAGATGTAGTGGTGTTATACCATCCTTATCTTGTGCATTTTTTACTGCACCTTGTTCACATAAATACTTCACTATTTCTTTATTACCAGAGGCAGCAGCAAGATGTAGTGGTGTTATACCATCCTTATCTTGTGCATTTATATTAGCTCCTTGCTCAACTAAAAATTGAATTATTTTTATATTCTTCAAAGAAAGAGCATAATGCAAAGCTGTCTTCTTTTCATGAATTGAATTATTTTTATATTCTTCAAAGAAAGAGCATAATGCAAAGCTGTCTTCTTTTCATGATCCGTGGTATTGATATACTTTATTTGTAAGTCTTGTATTTGATCTTTTGCCTCTATACTTTCTTTTGCAACTTTATCAACATTTGGAAGTAAAACTTTTACAATATCTAAATTACTTTTAGTCACAGCATGATGTAGAGGCGTCATACCATTATTATCCTGTACATTTTTCTCTACACCTTGCTCACATAGATACTCTACTATTTCTTTCTTATTATAAATAATAGAAATATGTAATATTGTTTTACCTTGCTCATCTTTAATTTCAGCTGATACACCCTTGGAGCGTAAATATTGAATTTTCTTTAAATCTCCACACTTAGCTGCTTCATGCATTTTTTTGCGTGAGGAATAATGATTATCTTCCATAAGATTTAAAAAATTTTTAGTGTCTATCTCAGTGTATTTGTTACATATCTTAACTATTTCACCAACATTAGACAACTTAATTCCGGAATTTTTCATTTTGTACCTTATAGTTATTTTAATAATATAAACTTATATAAATTTAATAATTTATACACAAAATATATAATAAAATATTCATATTTTCAAATTTAAAATATTAATTTTATAACTATTAATATTAAATAAAATTACTAATGAAAAACAATATATTATTAAAGTGGTAGAAAAAAATGACAAAACTTATAGAGAAAATACAGAGATAAAGAAAACAAGCTGCAAATTATAGTAAATTAAGTAGTATGTGAGAGTAGGCTAAGAATAAAGCAAAGCCTACAAAAATAGTAAAAGAGCTTTGAGCTATAACCGAGTCCGCAAGTCCAAATCAATTTACTGTGCACTGTTCACAATATTTTTAGATAAGATTCTGAAAATAATTTTAGGGTATATAAGTGAGTTTTTGCAGCTAATATTAGTAATATTAGCAAAAAAATTACCGAAATATAGCATAAAATTAGATCAAAAGATTGCTGATAAAAGCTTTATTAATAGGTACCATTAACCACTAATCTGAAATGATAATTTCTAGCATGTTTGTAGGATTGCTAATCATAGGTTTATCTTCTACAAAAGCATACATTTCTATACGATCACCTGCTATACCACTTGCTTTTAATTTTTGTTTTACGTTTTCTGCCCTAGACTGAGCAAGTATAATATTAGCTTTTTCATTGGAAAGTTTGTTACTATAGCTATTAATGATTATACGTTTATTATTTTTTTTACTGTTTGATATAATTTTTTGAATCTGATGATCCATTACATTTGTAACTTTATTATCCTTTGGAAGAAATTTTAAACTATAAATGAAATTCTCAAAATTATGTGTCTGCTTTACTATATTCAGTTGTTTCTGAGCATTAGAACAATTAGGCTTTATGCATTTAATTTTGGTAGGCTTATTATTTGATAATTCATTAAAATATTTATAAAAATTATTACAACATAATTTTATATCTTCTGCTTGCCAATTTTCTTCTTGCTCTTCTACCCAGCAATCAAAATAAAACTGGGTTTTAGCTACAATTTCAGGATATTTTTCTATTAAATTTTTATTTTTTAACAATGATATTAAACTATCTCTTGCTTGCTGCATTTGTAACAAAATATCACTGGGAATATTCCATTTTTTTGGATCTTCTGGTAGTACATTTTTACCATATGCTAATTTCATAGCTTTATTCGTAAAGTGTTGAGAGTCAAGCCAATCATACTGTGCAGCTTCTTTTTCAGCAAATTTTAAATAATATGTAACTAAAGCTTTTTGAAAGTTATTACCATGAGGTGTTACTCTGCGTACATCTTCAATTTTAGTACAACCACTCAAAACTACCTTGAATAAGATTCCACATAATACATAATTAATTAACTTAACTCTCATTTAATCCTCAAATAATATTTATTTTACTATATCAATTTCCACTCTACGATTTCTCTTTTCAGCTATATTATCAGCAGTAGGAATTGCTAAATTACTTTGACCAAAAGCTTCTGTTTTGACCAATTTATTTTGTACACCATGCTTTACTAATGCACCTTTTACTACTTCAGCCCTCTTTTGAGAGATTTTGTAGTTATATTGCTTAGATCCTGTAGTATCAGCATATCCTTTTACTTTTACTAATTTTATACCTTGATGCTTAATATTTTTAGCTAGATTTGCTATAATTTTTTGATCATAACCTCCAAGATGAGTACTATTTAGGCCAAAATAGATTATATGATCATTAGATGTTATACCACCCCCAGTACCTCCATCTGTTAATGAGGAGACAAAGCCATTTTTACATAAATTAATACGATCAATTTGCCATCCTTCATTGCTTTCTTCTACCCAACAATCAAAATATGCTTGAGCATCTGCTGTACGTTTTGGCATATTCATTTTATTATTTTCGGTCAAGAAAGATACTAATTGCGCTCTTCCTTCAATTAATTCTGCTTTATTTGCTGCATTCATACATTTAGAAATATTTGTAGGCAACACTTCTTTACCTTTTACACTAGCCAAACCTTTGTTAGCGTATCTATAAGCACTTACCCAATCATCTTGATTTGCTTCATAATTGGCTAGAGATCTATAATTTTGTGCCAACGAAGAATTAAAATCATTACCACTAATTGACATTCTATCTAATTTCGATATACTCGTGCAGGATGTCAAGGATATTGCTAAGATTGCTGAATATCGTAAAATTTCCTTATTCATAATCTTCTCTCCTCTTAATTAAGTTACTCTTAAAAATATTGGAACTTTAATTATGGTACAAGAATTTTGATGGTGATTCAACCTAGTGTTCATTCATCGATACTTTATAATAAGGTTATTAAAAGTTTGTGGTAAAAATGATATATAAGCCCCATTTATTAATAGAATCTAAATATCAATATTTAAATAAACCGGTAGCTGGTATAGATGAAGCCGGAAGAGGCCCGTGGGCAGGACCTATGGTTGCCGCAGTAGTTATTTTAGACCCAAATGCAATTCCTGAAGGCATTAATGATTCAAAAAAATTAACAATTAAACAACGTACTCTTATTTTTCAAAAATTGATCCAAGTTGCTGATTTTGGTATAGGTATTGTATCCGTCGAAGAAATAGACCTCTTTAAAATAACTGCTTCTACAACTATAGCGATGAATAGGGCTATAGAACAGCTACGCTCAAAGCCCTCAACTTTATTATTGGATGGTAATGCTAAATTACAATTAAACGTTCCAGAAATAGTAAATATCGTAAAAGGAGATAGCCAAAGTTTATCAATAGCAGCTGCTTCTATTATTGCAAAAGTTACTCGAGACCAAATAATGTACGATTTGGCTAAAGAGTTTCCCATGTATAATTGGAACACTAATGTAGGCTACGGCACTAAAGATCATATAAACGCTATAAATTCTTATGGTATCTGTAAATATCACCGAAAAACTTTTGCCCCTATACAAAAATTCTTATCTTAAAATTAAAAAATGGCTAATAGATTTAAAATATTAATATTAATAACATATATAATAATAATTTAATTTATTATTAACATTTTCTTAACCTTTCAACCGTATATTCCTTTCATATATTGATTAATTTTATATAAAAGAGTTTATATATTAATTTCTTTATATATAGGATACAAACTATATAGTAAATTAAGTTGTATTTGGGACTAGGAGTGATAAGCAAAGCCTACAAAGAGTAGGAGAGCAAAGAACAACGTTCCGAATTCAAATCAATTTACTATAAATTAGCACATAGCTGATTAGAAATAAACAATGCCGACATAATTTAAATTAAAAAACTATAATTACTTATAGTAATATATTGCTCTTTACCAAATTAGGCCCATAGAGCTAAATTAGGCATTATAAATAAGATAATTAGAATATTTGCTGTCTAATGTTTCTATTTAATATTGATGAGAGAATATAAATATGTACCATGTTAATGATGTTAATTATTCAGACACAAAAAATACTAACACCAATAATACATGTCAAATTATACAACTATTCCCTAATAACCCAAACCATATTTTGCATAAACATAATTTATATAGTTTTATCTCTAAAAAGCTTTCTATCAATGTGGACACAATATACCAAGAATTAATTAATGATTCAGAATGAAAATTGCTCTCTGATAATCCTTTCCTCCAAACTATGCCCTTCATCAAATAATAGATTAATTTTTTGATCATCTGACTTTTTGATGTCTACACTTATTACATGTTTTACTTCATAAAAATCTGCAACGGCATTTGTAGATCTTTTTTCAGATTCTAATATTTCAAATTTTATACATGCTGAACTAGGTAATAATGCACCTTTCCACCTTCTAGGACGAAAAGGGTTTAAAGGGGTAAGAGCCAATAAATCTGCTTCAAGCGGTATCACTGGTCCTCCTGCTGATAAATTATAAGCAGTACTACCTGCAGCAGTAGATACTATAATACCATCACAAACCATTTCATTAATTTGTAGAATATCATTTATATAAATATTAATTCTTGCTGCTTGATTAGTATCACGTAATAAATATATTTCATTAATAGCTAACCTAATATGTTCTGTGTTATCGTTGCATCTAGCTAACATATGCAAAGGGTTAATAGAGGTAATGTTTGCTTTTTCTATTCGGGATAATAAATTATCAGTAGAAAAGATATTCATTAAAAAGCCAATATGACCTACATTCATACCATATAACGGTATGTTTAGGTGCATTAGATGGTGTAAACTGTGTAACATAAACCCATCTCCACCAAGCACAATAATTATGTCAGGCTTCTCTTCTAGACTTACAAAACAATATTTTGCTTGCATATCAGATAAAGCCTGGAAAGATTTCTGATTATCATCAGCTATACACGCAATTTTTGTATATTTTCTTTCTTGCATATTATAACATCATTAATAAATTGTAATACTATAGTTTCGTGCTTTGAATTAGCATATGTGTTCTTCGCCACCAACCTAACAAAAAGTAGGTTTCGTTCATAATCCCTATCTACTAAGGAAGCTGAAAAAACTATAATTTATATTTTAACGATCATTCATACATTGTACAAAATTATCCGCTAAATTACGCATTAAAGCAAAATATATATCATTACTTTGTGTATTATTACCACCCCATTCAGCATCTAACACACCTGTTTTAATTTTAGTATTTTGTGCAATTTTTGTTATTATATGATTGGAAAATTCAGGCTCTGAAAATATACATTTAACCTTATTTTTTATAATAATATCCTGTAATAAAGATAATTTTTTAGCACTAATAGTAGAGCCAGATGAGGAAAACTCTCCTAAATAATTTAATTTGTAATGCGTATCAAAATATTGATAAGCATCATGAAACACTAAATAAGAGCTATTTTTATAGGGCTGTAATTTAAGCCCCACTTCTTTATCAAGATTGGTAACTTTATCTTGTGCAATTTCTGCATTCAAGACATATTGATCTAGATGCGCAGTATCATATTTCATCAGTGTATTAGCTACTATTTTAAGTATAGCTTTTGCATTTTCTGGATCAAGCCATATATGTAAATCATTTTCTCCATGATGGTGATGATCTAGATCATCTTCGCTATGATGATGCTCATGGTGGGTATCATCCTTATTTTTATTTATAATCTTCTCTCTAGTCTTAAGTAAATGTATAGAAGCATCTTTTGTAAGTTCTACTATCACTAAATTTTTTTTTCCAGCTGTAGCTATGGCTTTTGGTAAAAAATATTCTAAATTTTTATCAATTAAAAAAATAATATCGCAGCTAGATAATAACTTTAACTCTGATGGTGATAAGCTATAATTATGGGGAGAACTATTAGGCTTAGAAACTAGTAATTTTGAATTATTGATGTCTTTTGTTATATTTTCAACCAAACTATATAATGGTCTAATACTAGAACATACCGTTAATTCGGCTAACACATCATTTACATAAAAAACAATCCCTAATAAACAAAAAATGTAAAATTTCATTAATATACCTTTAATATTCTATTTTTAATATTTCGTAAGCCTTACTTCCTTTTGGCGTCACTACTTCTATACTATCTCCCTGAGCTTTTCCTATTAAAGCACGAGCTAAGGGAGAGGCAATAGAAAGTAAACCTTGTTCTAAATTAGCTTCATATTCACCTAAAATACGATACGTTACCTCTTCATCAGTATCCAAATCTACAAGTAAAACCTTGGCTCCAAACTTTACAGTGTCCCCAGACAATTTACTAATATCAATAACATCAGCTCGTGCTAATTTATCTTCTAATTCACTAATTCTTCCTTCAATAAAACTTTGTCTTTCACGAGCTGCATGATATTCAGCATTTTCTGATAAATCACCATGGCCACGTGCTTCTGCAATTGCCTCTATTACCGCAGGCCTTGATACTGTAGAAAGCCTTTTCAATTCTTCTTTAAGTTCTTCAATTCCTTTTACTGTAATAGGAAATTTATTAATATTCATAATTCATTCCTTATCCTATATTATAAATAATTACTATATACTATATTCAATATCTAAAACATATAATGTATTGAGATTATTAGCAAAATAATTATATATAAGTTATTATACATTTAATATATTAGTTTATATTTTAATACATAATAACCTAATATATATCCTTAAAATTAACTTTTAGTTTATTATGCACCACTTTAAAATAATCTTGTAAAGATAATACATCTAAACCTTCTTTATCATTTTTTAATCTAGCAATAGATTGGATAATTGCTTTTGTACCAGATATAGTTGTAATACACGGGATCTTATTCATTAAGGCCGTTCTCCTGATACTAAAACTATCACGTATAGCTTGCTTGTTTTCTGTAGTATTAACAACAAGCTTAACTTCATTATTGCTTATTAAATCTACTATATGCGGACTGCCCTCTCTAACCTTATTTACAATTTTAACATCTAACCCTTTTGCTAATAAAAAATTACCAGTTCCACGTGTTGCAATAATACTAAACCCTAATTTAATAAACTCAGAAGCTATAGGCACTACCGCTTTTTTATCATAATCTTTTACCGAAATAAACACTGTACCATTTATAGGAATTTTTGTACCACTACTGATTTGGGATTTAGCAAAAGCTGAAGGAAAATCTTTATCAATCCCCATTGCTTCGCCAGTAGACTTCATTTCTGGTCCTAAAATAATATCCACATCAGGAAATCTTGCAAATGGAAAAACTGGCGTTTTTATTGATGTATAGTTTAATAATTGGTCAACACGAATATTACTATTTAATCCAAAATCAGATAATTTTTTATCTAGACTTACTAAAGCAGCAATTTTTGCTATCGGTATCCCTATAGTCTTTGCTACAAATGGTACAGTACGGCTAGAACGAGTATTAACTTCTAATATATATATCTTATTATCTTGAATAGCATATTGTATATTTATAAATCCTAGGACATTTAATGCAGTCCCTAACGACTGCGTATATGTAATAATTTTAGCAATAATATCTTGCGATAAAGAAAATGAAGGCAAGGCACATACAGAATCTCCAGAGTGTATTCCAGCTTCCTCTATATGCTCCATAATACCAGCAATAAATACATCTTTACCATCACATATAGCATCAACATCTACCTCAATTGCATTATTAATAAACTTATCTATAACCAAGGGACCAGTTGAAAAAATATTTTTATTTTCATCTAAATATTCTTCAAAAGATTGATTATCATGCAATACTTCCATTGCTCTTCCCCCCAAAACATATGAAGGGCGTGCCACAATCGGATAACTAATTAATGATGCTTTTTCTCTTGCTTCTTCTTCTGAATAACAAATAAAATTTTCAGGATAATTAAAGCCATGCTCAATTAAAAGATTTTTAAAACGTTCCCTATCTTCAGCCCTATCAATAGAATCATAGGATGTACCTATAATTGACACCCCCGCAGAAGAAAGAGCATAGCTAAGCTTTAAAGGTGTTTGCCCTCCAAACTGTAAACTTACACCAATAAAATTGCCATTAGATTTTTCTTTATCTATGATTTCCATTATATCTTCAAATTGTAAAGGTTCAAAATATAACCTATCTGGAGTATCATAATCAGTTGAAACTGTTTCAGGATTACAATTTACCATAATTGTTTCAAAACCTGCTTCTCTGAAAGCATATACAGCATGCACACATGCATAGTCAAACTCTATACCCTGCCCTATACGATTAGAACCACTACCTAAAATCATAATTTTTTTACGATTTGAAGGCTGAGCTTCACATTCGGTGTCTTGATTTAATTCTGTATCATAGCTTTCATAACAAGAATATAAATATGGTGTAGTAGATTCAAATTCTGCAGCACAAGTATCTATTCTTTTATACACTGGTCTTACACCTAATTTATGACGTAATCTTCTAATTTCATGAGCTTCAATTTTACATAACTCTGCTATTCTCAGATCTGAGAACCCTTGTTTTTTTAGATTTAATAATTCATATTTGGTAGTAGGTAGCCCATATTTTTTTAATTGATTTTCAGCGTACACTAACATTTTAAGCTGCTCTAAAAACCATCTATCATATTTGGTAATTTCATGAATTTCTTCAAGAGATATATCCTGCCTAAATGCTTCTGCAATCAGTAATAATCGCTCTGGGGTAAATAATTTTAACTTATCTAAAATTATATCTTTATTACTATTTTGCAAATTAAGATCATTCAGACCTGTTAGTCCTATATCTAATGATCTTAAAGCCTTCTGTAGCGATTCAGCAAAACTTCTACCAATTGCCATTACTTCCCCAACAGATTTCATTGAACTTGATAACACTGCTTTAGTAAGAGAAAATTTTTCAAAGGTAAATCTTGGAATCTTAGTTACAATATAGTCAATCACAGGCTCGAAAGAAGCAGGTGTCACTTTTGTACAATCGTTATTTATTTCATCTAACCTATACCCCACAGCAAGCTTAGCAGCAATTTTGGCAATTGGAAACCCAGTAGCCTTAGATGCAAGAGCTGAAGAACGCGACACCCGAGGATTCATTTCAATAACAAGCATCCTACCATTTTCTGGATTAATAGCAAATTGAACATTAGAACCCCCAGTACTCACGCCTATTTCCTTTAATACAGCGACAGAAGCGTTACGCATAGTTTGATATTCTTTGTCAGTCAGAGTCAATGCTGGGGCTACAGTGATACTATCACCAGTATGCACTCCCATAGGATCAATATTTTCTATTGAACATACTATAATAGTATTATCCGCAGAATCTCTTACTACCTCCATCTCATATTCTTTCCACCCGATCACAGATTCATCTATTAGAATTTCTCTTACTGGAGATGTATCTAAACCGCTCTTTACAAGTTCTATATAATCTTCTTTAGTATAGGCAATACCCCCTCCTGCACCACCAAGAGTAAACGAAGGACGAATAATTGCAGGCAACCCAATATATTCTAAAGCCTCTAATCCCTCTTTCAAAGAATTTACTATAGCATTTTTAGGACATTCTAATCCTATACGCTCCATGGCTTCTTTAAATAATCTACGATTTTCTGATTTTTCTATAGCTTCTCTTTTAGCACCTATCAATTCAACATTGTATTTTTCTAAAATCCCCATATCTGCGAGCTCTAAAGCACAATTTAAAGCTGTTTGACCTCCTACAGTTGGTAAAATTGCATCTGGACGGTCTTTAGCAATAATTTTAGCTACAAATTCAGCTGTAATAGGCTCAATATAAGTAATATAAGCTATATCAGGATCTGTCATAATTGTTGCAGGATTGGAATTAACTAAAATTATTTTATAGCCCTCTTCCTTCAAAGCTTTACAAGCCTGGGTACCAGAATAATCAAATTCGCAAGCTTGACCAATAGTAATAGGACCTGCCCCTATAACTAATATAGATTTAATATCCGTACGCCTAGGCATATGTTAATCCTATTAATAGGATTCTCTTTATAAGAGAATTATAATATAATTTATTACACTTCATTTTCTTATCACTTCATATAATTCACAAATTGGTTAAATAAATAATGGCTATCATGAGGACCTGGTGAAGATTCAGGATGATATTGAACTGAAAATACAGGTTTATCTTTTAATGCTATACCTTCTATAGTTTGATCAAATAATGAGATATGAGTTATATTAACATGAGATGGTAGACTTTCCTTCCTAACCACAAACCCATGGTTCTGTGTAGTAATTTCAATTTGGTTAGTGATTAGATTCTTTACAGGATGATTAGCTCCTCTATGACCTTGATGCATTTTTTCCGTCTCAGCCCCAAGAGCTAAAGCAAGCAATTGATGCCCCATACACACCCCAAAAATAGGAATACCTGTCGCAATAAGCTGTTTTAATATAGGAACCGCATAACTAGCCGTTGCTTTAGGATCTCCAGGACCATTAGATAAAAAAATACCATCAGGATTATATTTCATAATAGTACTGGCACTAGTATTACTTGGTACTATAATTGCCTCACATCCAACATTTTCTAAGCAGTTCAACATATTTAATTTCATTCCATAGTCAATTACAACTACTTTTTTAGCACCAGCTATATGATCTTTCTTCCAAGAATAAATTTTTTTACAACTAGTTGCAGCTACAAGTTCACAGCCATCCTGCATAGGAGTACTTAGTAACCTTTCGTATAAATTATCCCAATCAAATTTCTCACCTGGAGACCTATGAAAAATTAATACATTTTCAGCCCCAAATTTTCTTATATATCTAGTAATTGCCCTAGTATCAACATTTGTAATACCAATTATATTTTGTTCTTCTAGCCAATCATTAAAATGGATAGTGCTTCGGTAATTAGAATCTCGGCTAATATCATTACGTAAAATTATCCCCTTAGCATAAATTACCTTTGACTCCATATCTTCAGCATTTGCACCAACATTACCTATATGAGGAAAAGTAAAATTTATAATTTGTCCATTATATGAAGGATCAGTAATAATTTCTTGATAACCAGTAATAGAAGTATTAAAACATATTTCACCAGAAGTAATACCATAACTACCGATGCCCTTACCAAAAAACACCTTTCCACTTTGAAACATTAGTATAGATGTGGCATAGTCTGGACATAAGTATCCGCTAGGCAAATTAAGAGGATCTAACATAATATAATAATAGCTTTAAAAATTTAGGATATATATAATCAATTTCATAGTAAATGTTTATTCAAAACCACGTACCATGTCAAGCATTTTTATAAGCGCTACCAAGAGATATATTATAATTTTTTTGTTAATAAGATTTAAATATTAGGCACCTTTTCCACCACCTTTACCTGCTATATTACTAGGACGTGGCATATGAGCAGCTGGTGTCGGTAAAGTGCCGAGGCTTGCAAGAGCCTGACTTGCTACCCCGAGTAAAAACCCTTCACTTTTAAAAACATTAAAAATCGTATCAAAGCCTAAAAACATCGAGCCCATCACACGCCAAATACCGCTTTTTTCAAGCGTATTATCAACAGCATTTTGGATATTTTCATTTGCTCCTGCCTCCAGTACATGCCCAGAACTACCACTACTACCACCAGCTAAGTTTCCAGCATGACCAATTGAAGAAAGAACTCTTCCCATACCCATACCATCAGACATAAATACCTCTTTACTTTATTGCGTATTTATAATAATACTTTATTATTATTAAAATATCAATAATTACTGAATATACTATAAAGTTATGGCTCAAGATATTAAAATTGCTCCTTCTATACTTTCAGCAGATTTTTCTAAATTAGGAGAAGAAGTCCGATCTATTACAGAAGCTGGTGCTTCATATTTACATATAGATGTAATGGATGGGCATTTTGTACCAAATATCACTATTGGCCCCTCCGTAGTAAAGGCGATTAGACCATACTCACATATAACTTTTGATGTACATTTAATGATAGATAATGTAGATAACTATATTAAAGCTTTTGCAGATGCTGGTGCAGATATTATAACCATACATGCTGAAGCCTGTATCCACTTAGAAAGATCAGTACAACTTATAAAATCTCTGGGTAAAAAGGCTGGCATATCTCTTGTGCCTACAACCCATCCTAATGTTTTAGATTATATTTTACCAGAATTAGATTTAGTAATGGTAATGACGGTTAATCCTGGATTTTCTGGTCAGAATTTTATCTCATCTCAACTCGAGAAAATTAGTATTATTCGTCAAAAGATTAATAAAATTAATAAAAAAATCGATTTAGAAGTGGATGGTGGTATTAATCTTATAACCGTAAAAAGCGTAATAGAAGCTGGAGCAAACGTGTTAGTTGCCGGTGAATATATATTCAAGGGGGGGGATTACCAAAATAAGATTAATTCTTTAATCAACATAATCTCTTAGCTCTGGCATTGCTAGTAAAGAGTTTGTTAATAATCCCATATCTAATTTAGGATGATGTATTCTCTTCGTGTGATATCCATAAAATTAGTTTTTTTTTAATAAGTTTATATTTTAATTGTATTATATATGAGGTAATTATAAACTATACATATAATTAGAAATTATGCTAATTATAGTAAAGTTAGTTTACGTATTAAATGGTTGATATATGAAAAAATTTGTCTTACCAGCATTTTTTAATGGAGTAAAAGCTCCTTTTACAGTTTTTTTAGGCGACTCAGAACCAAGACACCACCCACTTCACTTTCAAACTGATTGGCTATCTAGAGAACGTGGAGGTACTATTCCACAAGAAGTTATGGACAGTATAGCAAAATTAAAAGAATTAGCAGAAAAAAATAATGTTTCTTTTGAAGAATTGTGTGTATACGCCCTTGGTTCCGCTCAACAAGAAGAAGACTAATGAAGATGAAGAACAAAACGCAAATGATAAAGGGAATAACGAAGATAATCCTAATCTTGAATAAAGTAATATATTTTATTTCTAACAAAACATTAATCTTTTAAATAAAACTTATATAATAGTATAATATGTAAATATTTAGCAATTTAGAGATACGTAAGAAATATCACACTCGCAAACAGGTACAACAATCTTTTATTTACTTATAGTAGGAGAGCTTTGAGCTAACTGCGTCCGCAAGTTCAAATCAATTTACTATACTCATTTTTTAACTTATATTCCACTATTACTTAGCATTATAAATGTAAAATACTCCTATACCAATTATCTATGGTAAAAAACTAATTTAACGTATTTCCTCATTATTATATACACCCCATAACGAATTACGCAATAACCATCCTTTACATTTTTCTACCTGTATCATACACCATTCTTTCTTACAGGATATAATATTTACACGTAATTCTGGCTCAAGCATGCATATTTTTTTTGATACATTATTAGATTTATTATACATAGTTTGTAATTTACTACCTATGACAATACCTACTCTTTTACCAGTTAACATAGATTCATGCACCCATGCTTCATCGCCTTGTTTATCACGCACTTTACGCCAATGTTCAAACTCTGCTAACACCTCTACAGGCTCACCTCTTTTGACAATAGTCCATAAAATTGGATATCGTATATTAGGACCAGCACGCATATTAACTTCATTAGACTTAACAGAAACAAAACGTGGTATGGGTAACTTCTCAGCAAACGTTTCTTCTATATGCGCCAGTACAATAATAAATAATATGCTTATAGCTTTTTTACATATCCATAATAATTTATCTATATTATTCACTTTATTTTCCTAAAACTATTTTCCGCCTTTGGGTTTTTTACTATCCAATTCTTGTTCAGAAATATTATAAGAACTAATATGCTTGAATTCATCATCTCCCATCATTAGTTGCCCCATATAATCATAACCTAAATTTTCTTCATCATATTCTTCATCAATATATTCTTCAGGCTCTTTAGCTAAAATATAGTTACCAGCTCTAAATTGATTTTTAATCCGACTTACTTCAGATTCGCTTATACCTACCGATTTTAGTACTGCACCTCCAAGTTGAAGCCCTGTTTCATAAGTTTCGGGGACAATAATTTTTGCACCTGCTTGATATAATTGCGCAGAATTACTAAGATCCTTAGATCTTACCACTACTGGTAAGTCAGGGAAATTTTTACTAATAATTTTTGCTGTTTTTTGCAATGTCACTTCATTATCAACCGTGATAATCACAGATCTTGCTCTTTCGATACCGAGGGCCTTTAATGTTTCTAAGTGAGCACCATTTCCAGCGTATAAAGGGAATCCTTCTGCACACCCTTCTTCAACATTTTGTGTATCTACATCGATAGCCACATAATTAACATTTTCAGCTTCAAGTAATCTAGCCACCATTTTACCTACACGACCAAATCCTATTACTATTACGTGATTATCTAAATCAGAAATTCCTTTATAAATCACCTCAGGAGAAGTAGGAACTTTCTTTTCTAATTTTGTAGCAATTCTACTTCCTATAGCAGAAAGCAAAGGCGTAAGAGCCATTGTAACTGTTATAACAGCTAACAATAATTGACCAAATTCAGAATCTATTAATTTTCTTTCCATGGCTAAATTAAACAAAATAAAGCCAAATTCACCACCTTGCGATAATAATAACCCTGTATGTATTGAAGTACTAAGGCTTAAGCGAAAAATTAAGCTTAAAGCTATAATAATAAGAGCCTTAACCGCAAGTAATGATAATGAACATAAAGCTATAATACCAATTTGTTCTACAACCATATTTATATCTATGGACATACCTACTGTCATAAAGAATAACCCTAGAAAGAGCCCCTTGAAGGGATAAATACTTTCTTCAGCCTGACGTTGAAATTCGGTTTCGGCTACTAATAATCCTGCCACAAACGCCCCTAAAGCATGAGATAGCCCCATATATTCCGTAGACCATGCAGCACCAAGTGCTATCAAAAGAGTTGTTGCCACAAATAATTCATTAGTTTTGGCTGGATTAGCAGAAGTAATCATTTTAAAAAATGGCCTAAGCATTAGCCTGCCCAACATAAAAATTACAAGTAAGGCAATTAATGCTTTTACAAAAGCTGAGCCAAGCGCTGAAAAAATATTAGTAGTATTTGAACTTAGTAATGGTATCAATACGAGTAACGGTACTACTGCAAAATCCTGCATTAATAAATTTGATAAGGATAATCTTCCAACTTGGGTAGATTGCTGTCTATTTTCTGCTATTACCTGTAATACAACCGCTGTAGAAGACATCGCTAGCCCCCCACCTATAATCATAGCTGCCTTTATATTTACACCTAACATATTAATTAAATAGCCAAGAACAACGCTAGTAATCACTACTTGTAAGGTCCCAAAACCAAATACATATAGCCTCATAGCCTTTAAACGTTCAAAGGTTAATTCAAGGCCTATAGCAAACAAAAGAAATATTACACCAAAATCTGCAAATAACTCTGTATCAGCAGTTTTAATAATATTCAGACCATGTACACCTATAATAGCACCAGCTGCAAAATAACCTAATACAGGGCTTAAATTTAATTTTTTAAATATACCAACTACTACAACAGACGCAGCAAGTAATAATAAAATATTGGGTAAAAATTCAGCCGGTGATGTTTCCATTTCTCTCTCTTTCTATTATACACAAATTTTAAAGTTTCTTTTTACGTGTCTTTATGATAATTAATATATAATAATAATGATAGTAAAAATATACATAAAACGTGAAAAAAATTGCTTTAATCACAGGATCCGCCACTAGAATAGGTAAAATGATAGTCAAATCATTGGTAGAAGATGGTTGGCAGGTTGTTATCCATTATAATAATTCCCAAGATGAAGCAGAAATTTTGCTTCAAGAACTAAACGCAAATAACTTGCAGGCCTTTAGTGTTCAAGCAGATTTAATCGATGAAAATCAAACTAAATCCATCTTTCCTTACATCACCAAGAATATTGGTCAAGTATCTTTATTAATTAACAATGCAGCTAGCTTTATTAATGATAATGTAGCAAACTCTAATTACGAAATTTGGCATCAAAACATGTCAGTAAATTTACGAGCACCATTTTTACTAATGAAAGATTTTAAAGAACAGCTCTTAGAGCAACGTGGAAACATTATTAATATTTTAGATTACTGTGTTACTAAATTACCTGTGGGAAAATTTTTATCTTATAGCTTAAGCAAAAACGCTTTATGGGAATTAACCAAGCTATTTGCGATAGAGTTTGCTCCTCAAATACGGGTGAATGCCCTAGGACCTGGGTCTATTATGCGTGGCATTCGACAATCTGAAGAAAATTTTACTGCATCCCGCATACATTCTCCTCTTAATAACGCTGGTTCAATAGAGGATATTTATAACGCGATAAAATTTATTTTAACTACTCCCTCTATTACTGGGGAACTGATTAATATAGATGGTGGAAAACATTTAAGCGGAGAGCTTAATTATTAAAATTAATGTGCTATAATATATCCTTTGCCTCTAATTCAAATTAAACAACCATCTCCGTAAATAACCTATCTAATTTTTCAAATATAATATTCCCTAATTGAGCTGCATCTAAAATCCTTTCAGAATTTTGGTAGTACTGCGTTACATCATGACCTATACCAATAGCAACCAGTTCAATCTCTTTTTTCTTTTCAATATAACTGATAGTTTCTCGTAAATGTCTTTCCAGATAACGGCTATCATTCACTGATAAGGTACTATCGTCAACGGGCGCACCATCTGAAATAACCATTAATATGCGTCTTTTTTCTTTCCTTTTTCTTAACCGGTTATAAGCCCAAATTATGGCTTCACCATCAATATTTTCCTTTAGTAAACCGTCGCGCAGCATTAAGGCTAAACCTAATTTTGCCTTACGCCACGGAGTATCAGCTGATTTATAAATTATATGACGCAAATCATTTAATCTTCCTGGATTGGCTGGCGAAGCACTGTTCTGCCACAATTTTTTAGATGAACCTCCCTGCCATTCTTTAGTGGTGAAGCCCAAAATTTCAAGCTTCACTCCACATTTCTCTAATGTTCTAGCTAAAATATCGCTACACATAGCAGCTATCATTATCGGTTTTCCTCGCATTGAACCTGAATTATCTATTAATAAAGTCATAACTGTATCTAATGCATTTTGGGAATGTTCTTGCTTATAACAATAGCTATGGTTATTTTTAGCTACTAATTCTGCCAATTTTTTGTTATCTAATATTCCTTCTTCAACGTTATATTACCACCATATTGGCTTCTTAACCAATAATTTACGCTTCAATTTATTAGCCTTTACCTGAGTAACATTCGATTGTTTTTCGGTAAGTTTTTTATCAAGCCGCTGACGCAGCATAATTAATTCACTATTAGAACATAGATGAAACGGCGTAGTAACTTCATCATATAAGCTCGTATATATTTTATAATTTTTATTATAGTAAATTAAGTTGATAAAGACATGATATATGATATATTAAAAAGCTCATAAACCCAAAACAGTAGAAGCAATGGCATATTCCTTAGATTTACGTAAAAAAGTAATTCACTATGTTAATAAAGGTTATACCAGAGAAGAAGCTGCAAGAATTTTTGGCATAGGTGAAAGAACAATTTATAGATGGTTATCGAGATCGAAATCCGGGAATTTAGCAGCCACACGAGCAGCTAAGCCATGGAAGAAGCTTGATCCAATCAAATTATTAAACGAGGTGTCTAAAAACAGCAATTGGCTATTATCTGATTTTGCAAAGGTTTTTAATGTGTCTACAGCTGCTATCTGTTTGGCATTCAAGACTTTGGGGATCACACGAAAAAAAAGACCACACTCTATCGTGAACGGGATGAAGCAAAACGGCAATTATTTTTGGCAGCTATCGCAAACTATAAAGCGGAAGATATAGTTTATATTGATGAGAGTGGAATTGATAGCTATTTGTACTATTCTTGGGGATACAGTCTCAGAGGAAGTAAAGTTTATGGTGATATCTCAGGTAAAAAACATGATCGAGAAAGCTTTATTGCAGGTAAGGTTGGGAAGAAAATTATTGCGCCAATGTGTTTCAAGGGCACATGTAATACAGAAGTTTTTAACGAGTGGGTTAGTCAGTGTTTGGTGCCCGAACTAAGATTTGGTCAAGTTGTAATACTTGATAATGCAACGTTCCATAAGTCAGCTAGAACTAGGAATTTAATAGAAGATATAGGCTGTAAACTTTTATTCTTACCACCTTACTCTCCTGATCTCAACCCAATTGAAAAATATTGGGCTCATTTAAAAGCTAAAATCAAACCTATCATTACTAATTTTAATAACCTTAGCGATGCTATTGATTATGGCTTCTCTATGCTATTCTCAACTTAATTGACTATAGCTTCCACATCTAAAATTATTTTAGGTTTCTGTACATCCGCTTCATCTGTTTTTTCCAATTTAGATGATAGTTTATATAATTCTTTTACCGAAGAAGCTTGGTTATAACTAATAGCTGTAGAATCTATCTTCACCTCAGCTTCATTAGATTCATCTAGCTCTACCATAATTTTTTTAGTATTTACCTCATCAGGTACATTTAACTTTAATTCTTCAATTAATTTAATTATTATTTGAGCAAATTTTTGTTGATTATTTAGAGCATCTACTAAAGCATCCCTATATCTGTTAACTATTTTATTATAATCATCATATATCTCCAAAGATATAAGATGCATTACGGGAGTATCAATTAATTTTGCCCTGACTAACAAATAGAGAATATTATCTGAGGAATAAATTATATCAGTATATGTCTTAATTAGTAGCCTATTTAAATTACTTAAAACTCCCTTAAACCTTCTACCACCCAAAGCTTCTATCCGTGCTTGTTCACACTTTTCAATAATTATACTATTTTCTTTAGAAGTTATATCATTAGATAGATCACTATTATGATATAATAGTATGAGTGCTTGTAAGTCTCCCTCTCCTCTTTCTCTAACCTCAACATTTAATTTCTTAGAACCAGAAATTGCTCTTGAAGCAGCATTAATAGCTTGTTTTAAATCATTAGTTAGCAATTATACTCTCTTTGATGGCATGATCAAAAATACGTTGATAATACTCAGCAAGTATTGGTTTTTCTGCCTCATCACACTTATTTAAGAAAGATAGACGAAACGATGTTTCCAAGCACTTAAAAATTAACATGTTTTTAGCCCAATTAATTACGGCCCTTGGTGACATCACACATGAAATATCTCCTACCATAAAACCTTTACGTATTAATGAAGCTAGTTCTATCATATTTTTTATAACTTCCTGGTCTAACTGCGGACTATTAGCCCTCACTATAGCTATTTCTTTTTCTAACGGTAAATAATTGAGGGTTGCTACTATATTCCATCTATCCATTTGTCCTTGATTAATAACATGTGAGCCATGATATAAACCTGTTGAGTCCCCTAAACCAATAGTATTAGTGGTTGCAAACATACGAAAGTAAGGGTTAGGAGTAATCACTTGATTTTGATCAATTAAGGTAAACTTACCATCATTTTCTAATATACGTTGTAATACAAACATTAGTTCTGGACGTGCAGCATCATATTCATCAAAAATTAACGCCATCGGTTGACGTAATGACCATGGTAATAATCCTTCTTGAAATTGGGTTATTTGGACTCCATCTTTTACTATAATACTGTCTCTACCAATAAAATCTGCTCTACTTAAATGTCCATCGAGATTAACCCGAAGACATGGCCAATTTAATCTAGCTGCTACTTGCTCTAAATGTGTTGATTTACCTGTGCCATGATAACCTTAAATCATAACTTTCATATTATATTTAAATCCAACTAAAATCGACATTAATGTTTCTCTATCAAAACAATAATTTTGATCTATAGTTGGTACATGTTCATTTTTGATATCAAATATTGGTAATTCCATATCAATATCTAAATCGAATAATTCTTTTGCTGCAACTAATTTTATATTCATAAATTTATGTTTATTTACTATTTTTATTATCTTGTTTTATAGAAGTTAAGTCTTCTGGAGGTAAGGTAAGAGGGCCTCTAACTGCGCATCCATACAATAACGTCACACTTATACAGAATAGTAATAATAACCTCTTTGTATACGCTACAACTATCTTATTTTTAATTGACATAATATATCCCAACTGTTAATTATCAAAATATGTAATAATGCTTACATTAAAAATATTATAGTGTAACAAGAAATCTGGATAATACAAGTAGTACTCTTAAACAAATGATACAGTTTATAATTTTATTATTGTCTTTCTTTCTATCTTTTAATGTTTGCCTTGCAAATGATTTACCTGATTCTCCTACTAACCTTAATTATAATATTGAAGAATACCCTCCTCAATCTTTGCCTGACGACTATCTTTTTGATGAAAATGATAAAGGCCATTTGCTAGAAGAGTTTGATGGACAAGTTGTATTATTAACTTTTTGGGCTACTTGGTGCACTTCTTGTCTCGGTGAAATGCAAGATTTAGATATATTACAAAAAGATTTTAAGAAAAAGCCTTTAAAAGTCATAGCTATATCTGAAGATTTTAAAGGTATTGATGTGGTAAGTGACTTTTATAAACTGCATGAAATAAAATATTTAGATAAATATATAGATAAAAAAGGTGTATTATTTAATGCCTTTAATATTATAGGCGTACCTACCTCTATTATTATAAACCATCATAATAAGGAAGTTGCTCGCGTGATAGGAGCTGTCGATTGGAATGATCCATCACTACGCAATCTACTTAACAAATATCTTCAAGCAGCACCCGGAAATAATAAAGAAGACCTAGATCAAGACGTTCAAGGTTCAAAACAAAATTTGATCATAAATGTTAAAAAACCATCCCCTAAAGAGACAGAATCTTCTGCACCCAAACAAGAATTACCTTCAAATAATCCTCCACCCCAAGAAGAGATGCCTAAACTAGCGCCTCCTACTAAATAATTTCTATTATCTAAATGACTTTGCTTAATAATTATCAAAATTGCTAATAAAGACTTTGTTAACAGTTCTATATAGGACTGTTAATTTTAAATTAACTATATTATATTATTTATTTTAATAATATTTATAGATTAGCTAAATAAATGGATTTTAGATACTTATGCCCCAAAATAAAAATTTGTCTTCATTAATCACCGAATTAAATGAATTATACTTTGCCAGCAGTCATCTGCCTTTGTCTAATGATATAATATTAAAATTAAATAAAAAAATAGATTTAATATTAAACTTAATAGATTCTACGCCTGAGTTAGATATAAGAGAAACTAATCATTATATCAAATCTTTTAGAGATTTTTTAGTTAATTACACTAGTATTTTAGAAAAATATAAATTAAATATAAAAAAGCAATTACTAGAAATTGATACACATGCAAACGCATTTAATGCTTATAACAATGTTCTTAACTATAACATCAAATAAAAAAGCAACTCAACATGGAATTATATAGTTATTTAAAAGTTTTATTAGCCTTAAGTTTTGTTATAGCGCTTATTATTGTTATTGCTGCCTTATTTAAAAAATTTAATCTTTTCTTTAACTTTTCAACATACAAGAAAGACTCTAAGCTAAACATAGAAGATATGTTAATTCTTGATAACAAACGTAAAATAGTGTTGGTCAGATATGTAGATTCCGGATATTTAATATTACTTGGACATAATAATGAAACACTTATAAAATCAGATATTAATCTTAAGGAAGTATTATACTGAATGATATGAATAACTTATATAAAACACTCAAATATCTTTTCTTAGCCTCTGTTTTGGTATTCATTACTTCTGTGGCATCTGCTGAGCCAATCAATTTCAATCTTGACGACACTAAGCTTACTTCTAGAATTCTTCAAACTATTGCCTTAATTACTATACTCAGTCTAGCACCGTCAATTTTAGTAATGGTTACTTCTTTCACTAGAATTATTGTAGTTCTTTCATTTTTACGTAATGCACTCGGAATACAGCAAAGTCCTCCCAATACAGTATTAATTAGTTTAGCGCTATTTTTAACTGCTTTTATTATGTCTTCAACTTTTGAGACTGCGTATCATGAAGGTATTGTTCCTTTAATTGAAGAAAAAATGACAGAGCAAGAAGCCATTCCAGTAATTATAAAACCTTTCCAATCATTTATGCTTAAACACACACGTGAGAAAGATTTATCGTTATTTTTATCATTTACTAATAAAGAGGTACTGGACTCTCCACAAGATACTCCTTTAGAAGTTTTAGTACCAGCTTTCATGATTAGCGAATTAAAAAGAGCATTTGAAATTGGATTTTTAATCTTTATACCTTTTCTAATAATTGATATACTGGTTTCATCTATCTTGATGGCAATGGGTATGATGATGTTGCCACCAGTTGCGATTTCTTTACCATTTAAATTAATATTTTTTGTTATAATAGATGGTTGGCATATGATTTGTGGTAGTTTAATTAAAAGCTATGGTTTATAATTTATGTTAGGAGTTAGTTATGTTCAAAAAATTACTTTCTACAATATCTATTTTAATGCTTTTAAATGCTTGTTTAAAAAGCCCACCTCATGAATTAAAAAGCCCATGTGTAAGCGGTATCGAACAAGATAATTAATTAATTTTTTATACAAGGAGTATAATAATGACCTTTGATTGTGATAAACATTCTTTTTCCTGTTCTGCCTTAATAATAGGATTAAGCTTAATTATAGGCCTTAGTGTACTTGGTTATTTTATATGTAGTGCATCTTCAAATAGTAAAAAAATGGATCGTATTATAACTGTAACAGGCCTTTCAGAACGTATTGTTACCTCTGATTTTGCAATATGGACTATAAATTTTAAATCTACAGGTAATGATTTACTTGAAGTAAGCAAACAAATTGAAACTGATAAACAAACCATTACCAATTTCTTATTAAAACAAGGTTTTGCTCAAGATGAAGTTACAGTCGGTAAATATAATGTTACCGATCTACTCGCGCAACAATATAGAAATAATAATAACACACAGGATTATCGCTATATTATTAATACTTCTCTTGAAGTAAGTTCTTCAAAAATTAATTTAATTAAACCAGCTATTCAAAAAATTGGAGAATTGGTCCAACAAGGAATAGTACTTGAATCTAGTTCGGGATATTATGCAGCTGATGTTAGATATGAATTTACTAAATTGAGCGAAATAAAACCAGAAATGTTAGCTGAAGCTACAAAAAATGCCTATGACTCTGCAAAACAATTTACTAATGATTCTGGTAGTAAACTTGGCAAAATACATAGAGCTGCACAAGGAGATTTCATGGTAGACTCTTATTATGGCCCATCTACAGACTCAGTTAAGGCTGCTATGCCTATGATGGCACGTTCTTATATTTCTGTTTCAGGCGATAGTTCTACTATACAGAAAAAAGTTAGAGTTATGCCTACAATAGAGTATTATTTAATAGATTAATAATCTATATGTTAAGCTGTTCTAATATTACAGTAGAATCTAATTATAATGTTTTATTTAAAGACTTAGGTTTTTCACTATTACCTGGGTCTTTACTTATTCTTAGAGGTAATAATGGTAGTGGTAAAACTACTTTACTCAAATTAATAGCAGGTATTATAAAACCTACAAAAGGAACTGTTTCTATCGAACATCATAATGAATATAAGTTGATAAATTATATTGCTCATAAAAATGCTTTAAGAACTGAACTATCTGTAATAGATAATTTAATATTCTGGTCTGAATTATATCAAACTCCCGAATTAATTTTACCAGCTTTAATGTATTTTGGTTTAGATGATATAAAAGATATATCATGTTGTAGATTATCTGCTGGTTGGCAAAAAAAAGTCGCTCTTGCACGTCTTATAGCATGTCATAGTTACATATGGTTATTAGATGAACCAGAAAATAATTTAGATAATTCAAGTAAAGAACTCTTATATACTTTAATTGATACTAGAGTAAGACAGGGGGGAATAGTTATTATAGCAAGCCACAATAATTATCCCATCCCCTACAATAGGGAATTATTTTTAGAAGATTTTAATCCTAACAATGATAATGTTGAATCCGGCCTAATATCAAACTCTCAAAAATTTTAGTATTTCTGTGCTTTCTGTTGTTTTTACTATATATCCAATGTGAGAGATATTTAATAATAATTTAATACTTAGTTAAATTAGATAACAGAAGTTTTGATTGTTCCACTATAGTCAATTAAGTTGAGAATAGCATAGAGAAGCCATAATCAATAGCATCGCTAAGGTTATTAAAATTAGTAATGATAGGTTTGATTTTAGCTTTTAAATGAGCCCAATATTTTTCAATTGGGTTGAGATCAGGAGAGTAAGGTGGTAAGAATAAAAGTTTACAGCCTATATCTTCTATTAAATTCCTAGTTCTAGCTGACTTATGGAACGTTGCATTATCAAGTATTACAACTTGACCAAATCTTAGTTCGGGCACCAAACACTGACTAACCCACTCGTTAAAAACTTCTGTATTACATGTGCCCTTGAAACACATTGGCGCAATAATTTTCTTCCCAACCTTACCTGCAATAAAGCTTTCTCGATCATGTTTTTTACCTGAGATATCACCATAAACTTTACTTCCTCTGAGACTGTATCCCCAAGAATAGTACAAATAGCTATCAATTCCACTCTCATCAATATAAACTATATCTTCCGCTTTATAGTTTGCGATAGCTGCCAAAAATAATTGCCGTTTTGCTTCATCCCGTTCACGATAGAGTGTGGTCTTTTTTTTCGTGTGATCCCCAAAGTCTTGAATGCCAAACAGATAGCAGCTGTAGACACATTAAAAACCTTTGCAAAATCAGATAATAGCCAATTGCTGTTTTTAGACACCTCGTTTAATAATTTGATTGGATCAAGCTTCTTCCATGGCTTAGCTGCTCGTGTGGCTGCTAAATTCCCGGATTTCGATCTCGATAACCATCTATAAATTGTTCTTTCACCTATGCCAAAAATTCTTGCAGCTTCTTCTCTGGTATAACCTTTATTAACATAGTGAATTACTTTTTTACGTAAATCTAAGGAATATGCCATTGCTTCTACTGTTTTGGGTTTATGAGCTTTTTAATATATCATATATCATGTCTTTATCAACTTAATTTACTATATATGAACTGGCGTATCTAGACACTTCCCTTGTTCTCATGTGCTGGGGTGCCTTTATTCACTTCCATTAGTATTATTATACACCGTAATTACCCAGTCATTGTGGCTTTGGAGGAGGAGCTTTTGGTTCTTCACCCTTAAACCAATCTTTAATTTTAGCAGCAGTATCAGCAAGCACAGTGTTCCACTGGAAGCTTGCGGTGAAGCCTCCTTTATCCGTGCCTTCATGTTTTGCTTCTTCACCTAAACCCGAATGAACCACACCATTATCGTGTTTATCACTCACTCCAAAGTTTACTGAAGTGAGCGCACTTCCACCCGTTGCTTTAGTTGGATCAAACGAGAACCCAAAATGATAGCTCGAAGATTCGCTGGTTTCAGCAATATCTTCACTAGATACCTCCCCTACTACTTTAAGCTTTTCTGTTCCAAATACTTTCACATTTTAACTCAACTATTAGTTGTATTTAATCGACATATATACAACCATCTACAAACCTCTTTTCTTCCACCATTCATCTGTATGGAACTCCGGAGGGACTTTATCTGCATCATCAAAGATGGGATCTTTTATTCCATATTCTTCGCGTAAAGCCTTAAACCATTCTGTATTTAATTCTTTAGGCAATTTTATTCCACACCATGGGCAATAATACAACTCTTGTGAGGTACCTCTTCTATCCTCAGATACTCTCATATCATATGATCTTAAAGAAGGATCATAATTGATTTCTTTATTTTCTTTTACATAATATCGCATATTATCACAACAATGTTCCATAACAATTTTTTCCTATATATTAATTGCTTTTTATTTAATATTTATATTCCTTAGCTCTTTCCACTTTATTTTTAAACCTATAGGACCTTTATGCTTACCTTCAATATAATTTCCATGCTTATCAGCATCTTTATACCATTCTAAACCTTTATCTGTTTCTTCAAAAACCTTCCATTCAGATCCACCATGTTTTGCATTATCTTTACTCCACCAAATTCTATTACCATTCTCACTTACAGCTTTAGGATCTTTATAGAATTTTCCGAATGTACCGTGTAGCATGGCTTTGTCGTAATTATCAACTGCCCAGTCATCCCAGCCTTCATTTATCAAAATAGTCATATCCACGTCAGAATCAGGGATTTCAAAGCCTTGGTCAGCGTAGTTTTTTCCTCCAGGAAGTGGCGTATGTAGTATCTTTGCACCTTCTGCTTCGGGTAGTGGCGTGTGCAAGATTTTGCTTTCCTCTTGATGAATTGGCGTATCTAGCACACTTCCCTTATTCTCATGAGCCGGAGTGCTTAGGATGATACCTTTATTTAATGCATCAACTATTTTTGCATATACTGCTGTTGCTGTGCCAACAAGTAAGGCACTACAGGCTGGATTCACTAAGCAAGTTTCAACTGCAGCTATAGCTATAGCAGGATGGGCCTCCAACTCTTTGCTGCCAAAAGTTTCACTCCAAAGGGTGGATAACCAGCCCTTTCCTTCAGATTTTAGTTGCACAGTCTCCTTAGCAGTATATTTACCAGCTGATAAATCCGCTATAA
This sequence comes from Rickettsiales bacterium Ac37b, assembly GCA_000746585.2. Classification (NCBI taxonomy): domain Bacteria; kingdom Pseudomonadati; phylum Pseudomonadota; class Alphaproteobacteria; order Rickettsiales; species Rickettsiales bacterium Ac37b. Next base: position 1,830,948 of record CP009217.2, read on the forward strand.
TCCTCTCTCTTTCTGCCGGAGATGACTTATAAAGCTCATCTACAACACCATGGATTGCCTGTTTCAGCTCCTTTTTGTGTTTATCAGAGATATCTAATTTATCTACTTCATTATTTATTTTTTCATAATCTGAGATAGCATTTTCTGGAGCAGTTTTTCTTGCTACTTGCTCTTCTTTCTTTGCAACCTTAGGTTGTGGCTTTTTGGTTTCTTTATTGTTTTTAGATATATTATCTTCATCAGCATTTTCCTGATCTTCGCTATTACCCGCTATCTCATCAGGATTAATCCAGTCATTGGCTGGATTTGGAGGAGGAGCTTTTGGTTCTTCACCCTTAAACCAATCTTTAATTTTAGTTGCAGCCTCAGAGAGCACTGTGTTCCACTGGCCACTAACGGTAAAGCCTCCTTTATCCGTGCCTTCGTGTTTTGCTTCTTCACCTAAACCAGAGTGGACGACACCATTATCGTGTTTATCACTCACTCCAAAGTTTACTGAAGTGAGCGCACTTCCACCCGTTGCTTTAGTTGGATCAAACGAGAACCCAAAATGATAGCTCGAAGATTCACGTGTTTCAGCAATATCTTCACTAGATACATCTCCTATTACTTTAAGCTTTTCTGTGCCATAGATTTCAGCCCCCACTAAGTGGATTTTATTTGCTGTAACAGATACATCCTCACCACTAATCCCGGAGATAAAGTTCACTAGCTCACTATTAGAATGAGATTCTCCTGCTCCAAAAGAGACTGCTGGCGCAACTCCAGCTGGAGTAAATGAGACACCAAGGGATATACTCGAACTATCTGCTTCCATAGAGTTTATGTCATGCACCGACTCAATCAGTAACTTTTTAGCAACAGCTACTTCAACTTTCTGGCCTTTAATATAAGCACCTTTGATAGTTAAATCTCCGCCCACTTCAACCATCACTTGAGGTGCTTTGATAAAGGAGGGCACATGATGGCTTCCAAATGCAGTATAATCACTCTCTGAATGGCTAAATGCAACTGTTAGGCCATTAAAGTTCATATTCGCCACCGGAGTATTTGAACTCGCCCTGCCTTCCTGGTCTATTTTCTCACTTGCCGCCTTCACTTCCAGCTTTCCTTTCTCAACCTATAGTTGTGTATGATTGCCGTATATACAATCTATATAATTTTATTCCTCTTCTTCTAATGACTCTATAGCTGATTTTACTTTATCTAATAAAAAAGCTCCAAAATCTTCTGCTAATATTTCACATTTACCATTCGGTAAAGTTGGACCAAAATACCATGCCACTACTGGACATTCTCCTTCTTCATTCATTTGCGAGGTATCAAGACATGATTTTTCACCATTACCTAATTCATGAATAGGTACAAAACCTAAAGGAAATTTATAATCATGATTTACGTTACGTTGATCTATAGTAAAATCAATTAAAGTATTATTGTAAAGTCCATAAATTTCTTTACTATCACAAGACCAATATCCATACTTACTCAAAAATTCCTTATAAGATTTTGGTAATTCAATTACTAATTTTTTTTCTGCTTTATTTATTTCATCAATAGTATTACCTTTTCTGATAAAACATTTCTCTTCATTATTCTTTATCCAATTTATAGCTTCTTTGTAATCTGCATAGCTCATTTTTTATCTCCTATTCAAAACCTTTTGCTCTTTCTTTCCAATATTGACTTCTCCATTTATCAAATTCTTTTCTATCAATACCAGAACCAAAAGATGAAGGGTTAATATGTAATATTTTTGTAAAATCCTGATGCATTTTTTCAGTTACTTCTGCTACTCCTCCCGCTTCAGTTTGGATTAAATGATGTAAGTTTACTGGCCTATTATCAGGACCAGTAGGCGCTTGGCCATTCTTCATATTCTCTAAACTAGTTTTTTTATTCTTAGGATTTATCCTTGACGGATCAATTAAATCATCACGCTGATAAACTTTATTCCCTTTATGTTCCACGTATTTAGGCCAGTATTCATATATCGTATCACCAGAATCATCATAGTAAAGTATACTCATATCATCACCGGTATGAATATCAAAGCCAGGAGTATCTGAGTTCAGGTTAGCAGGGGTAAAACCTTGATCTTTGAAGCCTGCTCCGTCCCATGGAGTATAGCCTTTATCCTGCGATTCCTCTTTATGAGCTGGTGTATCTAGCACACTTCCCTTATTTTCGTGGATTGGGGTGCTTAGGATGATACCTTTATTTAATGCATCAACTATCTTTGCATATACTGCTGTTGCTGCGCCAACGAGTAAGGCACTACAGGCTGGATTCACTAAGCAAGTTTCAACTGCAGCTATAGCTATAGCAGTATGGGCCTCCAACTCTTTGCTGCCAAAAGTTTCACTCCAAAGGGTGGATAACCAGCCCTTTCCTTCAGATTTTAGTTGCACAGTCTCCTTAGCAGTATATTTACCAGCTGATAAATCTGCTATAATCCTCTCTCTTTCTGCCGGAGATGACTTATAAAGCTCATCTACAACACCATGGATTGCCTGTTTCAGCTCCTTTTTGTGTTTATCAGAGATATCTAATTTATCTACTTCATTATTTATTTTTTCATAATCTGAGATAGCATTTTCTGGAGCAGTTTTTCTTGCTACTTGCTCTTCTTTCTTTACAACCTTAGGTTGTGGCTTTGGAGCAGTTTTTCTTGCTACTTGCTCTTCTTTCTTTACAACCTTAGGTTGTGGCTTTTTGGTTTCTTTATTGTTTTTAGATATATTATCTTCATCAGCATTTTCCTGATCTTCACTATTACCATTTATTTCATCAGGATTAATCCATTCAGGAGCAACTTTAGGTTTATGATCATTTGCAGGTTTAGGAGATGTAAACCAATCTTTAATTTTAGTTGCAGCCTCAGAGAGCACTGTGTTCCACTGGAAGCTTGCGGTGAAGCCGCCTTTATCCGTGCCTTCATGTTTTGCTGCTTCACCTAAACCCGAATGAACCACGCCGTTATCATGATGGTTATTTACACCAAAGTTTACTGAAGTGAGCGCACTTCCACCCGTTGCTTTAGTTGGATCAAACGAGAACCCAAAATGATAGCTCGAAGATTCACGTGTTTCAGCAATATCTTCACTAGATACATCCCCTACTACTTTAAGCTTTTCTGTGCCATAGATTTCAGCCCCTACCAGGTGGATTTTATTTGCTGTGACAGATACATCCTCACCACTAATCCCGGAGATAAAGTTCACTAGCTCACTGTTAGAATGAGATTCTCCTGCTCCAAAAGAGACTGCTGGTGCAACGCCAGCTGGAGTAAATGAGACACCAAGGGATATACTCGAACTATCTGCTTCCATAGAGTTTATGTCATGCACCGACTCAATCAGTAACTTTTTAGCAACAGCTACTTCAACTTTCTGGCCTTTAATATAAGCACCTTTGATAGTTAAATCTCCGCCCACTTCAACCATCACTTGAGGTGCTTTGATAAAGGAGGGCACATGATGGCTTCCAAATGCAGTATAATCACTCTCTGAATGGCTAAATGCAACTGTTAGGCCATTAAAGTTCGCACTTGCAACTGGCCCCTGGCTTGTCGTCTCTCCTTCTTGAGTTCTGCTCTCTACCGCAGCTTCCATTTTCGCATTTCCTTTGACATGAACATTTGCTTCTTTTTCTGCTGTTATTTGCGTGCCACTAAAGCTACTATCTCCGCCTGATTCAACCTCCACCTTCTCAGCATATAGCTCCGTCAGCACTGCCTTTCTTTCTTCTAATGTAACAGAAGTTTTGATTGTTCCAAAGTTAAAATTTACACTCGGTAACATCGCTAGCATAGTTTGGGCTAATGAGGCACTTGGCGATACATTATCTGCCCGAAGTTTATTATAGATTTGACCTGCTCTAAGCACATCCGTCGCTAGCCCAAGCGGACCCTCTAAATCTGTTATAGTTTCAGCTTTCGCTCCTTTCACCGAATCTATAAACCAGCTGCTAAGACTAATTCGGGCTGGAGCAGAGATCGGTATATAAGATTTACCCATTTTACTTGCAAATAGTGCTTTATCTATCTTGGGCGCCCCAATACCCCTGCTTTTCGTTTTGATTTCCATTTTCTCTTGATAGATAAATTCTGATAAATCCAGCTTTTTGCTACCTTTGACATTCATTTCTTTAGCAGCAATTTTTAATCCTTTTCCTTCCACTTCTTCACCATTGATCGTTACCTTACCATGACTTGAATGAATAGAGGTTGGCACCACACTTGAATCCTCCCACCAAGCTGTTGCTATACTCTTGCTCCCTAAAAACCCCCGCTTCTTCTTGATCTCGATCATGTTCTCTACTTTTGTGTGCGCTACCTCCGCTACCACTTTTTCACCACTAATCGATATATCATCTTGCGCGTAAAGCTTAGCTCCCTTAAGATGACAAATCTTCCCGCAGCTAATCTCTATGCCGCCACCCGCAACTAACTGAACCTCTGATACCACTATGTTATATATTACCTCTTTATACTTCTTCGTCCATATATAGTTTTGTAAATATACATGCTGCAAGCTTTCTATATGTGCTTCACTGCCTACTTTTAAATACATATTGCCTTGTGTCATCACCGCGCCAGATAAAATCAGATCATTTTTTGCATCATAACTCACCGTTTGACCGACTGTTATTCCTCCAATATAATGATTCCCTACCAAAGCTGGCTTTTGAATAATATCCTTACCTGCTAACACTACTTCACCATGCGAGAGTATTTGCGCTCCTATCGCTGAGACTGCACCTTCCTCCGAATAAGCATGAAATCCTCCTGACGCATACACATTCGCAGCACGCGAAAAGTGATAAGGGTGCATCGTTAGGTAATAATAAAGCCCATTCGTTTCTGCATAACAATGTTTACTTAACCCATCTGAACCATGCGGATCTCTACAACCAGGCAAACTAATACCTCTTAGCATGTATACTCCTGTTTCTGCTGCATGACCTATATTTAATCTCGCATGCTCTTTTAACTTATAGCCATTTTTCACTATTATATCAGAAGCTCCACTATATATTCTATCATTACTATAGATTTCTATATCACCATTATCTGCTATTATATAAGATGGCATTATATCATAACCATCTCCATAGATACTTTTCCCATTCTTTTGCTTATGATAATAATTGATTACTTCTCCACCCGCCTGTAACTTCATTCCTTCATACGAATGTAAAAGCGCTCCTTCAACATTATGTATGACATAGCTCGTGATAATTGTGATTCCTCTACCATGCATCTGACCTTTATTGGTATCTATATCTATATCAATACTAAACTCATTAGCATCATGCGCTTGCCAGTAGTCCAGGATGTTTTCTAACGTAGCTCCTCTATGCTTTGCCATCTCTCCTCTAATCTCAGAAAAACTTGCTATCGAATCAAATTCATACGTCTTATATGAGGGTACGCTATCCCATATCTTTTTGTTACCAAACCTAATTGCTTCTACTACTATACTTCCATCAGTATGGATATAACCTTCATTCAGAACCAAATCATTAGCTTTTATCTCCAATTTACCATGAATAATCAGCTTCTGATAATTAATAAAATTACCACTTAACTCCAAAATTAAGTCAGAACCTAGTTCAAAATCACTGTGTTGTACCCAGTCTTTCCCTACAAAATGAAGACCTCTGCCTACACTCCACTCATTATTCAATTGATGGAAGCTTAGCTGCTTAGCTCCCATATCTCGCACACCTATCGGATCCTCATCAATTAAATGCCACATCCCTCCTACCTCTATTTTGCCTCCGCAAGGATTAAAATAATAAGGTGCTCGTAACTCAAAATCTTCCTCAGTTTGAAGTAACACAGCATGCGTATATTCTATTTTGCTACTTAGATAAATATTCTTTGCCTTCATTATATAAATATGAACCCGACCATCTGCAGCTATACTAATCCGACCTTTTGGCGCTAAAATTTCACTATATGGGTTCACAACTCCATCAAAGCTATAAACATTACCACCAGACTTTAAATATAGATTACCTTCCTTCGATTCTATATGCTTATAACTCGTAAGATCACTTCCCGCACCAATCTCTAAATCATTCGTTGCTACTATTTTTCCATAATTAGCAAATCTTTCCTCTATTTTTATAACACCATTACCCATCGTTAACTGGTAATTATTATCCATGATTTGCTGATAATTACCTGAGAGCTTTTCTCCCATATCAAAATCTTTTGCTTTTATAGAGGCAATATTCTTAACTTCTACTATACCATAATTCGAAAACGAGCCTGTGTTACTCTCCATATCGAGGCTATCTCCTATTTTAAGATAACCATGATTAAAGATATGACCTCCTTTCTGCACCCATACTCCTACATAGTTACTTGGGTTTTTACTGTTATTTTCTAACAGGCCAGTTAAAGTTAAAATTATATTCCCTATTGCTATACTACTTTCTTCACTAAAACTTAGCTCATTTGCTGTTACAAATAACTTTTCTACCTCTGTCTTACCACTAAATAACACCTTCTCATCTTGGTTTTCATTGGTAAAGTTAATTACCTTACTCTTAACATCCTTTGCCTGCCAATCCTTGCTCTTTACCTCTACACCTGCTGCTACTAATTCACCACTTACAACTTTCTTCCCAAATAGATAAATATTACCATGCTCTACCACTATATTATCTACTACCATCTCTCCTTTTTCACTTATAAACTTTACATAATAGTTACTCTTGATTCTACCTCTACTTACTAAACTTCCTTCTTCTGACCAAAATTCCAGCGATGCCTCAGAATCTTCACTTACATTACTAATCTCTCCTTCATTTTCAAATCTACCTACAAACTTAAATACCCCATAATCCGATTTTATTATTCCTCGATTAATCAACTCTTCTGCGGTAATGCTACCTACCTTAAATTCTATCCTTACACCTATATCATTTTCTAACTTACCCCCTAAGGTAAGACATAATTCATCAGCCTTTACACTCTTACCATTCTTCAAATTCATTGCTAATATATTTAAATTTGAGGCTTTGATTTCACCTAAAAACTCTACATTATCTGCATTTATATTTACATAATCACCTGTTACTTCTCCTCCAAACTTACTATCAGACCCTATCAACTTTATCGCACCTTGCTTACTGCTAACTCTTGCACCTTCTTCCAACTTTAATAATAGCTGACCTACAATACCTACACCGCTCTCTCCTTCAACCCTTCCACCAAGCTCTAAGCTATTCTTAAACAGTAACTTGATTAACGGCAAACTGCTTATGCCATCTACTATTACCCTATCTTTATTCTCTAAATTACCTTCTCTCGCATTACCCAAGCTTGCTGCACGTTCATCACCAAATAACCAGCTAATCTCATTATTTAAACATACTTGCTCTATACAGCTATAGTTCTTAAGATCTATATTATTTTTTTGCTTAACATCGCTCCCCTTACACTCTCCTATATATTCTATAATCTCATAAAGCGCATAATATATCCTCGAATTTGGCGCAAATACTCCATGATCTCCATAAATATTTAAGCTGCCAGGCGCTCCTACCATCCCATCTTGATTCCTATAGCTTGCTAATTTGATACTACCAAACCCTACAAGACTCACAGAACTTCCTACAACTTCTACTTCACTTGCAGTAATAGACCCTTCTAACCAAAATGCTTCCTTACTTTTAACCTTGATCAAAGGAGCAGCAATATTTCCCTCAAGCTTTACTCCTAAACTATTACCATCATCTTCCACCACTACTGCGCTACTACTTAGCACGCTACCTTGTAAACTCTTAAACGAGTAATCATCAATTGGTTTACTACAATATAAAGCTGCCCTAAAATCACTGATCCTATTATTTCCACCAACTACCGCCGCACACGCCTCTATCCATAAACCATGACCCTTAACCTCTGCAATCTCCACTTTACTAACAGACTTAGCTCTCAGCTCATCTTTATTATTTAATATTTGTTCCAGTTCCTCTAAATCATGCGTGCTAACTATTACCTCTAAACCATTAAAATCTACCCCAGAAAGAGAGATACCTTGTGGCGCTACTAACCTAATCCTGGCTGCATGATCTAAATGTAAAGAACCTCTAACTTTGGTATACTGAGGTAAATAAATAATTAGCTCTTCAGCAAGTACCTTATTATACAAATAAAAATCATCTAAATCATTACCATCATATTCTACCACAGCTATTTTATGGCTACTACCATTTACTAAATGATCATCTCCAAAAATTATTCCATGATACCCAAAGGGATTATAGAGTCCTAAATAATTTAACCATCCTTCTAGATGATCATTGACAAACCAATCACCACCGCTCCCGGATAACAACACTTCCCCTGACATTACTGACATAATTCATTACTTCTTTTTAGTTTTATAACGTTGATATTAATTTATTAGAATTTATAGATCTTTTTGTAGTATTCGTTAAGTTTATTAACACATTTCCTTCTCTTACTCAACTACTTTATCATTAACTTCTATTAACTATTCTTACTATTACTATCTGTAATAATTATGCTAAAGCTTCGTTTAAAGTAAGATAATTGAGGAAATTTTTAAATTATTTATAGATTGTATAACTATAATAATACACCACTAAAGCCACTTATAATCAAAGCTATAAGAAACTTAAGAGCTATAAAGCATAACCCTTCAGTCAGTTGCTGTACCAAAAAATTTGAATATTAATGCTTAGGATGCACAAAATTTATCACTGGAATTGTACCAGTAGCTTCTGCATACTTAAATAAAGTAGCAAGACTAGGTAATTGCTTACCACTCTCAAGACGTGCTATTGCTGATTGTGAAGTTTTCATACGCTCAGCAATCTCTTCTTGCGATAGGCCAGACTCAATTCTAGCTTTTATAAGATTGCGGACAATTGCGTATTTAGGAGCTAACTCATCATAATACTGTTTTACTTCTTTATTTTTTTCCAATTTTTTTATTGCTTTGTCAAAATCGAGATTCATTCTTCCACCTCTTTTAATCTTTTTAATGCTATTCTAATCTCTGCATCCGGAGTTTTTTGCGTTTTTTTAATAAATACTCGCAAAATAACCAATTTCCTATTCACTATAGTTGTATATAATACTCGTGCTATACCATCTTTCCCTCTAACTCGTATTTCCCATATTTTCTTTACTATTAGCTTAATATGCGGCATACCTACATTATGTGGACCAAATTCTTTTATCAAAGATACGATATGCCAATAATGGGCCTTCATCTCACTGGGAAGCTGATGAAACTCATCTTCTGCTTTACGATTTAAAAAAACTATTTTCCATTCTTTACTATCCATATAAAAATCTTATATCATTTTTGATATATAATCAATTATTATCTTAAAAATAATCTAGAATGATTCATTAAAGCTTGCTTGCTACAGCGCTATAATGGGTTGCGCGCTGCGCAAGCTTTAATTTATCTATACATCGTGTTCGACAACACGCAACTAAAAGTTGTATATCTTTCTTTTATACACAACCGCCTACAAACCTCTCTTCTTCCACCATTCATCTGTATGGAACTCCGGAGGGACTTTATCTGCATCATCAAAGATGGGATCTTTTATTCCATATTCTTCTCGAAGTACTTGCATCCATTTTATATCAAGAGATTTTGGAAGTTTTGTTCCACACCAGGGACAATAGTATAATTCTTTATTAGCTCCTATTAACAAATCTATTGCATAACATCTTCCAGCATCAGAATAGGATAATACCTTATATTTATCTAATACACCCTCCATATGTTCACAACAATATTTTATACTATTATTTTTTTGATTTGACATGTATACCTCTTAATTGATCCCATGGAATAAAGAAACCTGTATCACTTTTATGTTTACCTTCAATATAATTTCCATATTTATCTGCATCCTTATACCACTTTAAACCACCTCTACCACTTTCAAATACTTTCCACTCTGATCCACCATGTTTGGCCGTATCTTTACTCCACCAAATTCTATTACCATTCTCACTTACAGCTTTAGGATCTTGGTAGAATTTTCCGAATGTGCCATGAAGCATAGCTTTGTCGTAATTATCAACTGCCCAGTCATCCCAGCCTTCATTCATCAGGATGCTCATATCCACATCAGAATCAGGGATTTCAAAGCCTTGGTCAGCGTAGTTTTTTCCTCCAGGAATTGGCGTATGTAGTATCTTTGCACCTTCTGCTTCGGGTAGTGGCGTGTATAAGATTTTTTCTTCTTCTTTATGAGCAGGAGTATCTAGCACACTGCCCTTATTTTCGTGGATTGGGGTGCTTAGGATGATACCTTTATTTAATGCATCAACTATTTTTGCATATACTGCTGTTGCTGCGCCAACGAGTAAGGCACTACAGGCTGGATTCACTAAACAAGTTTCAACTGCTGCTATAGCTATAGCAGGATGGGCCTCCAACTCTTTGCTGCCAAAAGTTTCACTCCAAAGGGTGGATAACCAGCCCTTTCCTTCAGATTTTAGTTGCACAGTCTCCTTAGCAGTATATTTACCAGCTGATAAATCTGCTATAATCCTCTCTCTTTCTGCCGGAGATGCCTTATAAAGCTCATCCACAACACTATGGATTGCCTGTTTCAGCTCCTTTTTGGGTTTATCAGAGATATCTAATTTATCTACTTCATTATTTATTTTTTCATAATCTGAGATAGCATTTTCTGGAGCAGTTTTCGTTGCAACTTGCTCTTCTTTCTTTGCAACCTTAGGTTGTGGCTTTTTGGTTTCTTTATTGTTTTTAGATATATTATCTTCATCAGCATTTTCCTGATCTTCGCTATTACCCGCTATCTCATCAGGATTAATCCAGTCATTGGCTGGATTTGGAGGAGGAGCTTTTGGTTCTTCACCCTTAAACCAATCTTTAATTTTAGTTGCAGCCTCAGAGAGCACTGTGTTCCACTGGCCACTAACGGTAAAGCCTCCTTTATCCGTGCCTTCGTGTTTTGCTTCTTCACCTAAACCAGAGTGGACGACACCATTATCGTGTTTATCACTCACTCCAAAGTTTACTGAAGTGAGCGCACTTCCACCCGTTGCTTTAGTTGGATCAAACGAGAACCCAAAATGATAGCTCGAAGATTCACGTGTTTCAGCAATATCTTCACTAGATACCTCACCTATTACTTTAAGTTTTTTACTGCAAAATACTTTCACATCTTGACTCAACTATTAGTTGTATTTATTATCTTATACACAATCTCTATTTTATAAACCCCTCTTCTTCCACCACTCATCTGACTTAAATTCTTCTGGTAAATTAGGATCAAATTCATCATCCATACCTAATTCATCGTAAATAATATCAAAATATTCATCTCGTAAACTTTTAGGTAATTTTGCCCCGCACCATGGACAAAAGTTAACTATCTGAACACTATTTTCGCCAAATATATCCATATAATGAATTACATACTCTCTAGTACGGTCTAAATAAGAAAAATGTATTTCTTTATGAGCAATATGAAAAACCATGTCTTTACAACATTTGATTGGCAAATTACCTGAATTTTTATCAAAAAAATTTAACAATTTTCCTTCAATCTTACCTTTAAACATATTCTCTCCTAATTTTTAATAGAGGGCTTATGGCCTTTAGGTTGCTTATACATCACTCCTGTTTTAGGATTCATAGATCCTAAATGTTTTCCTTTATGATCAAAAACCTCTATATCATTATGTAAATTATCCCATTCATAATATCTTCTTTCTTTCCCACTCAAGCCATTTGTACGAGTTTTACCTTTATAAGGTTCAAGTTCCTGCCAAATTTTACTTTCAGCTTTGGTTGGATTAGTTTTTCGTTCATTATCATCTTCTGGGTCAAAGTCAGGATCGGGAGCTCCCATATCTACACCGCCTGTTTTTAGCTTTATGCTAGACGAATCTTTATGCTTACTTTTTTCAAGTACATCTCCATCATACTGTGCCGCTCCACTAAATCCTTTCCAGGTAATTGGATGATCTTCTAGATATTTACTAAGCATCGTTACAACAACACTTGCACCCAGCAATTCTGCTAAATAAGGTATACCTAAAATAGCTGGGACTGCTGCATTTGCATCAGAAATTCCAAAGGAACCTTTAGATTTTCCATTTGCTGCATTTGATAGAGATTGCATTATTTCAAATCTATCTTCAGTGCTACTATTTTCCATATTTACAAGCAATTTATAAGCTGCTTTTTGGTATTTTAATTTTTCAGCATCACTTAAATTCAACTCATCAATTTTACTTGCAATCTCATTATAAGCCTTTTGGCCTTGCGGCGTCAAATCACCTATTGGCGTGTGCTTGGTTAAATAATTCTCCCAAGTTTTTGCTTCCTGAGAATTTGGATTTGGCAACATTCCGCCGTTTTCTATCTTATGATGTTCAAGGGTTTTATCTTTATTTATAAAAGTTTTAACTTTTGCATTTTCAGGTAGTTTCACCTTTTGACCAATCTTAATCTTATTTGGATCAGTGATTTCCGGATTTAAATCCATTAATTCTTTAACTGTTACCCCATATTTTTCAGCAATTTTAGATAAGTTATCTCCTTGCTGCACTATATATTTCATACCTGCTGTTTGTTTAGGATTAGGCTCTCCGCTACCCTCATCGCCAGAAACAACTTCATCAGGATTAATCCATTCAGGAGCAACTTTAGGTTTATGATCATTTGCAGGTTTAGGAGATGTAAACCAATCTTTAATTTTAGTTGCAGCCTCAGAGAGCACTGTGTTCCACTGGAAGCTTGCGGTGAAGCCGCCTTTATCCGTGCCTTCATGTTTTGCTGCTTCACCTAAACCCGAATGAACCACGCCGTTATCATGATGGTTATTTACACCAAAGTTTACTGAAGTGAGCGCACTTCCACCCGTTGCTTTAGTTGGATCAAACGAGAACCCAAAATGATAGCTCGAAGATTCACGTGTTTCAGCAATATCTTCACTAGATACATCCCCTACTACTTTAAGCTTTTCTGTGCCATAGATTTCAGCCCCTACCAGGTGGATTTTATTTGCTGTGACAGAAATTTCTCTCATATTTTACTCAACTTTTAGCTGTATTTAATCGCTGTATACACAACCATCTACAAGCCCCTCTTCTTCCACCACTCATCTGACTTAAATTCTTCTGGTACATTAGTAAAATTTGTTAAATCTGGCTCTTCAATTTTGTATTCTGTCTTAAGACACTTAAATAATTCTTTTACTAATCTATGTTTTAATTTCACTCCACACCATGGACAAAATTGTAAAAACATATTATAGCCATCACCAAATAATATACCATATGTCCTATCAATTTGTTCATAATCAACAATTTTATACTTTTCTATAGAATTATGCATATCTTCACAGCAAAAATCTTTTTCATTCATATTGAGCTCTGTATTTAGGGTTAACTTTGCCTTTTAAATCAGTCATTTCTGCTTCAAATAAAGCATTTTTTTGAGATTGCTCTAGTCCACTCCATGACCTCACATGTCCATGATATACAGAATCACCATCAGGTAAATTCCTTGTTTTATCAAATATTACAAATTCTTTATGTTCTACGTCTACCCCTACTCTTCTATCACTATTATCAGATATTTTTACTGAATTCTTTAAAGTTGGTAATGGATTAGTTGGCGCAGGATTCTTGATCCCTTGAGAGTTTTGATGATGATATGGCGCATCTTCATACTGGACCTTTTCTGGATCAAAAGTATTTTTAAATAAAATAGTCATATCCACATCAGAATCAGGGATTTCAAAGCCTTGATCTGCTGACTGTTTGCTGGTTGGTAGTGGTGTATGTAGAATATCAGCGCCTTCCTGACTTGGGAATGGCGTGTGCAGGATTTTACCTTCTTCTTTATGAGCTGGTGTATCTAGCACACTTCCCTTATTTTCGTGGATTGGGGTGCTTAGGATGATACCTTTATTTAATGCATCAACTATCTTTGCATATACTGCTGTTGCTGCGCCAACGAGTAAGGCACTACAGGCTGGATTCACTAAGCAAGTTTCAACTGCAGCTATAGCTATAGCAGTATGGGCCTCCAACTCTTTGCTGCCAAAAGTTTCACTCCAAAGGGTGGATAACCAGCCCTTTCCTTCAGATTTTAGTTGCACAGTCTCCTTAGCAGTATATTTACCAGCTGATAAATCTGCTATAATCCTCTCTCTTTCTGCCGGAGATGACTTATAAAGCTCATCTACAACACCATGGATTGCCTGTTTCAGCTCCTTTTTGTGTTTATCAGAGATATCTAATTTATCTACTTCATTATTTATTTTTTCATAATCTGAGATAGCATTTTCTGGAGCAGTTTTTCTTGCTACTTGCTCTTCTTTCTTTACAACCTTAGGTTGTGGCTTTGGAGCAGTTTTTCTTGCTACTTGCTCTTCTTTCTTTACAACCTTAGGTTGTGGCTTTTTGGTTTCTTTATTGTTTTTAGATATATTATCTTCATCAGCATTTTCCTGATCTTCACTATTACCATTTATTTCATCAGGATTAATCCATTCAGGAGCAACTTTAGGTTTATGATCATTTGCAGGTTTAGGAGATGTAAACCAATCTTTAATTTTAGTTGCAGCCTCAGAGAGCACTGTGTTCCACTGGAAGCTTGCGGTGAAGCCGCCTTTATCCGTGCCTTCATGTTTTGCTGCTTCACCTAAACCCGAATGAACCACGCCGTTATCATGATGGTTATTTACACCAAAGTTTACTGAAGTGAGCGCACTTCCACCCGTTGCTTTAGTTGGATCAAACGAGAACCCAAAATGATAGCTCGAAGATTCACGTGTTTCAGCAATATCTTCACTAGATACATCCCCTACTACTTTAAGCTTTTCTGTGCCATAGATTTCAGCCCCTACCAGGTGGATTTTATTTGCTGTGACAGATACATCCTCACCACTAATCCCGGAGATAAAGTTCACTAGCTCACTGTTAGAATGAGATTCTCCTGCTCCAAAAGAGACTGCTGGTGCAACGCCAGCTGGAGTAAATGAGACACCAAGGGATATACTCGAACTATCTGCTTCCATAGAGTTTATGTCATGCACCGACTCAATCAGTAACTTTTTAGCAACAGCTACTTCAACTTTCTGGCCTTTAATATAAGCACCTTTGATAGTTAAATCTCCGCCCACTTCAACCATCACTTGAGGTGCTTTGATAAAGGAGGGCACATGATGGCTTCCAAATGCAGTATAATCACTCTCTGAATGGCTAAATGCAACTGTTAGGCCATTAAAGTTCGCACTTGCAACTGGCCCCTGGCTTGTCGTCTCTCCTTCTTGAGTTCTGCTCTCTACCGCAGCTTCCATTTTCGCATTTCCTTTGACATGAACATTTGCTTCTTTTTCTGCTGTTATTTGCGTGCCACTAAAGCTACTATCTCCGCCTGATTCAACCTCCACCTTCTCAGCATATAGCTCCGTCAGCACTGCCTTTCTTTCTTCTAATGTAACAGAAGTTTTGATTGTTCCAAAGTTAAAATTTACACTCGGTAACATCGCTAGCATAGTTTGGGCTAATGAGGCACTTGGCGATACATTATCTGCCCGAAGTTTATTATAGATTTGACCTGCTCTAAGCACATCCGTCGCTAGCCCAAGCGGACCCTCTAAATCTGTTATAGTTTCAGCTTTCGCTCCTTTCACCGAATCTATAAACCAGCTGCTAAGACTAATTCGGGCTGGAGCAGAGATCGGTATATAAGATTTACCCATTTTACTTGCAAATAGTGCTTTATCTATCTTGGGCGCCCCAATACCCCTGCTTTTCGTTTTGATTTCCATTTTCTCTTGATAGATAAATTCTGATAAATCCAGCTTTTTGCTACCTTTGACATTCATTTCTTTAGCAGCAATTTTTAATCCTTTTCCTTCCACTTCTTCACCATTGATCGTTACCTTACCATGACTTGAATGAATAGAGGTTGGCACCACACTTGAATCCTCCCACCAAGCTGTTGCTATACTCTTGCTCCCTAAAAACCCCCGCTTCTTCTTGATCTCGATCATGTTCTCTACTTTTGTGTGCGCTACCTCCGCTACCACTTTTTCACCACTAATCGATATATCATCTTGCGCGTAAAGCTTAGCTCCCTTAAGATGACAAATCTTCCCGCAGCTAATCTCTATGCCGCCACCCGCAACTAACTGAACCTCTGATACCACTATGTTATATATTACCTCTTTATACTTCTTCGTCCATATATAGTTTTGTAAATATACATGCTGCAAGCTTTCTATATGTGCTTCACTGCCTACTTTTAAATACATATTGCCTTGTGTCATCACCGCGCCAGATAAAATCAGATCATTTTTTGCATCATAACTCACCGTTTGACCGACTGTTATTCCTCCAATATAATGATTCCCTACCAAAGCTGGCTTTTGAATAATATCCTTACCTGCTAACACTACTTCACCATGCGAGAGTATTTGCGCTCCTATCGCTGAGACTGCACCTTCCTCCGAATAAGCATGAAATCCTCCTGACGCATACACATTCGCAGCACGCGAAAAGTGATAAGGGTGCATCGTTAGGTAATAATAAAGCCCATTCGTTTCTGCATAACAATGTTTACTTAACCCATCTGAACCATGCGGATCTCTACAACCAGGCAAACTAATACCTCTTAGCATGTATACTCCTGTTTCTGCTGCATGACCTATATTTAATCTCGCATGCTCTTTTAACTTATAGCCATTTTTCACTATTATATCAGAAGCTCCACTATATATTCTATCATTACTATAGATTTCTATATCACCATTATCTGCTATTATATAAGATGGCATTATATCATAACCATCTCCATAGATACTTTTCCCATTCTTTTGCTTATGATAATAATTGATTACTTCTCCACCCGCCTGTAACTTCATTCCTTCATACGAATGTAAAAGCGCTCCTTCAACATTATGTATGACATAGCTCGTGATAATTGTGATTCCTCTACCATGCATCTGACCTTTATTGGTATCTATATCTATATCAATACTAAACTCATTAGCATCATGCGCTTGCCAGTAGTCCAGGATGTTTTCTAACGTAGCTCCTCTATGCTTTGCCATCTCTCCTCTAATCTCAGAAAAACTTGCTATCGAATCAAATTCATACGTCTTATATGAGGGTACGCTATCCCATATCTTTTTGTTACCAAACCTAATTGCTTCTACTACTATACTTCCATCAGTATGGATATAACCTTCATTCAGAACCAAATCATTAGCTTTTATCTCCAATTTACCATGAATAATCAGCTTCTGATAATTAATAAAATTACCACTTAACTCCAAAATTAAGTCAGAACCTAGTTCAAAATCACTGTGTTGTACCCAGTCTTTCCCTACAAAATGAAGACCTCTGCCTACACTCCACTCATTATTCAATTGATGGAAGCTTAGCTGCTTAGCTCCCATATCTCGCACACCTATCGGATCCTCATCAATTAAATGCCACATCCCTCCTACCTCTATTTTGCCTCCGCAAGGATTAAAATAATAAGGTGCTCGTAACTCAAAATCTTCCTCAGTTTGAAGTAACACAGCATGCGTATATTCTATTTTGCTACTTAGATAAATATTCTTTGCCTTCATTATATAAATATGAACCCGACCATCTGCAGCTATACTAATCCGACCTTTTGGCGCTAAAATTTCACTATATGGGTTCACAACTCCATCAAAGCTATAAACATTACCACCAGACTTTAAATATAGATTACCTTCCTTCGATTCTATATGCTTATAACTCGTAAGATCACTTCCCGCACCAATCTCTAAATCATTCGTTGCTACTATTTTTCCATAATTAGCAAATCTTTCCTCTATTTTTATAACACCATTACCCATCGTTAACTGGTAATTATTATCCATGATTTGCTGATAATTACCTGAGAGCTTTTCTCCCATATCAAAATCTTTTGCTTTTATAGAGGCAATATTCTTAACTTCTACTATACCATAATTCGAAAACGAGCCTGTGTTACTCTCCATATCGAGGCTATCTCCTATTTTAAGATAACCATGATTAAAGATATGACCTCCTTTCTGCACCCATACTCCTACATAGTTACTTGGGTTTTTACTGTTATTTTCTAACAGGCCAGTTAAAGTTAAAATTATATTCCCTATTGCTATACTACTTTCTTCACTAAAACTTAGCTCATTTGCTGTTACAAATAACTTTTCTACCTCTGTCTTACCACTAAATAACACCTTCTCATCTTGGTTTTCATTGGTAAAGTTAATTACCTTACTCTTAACATCCTTTGCCTGCCAATCCTTGCTCTTTACCTCTACACCTGCTGCTACTAATTCACCACTTACAACTTTCTTCCCAAATAGATAAATATTACCATGCTCTACCACTATATTATCTACTACCATCTCTCCTTTTTCACTTATAAACTTTACATAATAGTTACTCTTGATTCTACCTCTACTTACTAAACTTCCTTCTTCTGACCAAAATTCCAGCGATGCCTCAGAATCTTCACTTACATTACTAATCTCTCCTTCATTTTCAAATCTACCTACAAACTTAAATACCCCATAATCCGATTTTATTATTCCTCGATTAATCAACTCTTCTGCGGTAATGCTACCTACCTTAAATTCTATCCTTACACCTATATCATTTTCTAACTTACCCCCTAAGGTAAGACATAATTCATCAGCCTTTACACTCTTACCATTCTTCAAATTCATTGCTAATATATTTAAATTTGAGGCTTTGATTTCACCTAAAAACTCTACATTATCTGCATTTATATTTACATAATCACCTGTTACTTCTCCTCCAAACTTACTATCAGACCCTATCAACTTTATCGCACCTTGCTTACTGCTAACTCTTGCACCTTCTTCCAACTTTAATAATAGCTGACCTACAATACCTACACCGCTCTCTCCTTCAACCCTTCCACCAAGCTCTAAGCTATTCTTAAACAGTAACTTGATTAACGGCAAACTGCTTATGCCATCTACTATTACCCTATCTTTATTCTCTAAATTACCTTCTCTCGCATTACCCAAGCTTGCTGCACGTTCATCACCAAATAACCAGCTAATCTCATTATTTAAACATACTTGCTCTATACAGCTATAGTTCTTAAGATCTATATTATTTTTTTGCTTAACATCGCTCCCCTTACACTCTCCTATATATTCTATAATCTCATAAAGCGCATAATATATCCTCGAATTTGGCGCAAATACTCCATGATCTCCATAAATATTTAAGCTGCCAGGCGCTCCTACCATCCCATCTTGATTCCTATAGCTTGCTAATTTGATACTACCAAACCCTACAAGACTCACAGAACTTCCTACAACTTCTACTTCACTTGCAGTAATAGACCCTTCTAACCAAAATGCTTCCTTACTTTTAACCTTGATCAAAGGAGCAGCAATATTTCCCTCAAGCTTTACTCCTAAACTATTACCATCATCTTCCACCACTACTGCGCTACTACTTAGCACGCTACCTTGTAAACTCTTAAACGAGTAATCATCAATTGGTTTACTACAATATAAAGCTGCCCTAAAATCACTGATCCTATTATTTCCACCAACTACCGCCGCACACGCCTCTATCCATAAACCATGACCCTTAACCTCTGCAATCTCCACTTTACTAACAGACTTAGCTCTCAGCTCATCTTTATTATTTAATATTTGTTCCAGTTCCTCTAAATCATGCGTGCTAACTATTACCTCTAAACCATTAAAATCTACCCCAGAAAGAGAGATACCTTGTGGCGCTACTAACCTAATCCTGGCTGCATGATCTAAATGTAAAGAACCTCTAACTTTGGTATACTGAGGTAAATAAATAATTAGCTCTTCAGCAAGTACCTTATTATACAAATAAAAATCATCTAAATCATTACCATCATATTCTACCACAGCTATTTTATGGCTACTACCATTTACTAAATGATCATCTCCAAAAATTATTCCATGATACCCAAAGGGATTATAGAGTCCTAAATAATTTAACCATCCTTCTAGATGATCATTGACAAACCAATCACCACCGCTCCCGGATAACAACACTTCCCCTGACATTACTGACATAATTCATTACTTCTTTTTAGTTTTATAACGTTGATATTAATTTATTAGAATTTATAGATCTTTTTGTAGTATTCGTTAAGTTTATTAACACATTTCCTTCTCTTACTCAACTACTTTATCATTAACTTCTATTAACTATTCTTACTATTACTATCTGTAATAATTAT